>NZ_JBYTAJ010000001.1:0-421206 GCF_058788075.1 Pseudomonas sp. FW305-20 | reverse complement strand
CTGGAAAACCTACCTCCTTTTCCTCGCCCCCATGGTCCTCTCCAATTTCCTCCAATCCATGTCGGGCACCATCAACAGCATCTACATCGGTCAAATGCTCGGCACCCAAGCCCTGGCTGCCGTGTCCGGCATGTTCCCCATCGTCTTCTTCTTCATCGCCCTGGTCATCGGCCTCGGCGCGGGTGCTGGCGTGCTCATCGGTCAAGCGTGGGGGGCGCGTGAGCCGCATCTGGTGAAAACCATCGCCGGCACAACTTTGCTATTAGGCGCAATGATCGGCCTGACAGCGGCAGTACTCGGCAGCGTGTTCGCAAGGCCTGCCCTGGAAGGTTTGGGCACGCCGGCTGATGTTATCGACGATGCGGTGTCCTACTCCCAGGTAATGATGTGGATCATGCCGTCGCTTCTGGTCTATGTGTTGTTCACTCAATTGCTGCGTGGGGTGAGCGATACGATGTCGCCGCTGATTGCGTTGGTGGTGTCGACGTGTATCGGGTTGGCGCTGACGCCGGCGTTGATTCGGGGTTGGTTTGGGTTGCCGATGATGGGGATTCAGAGTGCGGCGTATGCGGGGTTGGCGGGTAATTTGTCGGCGATGGGGTGGCTGGCGTGGCGGTTGATTCGCAAGGGGCATCCGTTGGCGCCGGATCGGGAGATGTTTGCGGCGATGCGCCTGGACCTGGTGATTCTCGGCAAGGTGTTGCGCATCGGGTTGCCGACCGGGTTGCAGATGGTGGTGTTGTCGGTGTCGGAGTTGGTGATTCTGGCGTTGGTGAATCAGCACGGTTCGCAGGCGACGGCGGCGTATGGCGCGGTGACGCAGATCGTCAATTACGTGCAGTTTCCGGCGTTGTCGATTGCGATTACGGCGTCGATTCTCGGGGCTCAGGCGATTGGGGCAGGGCGGCTTGAACGCATGGGGCCGATTCTGCGCACGGGGCTGTTGATCAATGTGTGCCTGACCGGTGGTTTGGTGGTGTTGGGTTATCTGTTGTCGCACTGGTTGATGGGGTTGTTCCTCACGGATGATTCCACCCGGGCGAAGGCGGAGCATTTGTTGCACATCATGCTGTGGAGCCTGTTGGTGTTCGGCTTCCAGGCGATTGTCGGCGGCATCATGCGCGCCAGCGGCTCGGTGCTGGTGCCGATGGCGATTTCGATTTTTTGTGTGGTCGGGGTGCAGTTGCCGGTGGCGTATGTGCTGGACGGGCACTTCGGGTTGCAAGGGGTGTGGATGGCGTTTCCGGTGGCGTATCTGGGGATGCTGGTGTTGCAGACGGCGTATTACAAGATGGTCTGGCAGCATCAGAAGATCGAGCGGTTGGTCTAGGGGCACGGCGCCCTTTGAGGACGCCCCCGCTAGACCACTGCGCCAAACAAGTGCCCCACCAGCGCCGTAATCCCCATGGCCAGAGCCCCCCAGAATGTCACCCGCCAGGCGCCGGTCAAAACCTTGGCCCCGCCTGCCTTGGCGGCAATGGCGCCCAATGTCCCAAGAAACACCAATGACATGACCGATATCCAGGGCCCGACGCTGTGCTGCGGCGCGAAAAAAGTCACGGCCAGAGGCAACGCGGCCCCCACCACGAAACTGGCGGCGGAGGCCAGGGCGGCCTGCAAGGGTTTGGCGGTGAGGGTGGCGCTGATGCCCAGCTCGTCCCGGGCGTGAGAGCCCAATGCGTCATGGGCCATCAATTGATCGGCCACTTGATGCGCCAGTTCGGGTGATACGCCGCGATGCATGTAGATGTTGGCGAGTTCGATGTGTTCGGCTTTCGGGTCGCTCGCCAGTTCTGCCCGTTCGCGGGACAGATCGGCGCGCTCGGTATCGGCCTGGGAGTGCACGGAAATGTACTCGCCAGCGGCCATGGACATGGCGCCGGCCATCAGCCCCGCCATACCGGTGACCAGCAACGTGGCGTGGCTGGCGTTGGCGGCCGCGACGCCGATCAGCAGACTGGCGGTGGAGACGATCCCGTCGTTGGCGCCCAGGACAGCGGCGCGGAGCCAGCCGATACGATCGCTTCGGTGTGCCTCGGTGTGCCTGTGCATGAATTTCATTGTTTAACGGGACTCCCTGTCATTGGGCGGTTCAAGTAGGGCGGGTTCCAAGCGGTCCGGCAATCGGCGTCAGCGGGTTTCAATCTGCGCCTGCAACTGGCCGCCGACAATGGATATTTCTTTGAATTGTTCACCCTCGCGCAGCACGAACAACGCGTCCATCCCGCGCTCCTGAGCCAGGCGCGGGCCCTCGGTTTCGCCCAGGACCATCAGCGCCGTGGCCCAGGCATCGGCGAGCATGCACGAGGCCGCCACCACGGTGACGGCGGCAAGCGGGTTGCACAGCGGCGCGCCGGTCGCCGGGTTCATGGTATGAGCATAGGACTGACCGGCCACGTCCACCCAATGTCGATAGTCCCCGGAGGTCGCGATAGCGGCATCGCCAAGTTCCATCACGCCCATGACTTCCCGCACGCCCCGGTTGGGCTTTTCCAGGGCCACGACCCAGCACTGGCCGTCAGGTTTGACGCCCCGGGCGCGCATCTCGCCATCGATGCCGACCAAGTAGCGGGTGATGCCCAAACCCTCCAGGCAACGCGCCAGTTCATCCACGCCAAAACCTTTGGCGATGCCACTCAAATCAAGGTTCAGCGGCACGCGCTTGCGCACCTGATTGCGTTGCGGGTCAACCACTAACGCGGCGCTGGCTAACAGCCGGGCGTGGGACGCAATCGTGCCAATCGCCTGCTCTGTGACCGTCTGCTCCCCGGGGCCGAACCCCCAGGCGTTAACCAGATCACCGACAGCGATGTCGAAGGCGCCGCCGGACTGCTGACTGACACGCAACGCAGCAGACAGCACCGTGGCCAGTTCCTTGGGCACGGCCACCCATTCCTGCTCGGGGGCGGCGTTGAGGCGGTTGAGGTCCGAGTCGGGTTTCCAGGTGGACATTTGCTGATCCACCCGGGCCACGGCGTGTGCCAGGCGATGGCCAACGTCGTCGGTATCGATCCCGGCCCCGGCATAAAACAGGGCGGTGTAGCGGGTGCCCATGGTTTCGCCGTTCAGGCTATAGCGCTGCAACTCAGTAGACGTCTTCACGGTAGCGTCCTTGTGCCTTGAGGGTCAGCACACTCAGATTGAGAGGTGCCAACACTTCATCGAGGGCCTGCATCACGCCTTTGGCCATTTCGCGGCTGCCGCACACCAGCACCTGGGCACCTTTTTCAATCAGTCGGCGCAAGGCCAGGGCATCGCCGATCAACCGGTCTTGTACGTAGCTGCGGTCCTGAACCTGAGAGAAGGCGGCGCGCAGTGCCGTGAGGCGTCGGTCCGACAGGTATTGGTTGAGCTCCGGTTCATAGAGGAAGTCCGAGTCAGGGTTGCGCCCGCCCCAATACAGGTGCATCGGGTGTCGGGCCTTGTTGTTGCGGATAAAACCGGCCAGGGGACCGATGCCGGTACCGGCGCCGATCAAGATCACCGGGTGCGTGCCCGATGCCGGCCGAAATTGCGGGTTGGGCTGGATAAAGGCTTCGATCTGCGCGCCGATGTCCAGGCCATGAAGGAATTCCGAGCACATGCCGCCGTTGTGTTTACGCACACAGATCTCCAGCACGCCATCCTGCGAACCGCTGGCCAGCGAGTAGAAGCGAGGGATCGGGCTGCCCGGAGGCAGAATCCCGACCAGGTCGCCGGCCAGAAACTCCGGCAGCTCGCCGCAGGCTTTGAAGCGCAGTACGTGGGTCGGCGCATTCACCTGTTCGCCATAGGCAATCCGCTCTGTCAGCTGCAATGGATGCGTATGCGGCTGCTGCGGGGTGTGAACCAGCGTCAGGTCCTGCCCCAACACTTCGCCCAACGCGTGGCCCCAGCGCGCAAACTCCTGAGAGGATTGGCGGTTGACGGTTTCCAGCTCCAGCAATGACGAGCCACCGGCCTGCAACATCGCGTCCTGCACCTGATGGGCGTACTGACAGAACTGCGCAAACTGGCGGTCGCCAAAGCCCAGCACGGCAAAGGGCAGGCCAGGCTTGAGGCCGGTTTTGCCCAGCCGGGCCAGGAACTGCGAAGCCGAGGCCGGCGCATCGCCGTCACCATGGGTCGCGGTGAGGATGAACACCCGTTGGGCATTGCGGTAATCGCCAACCCATTCATTCATCGCCGCGCTATGCACCTGATGGCCGCTTTGGTGCAAGGCTTCATGCAAGGTGTTGGCAAAGCCCCAGGTGCTGTTGTTTTCACTGCCCACCAGAATCACGCTGTCGGCGCAGTGGGCAGGGCTGTTGTGGCGGATGTTCGGGCCAGCCTTGCGGCGGCGCCACCACAACAGGATGCCGGTCACGCTCATCAATGGCACGCAGAGGGCGCAGAGCCCCAGCGGCAGACCCAGCCACCAGAGGCCTTCGCCGGTGTGCAACTGATAGATCAATTCGTAGAGGTTGTGCATCGAGTCATGGGCTTGATAGGACAGCAAAGCGCCGCTGGCCTGATCCACGTAGCCGTCGCCCTGGGCCGTGCGCAGGGAAAACACATCGTGCGGGTTGCCAGGGCTTGGGTAGACCAGCTCGCGCAGGTCGTTCAGGTCGGTGGCCTGCAAGGCTTGCAGCTTCGCCACCGGCAAGGCCGGGCCGGCGCTGACGTGGGCGGGGAAGGCGGGCTCACTCTGACTGCCGTCGGCGATAAAACCAAAGGTGGTGGCGGACATGTAGAGCCCGCTCAATGCCGACAGCAGCAGCCCGAGCAAGGCCAGTCGCCCGACTTCAGCATGCCAGCGCTGGCTGAAGGTGCCCCGCAGTGGCCGCAGCAGGTTGCGCCAGCCACCCAGGCGCCGGGCCAGCAATAGCGCACCGGACACCGACAACATCAGCATGAACAGCGCGCCGACACTCGACACACCATGGCCCGGCGTACCAAGGAACATCGAGCGGTGCAGGTCTTTCACCCAACGTGAGAACGCGGAGGGCTCGTAAGGGGCGAGGCCTTGGCCGGTCAGTGGGTCGACCTTTTGCGCCCCGGCCTGGCCGTTCTGGTTGTAGTAGACGATCACCGTGCCGGACGCTGTGCGCTGGATCTGCTCCACGCCGGGAAAGTGGCTGGCAACGCGCCCGGCCAGTTGGCCGACGTTGAGTTGTCCGGCAGGAGTGGACGTGCTGTGCAGGCGTTCCAGCGCCGGGTCGACAGACAGGATCGCGCCGCTGATGGCCAACAACATGACCAACAGGGCGGCGATCAGGCCAGGTAGGGAATGGAACTGGCGAAGCATGTTCAGCCTCCAGTAATGGCGGGTGCTACAGATCGTAAGTAAAGGAGTCGACGTAGGTACTGCCGGTCGCTGGCTTGCCTGCACCCTTGGACGTCAGGGGTACGCTGACATCGGCGCGGGCGTCACGTTTGTCCTCGACGGCGCTGTCGATGCGGATCTGATACCCCGCATCAATCAGGGTGTCTGCCAGTTCGACGCTGACTTTGAGCGTGCGCCCACTGCCGACACTGGCGCCGCTGACCCCGTCAAACTCGCTTGGGTTCATTCCGCTGCCACGGGCCCAGTCGCCCAGGTGCTTGTAATATTTGGCCTTCTTGCCGGCCACCCAGAGGGTTTTCTGGTATTGGCCATTGGCGTCGGTGACGTAGATCGCCAGGTAGGCATCATTGCCGCCGTAGTCCTTGAGCTGTGTGGTCAAGGTCACTTCACGGGCCTGGGCCAGCCCCGGCAGGGCAATGGCGCCGACGAGGCAAGTTGCTGCGATGATCTTTTTCATGGCGGTGTCCTTTTGATCGTTAGGTCGAGAGCCTGGACCTGCTTGCTGACAGCAACCTGAAACGCAGGAAAAACTCATCGACAGGTGAGGTGTCATTCGCTGAGCGGGCTGCCGAGGTAGTCCCTGGCATCGCCGTCGTCCCGGAAATGGATCTCGAGTGTGTGCAGGCGCAGCGATGCCGGTGAATAGCTGGCTTCGATGGCATTACCCTTGCGGTCCAAGCCCTTGAGCTCGTAACAACCGTCGTCGACCTTGATCCGCTGCACGCTCCAGCCGTATTGCCGCTCAACCTGCTGGCGCAAGGTTTCGCGCGGTTGCCAGTCGCTCACCGGGTCGCTGCAGTCGTCATCGGCCAGGGCGTAACCGCTGAGCAGCAGGCTCAACAGCGCGGCGTTGGCAATAAAACCTGATTTCATGATCTGTCTCCTGCCGAGGTCGGCGTCTGTGGCATACCCTAAGGTGCATTCCTGACAACCAGCTGAATCTTCAGATTCACGTCAGGTAAGGCGTTTAAGGTGCTGCACGACAACCATCACAGGAGGTGCCAGATGCGGGTTTTATTGGTCGAGGACGCACCCGGGTTGGGGGAGGCGGTGCGCGAGCAGATCGCCGATGACGGCCACGCAGTCGATTGGGTGCAGCGCCTGGACCATGCGCGCAACAGCGTGCGCACCACGCCTTACGACCTGATCCTGCTGGACCTGATGCTCCCGGACGGTCGTGGGCTGGATTTTTTGCGTCAGCAACGCTCGGCAGGGGATGTGACCCCGGTGATTATCCTGACTGCCCAGGATCAGATTTCCGATCGTATCGCTGGCCTCAACGCGGGCGCCGACGACTACCTGGTCAAGCCGTTCGACCTGTTTGAGCTCTCGGCTCGTGTGGCGGCGGTGGCCCGGCGTTATAGCGGCAACCCCAATCCGCAGATCAAGCTCGGTGATTTGCAGGTCGACATGAGTGCCCGTACGGTTCAGCGGGCCGGTGCGACGGTGGACCTCACGGCGCGGGAATGGGCGCTGTTCGAGGCGTTTGTGCAGCGCCCCAGCGCGCTGCTGTCCAAGTCGCAGCTGGAAGAACGGCTGTATGCCTTCGGCGCCGAAATCGAGAGCAATACCATCGAGGTCTATATCAGCCGTCTGCGTAAAAAACTCGGGCGCGACCTGATTGAAACCGTGCGGGGCATGGGCTATCGGTTGATGTCCGCATGAAGCCGTCGTCAAGCCTGCAAAAGCGTCTCGGCCTGGGATTGACGTTGGGCACGACCTTACTGTGGCTGGCGGCGACCGTCGGCGCCTGGCTGGTGGTGCAACATGAATTGAACGAGGCGTTCGACAGTGCGCTGGAAGAGACTGCGCAGCGCATCTTGCCCTTGGCTGTGCTGGAAATCAGCAACCGGGAAAACCCCCGTGAAGCGCAGCATGTCGCCACCCTGAAAATGCACAATGAATACCTGACGTATCTGGTGCGCGATGCCAAGGGCGAGATCCTGATGCAGTCCCACGACGCCAACCCGAAGATCTTCAACAAACAACCGGTCGAAGGCTTTTCAACCACTAAAAAATATCGTCTGTATGGCGCCAGTGCGCTGCGTGAGACGGTGTTCATCGAAATCGCCGAACCTCTGAAACATCGCCGTGAAGCCGCGCGGGAAGCGTTGCTTGCCTTGTTGTTGCCATTATTGGCGCTGATTCCCATCAGCCTGTTTGGCACCTGGATGTTTGTGCGCATCAGCTTGCGCAGTGTATTGGCCTATCGTCGTGCCGTGGAGGCGCGCGGCGTGGGTGATCTGTCGCCGATCAACATGGCGCGATTGCCGGCTGAAATCGGCCCGTTGGCCGAGGCGGTCAATCATCTGCTGGAGCGCTTGCGCAAGGCTTTGGAGGCCGAGCGCAGCTTTACGGCCAACAGCGCCCATGAACTGCGCACGCCACTGGCCGCGACCCTGGCGCAGATCCAGCGTTTGCGTCACGAAGCGCCTGAAGGCCCGTTGCGGTTACGCGCGGCTAAAATCGAAACCTCGTTGCGCGAACTGGCGCGGCTCTCGGAAAAACTCATGCAGCTGGCCAAGGCCGAGGGAGGAGGGCTGTTGTCCGAAACGCCCCAGGACCTCATTCCGTTGTTGGCCCATGTGGTCGATGAGTGGAACCACAACAGTGGGCACCGGATCGAGTTGCACCTGCCAACCCAGACGAGCGTGTACTCGACGATTGATCCGGACGCCTTCGCCATCCTGTTGCGCAACCTGATCGAGAACGCGCTCAAGTATGGCGCCGCGGATCAACCGGTCGAAGTCAGTCTTACCGACCAGGCGCTGCTGCGTGTGGTCAATGGTGGCCCGCCGGTGCCCGAGCCGGTGTTGCAGCGGCTCACCGAGCGCTTTGTGCGGGGCAACAGTGAAACCAGCGGTTCAGGGTTGGGGTTGGCGATTGCCAAAACCATTGTGCAGGGCGTCAACGCGAAAATACGGCTGGTATCGCCGGCGACAGGTCGAACGGATGGATTCGAAGTCTGCGTCGGGTTTGCGCTCGCGTCGACGGTCGAAGGCTGAGGGCGGTGCCGGACAGTGACATTAACGTGCAGAAATTTATGACACTCCCCAATCAGCCAGTTCTTCCGGCGCCACCACCCAGACGCTGCAGGGCATTTTGTACAGCAGGTGTTCCACCGTGCTGCCAATCAGCCGCTCCAGGCCGTTATGGCCGACGCGCCCCATGACGATCACGTCGACGTTATAGGCATCGGCGTAACTGGCCAGAACCTTGGCCGGGTTGCCCATGACCATGTGGCGTCGCTCCGGTGGGATGCCGTTGCGCTCGGCCAAGTCATTGAAGACCTCGCCCTGTGCATCGAACAGGGTCTTGGCGTTGCTCGAGGAAAAGAACGCGGAAGCGTTGTCGAAGCCGAATTCATCGGCGCCGATTGACGACAGGTCATAGGCGTAGAGGACGTCGACTTGTGCGTTGCACGCCGTCGCCAGTTTCACCGCTTCATGCAGGATTCGGTCATTAAGGCCTTTGTATTGACCGTCGCGATGGAAGGGGTCGACTGCCGCGACAATCCTGCGCGGCAAGGCATGCTGTACATGGCTGACAAAATGCAGCGGTACCTGGCATTCGCGCAGCAAGTGGATGTCCAGGGGCGTAAACATCATCCGCGACAGCCGCGACGAGGGTTCCAGCGCTTTGATCAGCACGGCCATCGGCTGCTCTTTGAGGTGGATCAGGATTTCCTGCAAGGGGCGTTCAACCCAGACCACTTCCGTGGTGACGGTCACGCCGATTTTGCGCAACGGGCGAGCCTGTTCTTCCAGCCACTGACGATGGCGCTCGACATACCCCAGGCGCATCTGCTCCAGGGCCTGTTCATTGACCATGCCGGCGGTCGCCAGGCCTTCCAGGTAATCGAAGGCCACGATGTGCAGCGCTGCATCTTCAGCCTTGGCCAGCGCGGCGGCGCGGTCGAAAGCAGGGCTGTTTTCCATCAGGGGCGAAGCGACCAGCATGAAACGTGATTGCTCGGACATGACACCTCTCCTTTAAATCAAACGCTGGCCGAATGGCCTTGGATGTGGGTACTTGATGCCGATGCTGCCGCTGGCCGGGATTTGCGGTTTGATCTGCATCAAACCGGCGTGTGACGGCGCGGGCTGCCCGACGTGTGGTGACCCGGTTTGGCTGGCGCTGACGTTGGAGGCGCGTTAGTGGGCACCCCGCGATGAACCGTTGGCCGGAACATTACGGGGTGTTTTTTACAGGGACAGACGATGGATGACCTGACAGCTGTCATCGGGATCGTTGTGTGTCTCGAAACCCAGGGCTTTGGCCAGGTCGCGCATCGGCACGTTGCTGGAGGCATCCACCGAATACATCTGGCGAAAACCGTTCTTGCGGGCGGCCTTGATCAGATGCTCCATCAGTAACGTGCCCAGCCCCAGGTGCTTCCATTCATCGGCGACCGTTACGGCGCATTCACATTCGTGTTCGCCGGTGGCGGCGTAGCGGCTGACGCCGATCTCGATCAGTTGGCCGTTTTCATGAACCAGCGCGATGTAGGCCAGGCGCTGTTTGTTGTCGGTGTCCATCAACTGGTTGAGCATGGCGGCGCCGGGTTCGTTGATCTGCGCGAGAAAGCGCATATGCCGGGACTGGGGGGACAAGCGCTTGATAAAGGCGTATTCACGTTCGCGGTCTTTTTCCGCCAGCGGCCGGATCAATACATGGCGGCCATCCTTGAGCGCTTCAATCCAGTATTGTCCGGTCACTGCCGCGTAGGCAGCCGCCGCCCGATCATTGTGGTCTTTGACAGTGAGCATCGGTGATCCTCCATCCGGTTTGAAAGGCTGGCGCGCGGTATTCAACCACGCGGTTCATTCCTTTTTACCCCGCCAGCGGCGCTTGAATCTGATCTGGATCAGAAAGTCGCGATACCAGGCACTCATTGGCTCATGTTTGATGTAAATCAACCCGGGGCAAGGGGCAACGGGAGCAGTCTTGGATTTGCCGGCGCTTGAGGGCCGGTGTCGAGCCGAGGTGTGTGATGGGTCAATATCAACGTTTGTTGCTGATCGCCGATCAAACCCTGCACCAGTCTCCAGCCTTGCTCCGTGCTGTCGCGCTGGCCAAGGCGAGCGGGGCTGCGCTGGACGTGCGGGCCTTTGTCGAACCGGTGCCGATCGTGCATTTGTGGGAAGAGAAAACCGACGACGCAGGCTATCAACGCTATTTGCGCCGCTATCGCCGCTGGGTGGCCGACGAGATCGAGCAGCTCAGCGGTCAGGGGCTGGAGGTGACGGTCGAAGTGGTCTTCACGACCCATCCACTGCCCGACATCTTGAAAACTGTCGAAGAGCTCAAGCCGGACCTGTTGATCAAGGATGCCACGTTGGAACCGGTACTCAGGCGAGTGTTCATCACCCCGCTCGATTGCCACTTGCTGCGCGAATGCCCGGTCCCCGTGCACCTGGTCAATCAGACCCGTTACAGCTTGCCGCACCGGGTTGTCGCCGCGGTGGACCCGCTCGACCCCTCGACCCAGATCAGTGGCCTGAACGACACCATCATCCAGACCGCCAACGCATTGGCGCTGCAATGCGATGCGCCGCTGCACCTGCTTTATGCCTATGACTTGTCGCCGGCTTTCAATGGTGATGCACCGTTGATCAGCGGTGGCTGGGGGGCGGATTTCGTTGAGGAGCTGCGCCAATCCTTGCACCTGGCGTTTGTCACCCTGGCGGATCGATACGGTGTGCCGCCGGAGCGACGGCATTTCGTCATGGGCCTGCCGGTGCCGGTGATCAGTGAGTTTGTCGAGCAATACCTGGCCGATGTGGTGGTGATGGGCACCGTGCATCGGGTGGGTGTCGACCGGTTGATCGGCAGCAACACCGAGCGGGCGTTGTACTCGGTGCCGGGCAGCATTCTGGCGGTCAGGTCGAACGTCAAGGGGTGAGCGCGATCACGCCGTTTCGACGGGTGTCTATGCTTTATACAGGTGTTTGATGTAGATCAATGGCAGGGAAATGCTGGAGGAGGAATCTGGATTCGGCCTCGGCAACGGTCGATGGACAGCGAGCGCCGAAGACCCACCCCACTGGAGGCAGATCATGAGCCAGTATCAACGGTTGTTACTGATCATCAACCCGGCCCTGCGCCATTCCCAGGCAATAAACCATGCCGCCGCGCTGGCCATGACCTGCGGTGCAAGTTTGCATATCGCCGCCTTGATTCCATCGTTGGATATGTTGTCGCTGCTCGAATCTGGCGATCGGGAAAGTGCTCGAGAGCGCTATCGGCAGGATCATGAGGATTGGCTCAAGGCTCAGGCAAAAACTCTGCGCAGCGGGGGCATCAACACCACCACTGAGGTGGCTTGGGCTGATGGTATGCGCGAAGCCATTCTTGATCACGTCATGGAAATGCAGCCTGACCTGTTGATCAAGGAGGTTCAGCACGAATCAGCGCTTAAACGCGCTTTTTTCACGCCTCTGGATTGGCATTTGCTGCGTCATTGTCCGATACCGCTTTATCTGTTGGGCGGCGGCGGTTACGTGTTGCCACGCAAGGTCATCGCAGCGGTGGAAGTGTCGGATGCTGCGTCTTGCGACGATGAACTGAATGACCGGATCATCCAGCAAGCGTGCGGTCTCGCCCTGCAGTGTGATGCCGAGTTGCATTTGCTGTACGCCTGCAATATTTCGGCCGCGTTCCTGGCGGACATGGGCGGTTTGACCCTGGCTGAGCTCACGAAGGCGCTGCGCAAAGACCTGGAAAAATCATTCCTCAAGTTGGCCGGGCGATTCGGTGTGCCCTCTGATCGTCGGCATTTCATCGAGGGACATCCCGTTAAGGTCCTGAGCGAGTTCGCCAACGCGCATCAAGTGGATGTGATTGTGATGGGCAGAGTCCAGTCCCATGGGGTGGGCAAGCTTCTGGGCAGCACGACCGAACATATTCTGTATCAGGTGCCTTGCAGCATTTTGGCGGTCTAGAGGGCCTTCAGACTGAACTTGATGTCAGCTCCGTCAGACCGACACTTCGCTAGTGACCCTGTGATGCGAACCGACAGGTGTGATCGCCTGAGGAGGTTTTCAAATGAGTCCCTCATCGCCCACCATCCTGCAAGACCGGGCCGCTGCCGGTCGACGGCTGATAGAACCGTTGCGCCAATACGCCCATCGCCCCGATGTCATCGTCCTCGCCTTGCCCCGTGGCGGTGTGCCGGTGGCCTATGAAGTGGCCTCGGCACTGGATGTTCGTCTGGACCTGATGCTGGTGCGCAAACTGGGTGTTCCGTCTCATCAAGAGTTTGCGATGGGCGCCATCGCCAGCGGCGGCATACAAATCCTCAATGAACAGGCGCTGCGGGTTCACCCGATTGATCCGGCCACGTTCGATGAAGTGGTTGCACGGGAAACCCGCGAGCTGTTACGCCGCGAGCAGGTTTACCGGGGAACGCGCGCGCCTTTGCAACTCAAGGATCAGGTGGTGATCCTGATCGACGACGGCCTGGCAACAGGCGCCTCGATGATGGCGGCGATCCAGGCGGTACGTGCGCAGGCGCCGTCTCGTATCGTCGTCGCTGTGCCGGTGGCGCCGATCGAGACGGCGGAGGCGTTGCGCAGTGAGGTGGATGAGCTGATATGCCCGATCATTCCCGATTGGCTGATGTCGATCGGCCATTGGTACATGGACTTTACCCAGACCTCGGATGCCGAGGTCATCAAGCTGTTGCAGCGGGCCTGGCAGCGAGAATCCGCCAGCGCCTCAGCTCAGGGGCGTTCGGATGCATGAGCCCAAGTCTCGACAGTCGCAGCCGATACTCCCTAATGCCGATCAGTTAAGGAACGACACAACCTGTAGCAGCTGGCGAAGCCTGCGTTCGGTTCGGGCCGCGTTCGGACGCAGCAGTCGTTAAATGAGGCAGTGCGGTGTTTCAGATAAACCTCGAACTCAGATTTTACGACTGCTGCGCAGTCGAACGCAGGCTTCGCCAGCTGCTACAGATTGCGTTTGGCTTAACTGATCGGCATTAGGCGATACGCTCGGTGTTACACACCAAACGGGAAGGTGTCGTCTTCGGGCTCCAGTTCCTGGCTTTTCGGCAGCGCCAGTGCCGTCACCGCACGGGTCTGTTCAATCCAGACCATTGCATCAAACTGTTCGGCCAGCACCGCTTCGAAGTAATGACTGCTGCGCTCGCTGTCGGGGCGGTAAATCACCCCGATGGCCCGCTCCAGCAAAGGTTTGGACAGGGCTCGAAGCAGGTCTTTTCGCTGCGGATCTCGCCAGTCGGTCAATGAAGCCGGGACACCAGCCTTGAGGAACTGATGCTCCCAGCTGTCTGGACGAGAGGGGCGGATGTCCTTGATGTGCATCTCGCCATCCCAGTCATCGGCGGCTGCTACCTGGCCGCGGTCGGTGCTCATGCCGATCAGCACGACATGGCGGCCATATGCATTGCGGCACAGCTGACCGATATTGAACTGACCTTTCCAGCCCATTTCCGTGGCCGCCGCATTGCCGATATGGGAGTTGTGGGCCCACACCACCGCTTTGGCTTTTGGGCCGCGATGCTCCAGCAGGGCCTGTAAGGTGTCGAACATGTGGCGGTCACGCAGGTTCCAGGAGGCGGTCGAACCTCGATAAATCGCTCGATAGTATTGTTCCGCCGCCCGCACGACCCGGGCGTTTTGCGCCGCATTGAAGAACGCCTCGTCGGATTGGACAAGCCCGGCCAGTTGTTCGGCCAGCATGACATTGAGTTGGTCGACCACGGCCTGCTCGCAGGGCATCAGGCCATTGCGTTCGACAAAATGGCCGTACAACGCAGGATCATCCTGCCAAGGGGTCAAACAGCCATAACGACGCCTTGCTTCGTGTGCCAGGTGCGGGTCAGTCCTTTCCAGATAACTCAGCACCTCATGAATGGAGTTTCGCAAACTGTAAACGTCCAGACCGCGAAATTCGACGCGAGATTCAGGAGCTTGCTGGTGGTTGTACCGATGGAGCCAATGGGCGAACGCTCTCACATCGGTGTTGCGCCACATCCAGGTCGGAAACCGGCTGAAGATATGCCGTTTCCAGGCCGAGGGCACCAGCCCCCGCACATATCGGTCGACATGACCTGCGTCTGGCCAGTCGGCTTCAACCGCCACGATATTGAAGCCGTGCTGCTCGATCAGTCGTTGGGTGATCGCAGCCCGGGCTCGATAAAAGTCGCAAGTGCCATGGCTGGCTTCACCGATCATCACCACCCGCGCATCAGCGTAGCGGTCGAACATTTCACCAAAGGTTTTGGCCTCCAGATCCGGCAGGGGCTCGGCGTATTGACGCAGCAGCGGGGCGATGGCGGCCTCGTCAATGTGGCTGTGTGAGCCATAAAGGGTGTCCGGTATGTCTTGGGAAGTGGTGTTCATGGACGTCATCCCCATGAGGGTGGATTGCCCAATGCGCAGTGCGTCGGTTTTGATCGGCACGACTGAGCGGTCTGTGTCTTATTTGAGTCAGAAACAGGAGGAAAATTCTTCGTCGGTGACCCGTTGATTCGGCAATCCAATGGCCGCGTGACCGCGTACTGCTTGACTCTGTCCCACGGGACAGAGCCTAAGGTCGTCCTCGCCAAAACGGATGTTGTTCAAGCGAGAGGGAGGGTTGTATGAGTCAGTTATGTCTGGTCACAGGGGCCAATGGGCATTTAGGCAATACCTTGGTCAGAGCCTTGCTCGATCAGGGTTACCGAGTCCGCGCCGGGGTTCGTGATGTGAACGAATCGGCGGCGTTCGAGGGGCTGGATTGCGAAAGGGTGTATGCCGAACTGCTCGACGAAACGGCCATGCTCAAGGCGTTGAACGGGGTGGACCTGTTGTTTCAGGTCGCGGCGGTGTTCAAGCACTGGGCGAGGCATCCGCACGCCGAGATTATCCAACCGAATGTGGAAGGAACACGTCGCGTTTTGCAGGCCGCGGCTAAGGCCGGGGTCAAGCGCGTGGTGTATGTCAGTTCCGTTGCGGCCATCGGTCAGAACGGGCAGAAGCTCGATGAAGAGCACTGGAACGACGAGGACCAGAATGCCTATTACGCGTCCAAGATCCTGTCGGAGAAAATGGCCTGGCATACGGCGCAGGCCCTGAACCTTTGGATGGTCTCGGTGTTGCCCTCGGCGATGATCGGCCCCAACGCGGCCAAGCTGACTGACACCCTGAAGTTTGTCGATTCGGTCAGGTTGCGACAAATGCCTCTGGACCCAGGCTTTCATTTCAATTTTGTCGACGTGCGAGATGTCGCCCTCGGGATGATCCTCGCGGCAGAAAAAGGCCGGTCAGGACAGCGCTACATTCTGGCGAATGAACGGTCCTCTTCACTGGCCGAGATCATTGATGCCGCGAACGAGGTTTCACCGGGCTATCGCCTGCCACCGCTGGCGCCCAAATGGTTGTTGGTCGCGGTGGCGTGGATGCAGGAGCGTTGGGCCGGCTTGACCGGTCGGCCAGCGCAACTGTTGCTCAGTCAGGTCAGGATGTTCCACGGCGTCAAGCAGGAATACGCCATCACCAAGGCCAGGACCGAATTGGGCTTTTGTCCACGAGCGCCACAAGATGCCTTGCAATCGACGTTTATCTATCTAGGCCAGCGCTCGACGCATCGCTATGAGGCGTTATCACTGTGCCCGGTTCAAAAAGGCAATTGATCTCGCTTTTGAGTTCGCTGAGGTGATCAGCCAAGGCCTGCATGTCGGCTATTTTCGCGAAAATTTGTTGGCGTTTGAGGTCGATCGCCTCGTTGGCCAGTACCACGGGAAAGGCGTTCAAAGCGTTCTTTGCAGCGATGAGTGGCACCATTTCGGCGAGCTTGAAACCGGCGATCTGCGCCCGGCGGATCAGGCGCACGAGCGTGAGGTGATGTGAGGTGTAGATGCGATATCGACCCTGACGAACCGGTTCCGGGATCAACCCCATCTGTTCGTAAAGTCGAATGGCTTTCGGGGTACAACCGGTGAGCCCGGCGAGTCGTCCAATGAACATCAGCAATCCTTCTCGCCATGCGAGTCGCAATCGAAAATCCGCAAGCCATCCTATCGCAGCCCGATTTGCTTGCAAGCCGTTGCCTGTGAAGAACTGATATCTGAACGATGAGAGCGGGTTCAGTTCCTGGACCCGCTGGTCATCATCGCCACTGGCGACTCAAGAGGGATGTGCAGTCTCTAGCCAATCTTCAAACCGGGTCGCTCCGACGATAGGGTTATCGCCGGGCGTGAGGGACTTGTCATCGATCGGGGCGCCGAAGTAAGGAACCGTGTCATCCGGGACGGCTTCGCGCGGGTCCTTGGTGTGTTTCAGGTACGCATTCACGAACTCGACAATGGGCCGGCGATCCGGCCCGGCCACTTCTACGGTCTGATGGGTCGGCGCTTTTTGAGCGATAGCCGTCAGAGCAGCGGCGACATCCACCGAGGCCACAGGTTGCAACGCGGCGGACGTTAAATGGATGGTGTTGCCGTCCTCGCGACCCGAGTAAGCAATGGCACCAATGAACTCGAAGAACTGCGTGGCCCGCAGGATGGTGTAGGGAACGCCCGAGGCCTTGACGAGTTTTTCCTGGGCCATTTTGGCCCGGAAGTAACCACTGTCGAGCATCCGTTCGGTGCCCACGACGGACAGGGCGACATGGTGTTTGGTGCCGGCTACCTTCTCGGCAGCGAACAGGTTATGCCCGGCGGTTTCAAAGAAATGCAACGCCGCGTGATCCTCGAATGAAGGGGAGTTGGCCACATCGACCACCACATCGGCGCCCTTGAGCGCGTCCGCCAGGCCTTCGCCGGTGATGACGTTGATGCCGGTACTCGGTGACGCTGAGATGACTTCATGCCCCAGGTCCTGGAGGTTCTTGCAGACTTTGCTGCCGATCAGCCCGCTTCCTCCGATGATGACGAATTTCATGGCCGGTCTCCCGATGCGGTGAGGTGGGACAGTCATTAAACACCCTGGTAGCGGCCGTATCGGACAGCATTGGCATGGGGCCGACAGGTGGTCGGAAGTGTGAGCGGCAGGTGGAATTAACGGTGTTTGTTTGCTTTAGTCCACCTATCGCTGGCTCACGTGTGCGGCGCCTCAGCTCAAGACGGGAGCCCAACCGGAGAGTCCCATGAAGCACCGATTCCCGACCTGCGCCGTGCTGGTGGCCGCCCTTGCATTCGGCGCGTTGCCTTGTGTCCAGGCGGCCGAATACACCCAGGTCAATGAAACTGCCAGCACGATTTCCTTCACCTATAAACAGTTCTCTTCGCGGGTATACGGCACCTTCCGCAAGTTCGAGGCCACGCTTGATTTCGACACGGCGAACCCGTCGGCAGGCCGGGCGGCGCTCACCATCCAGCTCGACAGCATCGACGCCGGAAGCAGCGACGCCAACAGCGAATTGCAAAAGCCAGCCTGGTTCAACACGGCAACGTATCCAGTGGCGACGTTTGAATCGACCGGCGTGAAAGTCCTGGGCGACAACCGTTACTCGATCACCGGCAAACTCACGCTCAGGGGGATCACCCGTGAAGTGGAGGTGCCGGTGCTTTTGAAGGCCGAGAACGCCATCGGGATTTTCGACGGCCAGTTAACGCTCAAGCGCAGCGACTTCAAAATCGGCGAGGGGGAATGGGCCGACGGTGTTGTCTCCGACAAGATCAATATCCGGTTTCGCATGGTTGCGCCGGAGCAGTAGCACGGTCGTCGCGAGTCATGAGGTTGGCGCATCAGTGGCGGTCGATGATCGTTCCCACGCTCCCGCGTGGGAATGCCGCAACGGACGCTCTGCGTTCGGCTCCGGAAGGGACGCGGAGCGTCCCGGGCTGCATTCCCACGCAGAGCGTGGGAACGAGCGTCATACCACCTTCGGCCACGTCAGCACGTTATGATAGGCACGTCCGCGAACACACTCTTCACGTCCGCCCCAGAGTCAGAGCCACGAATGCCCCAGATCACCCATTTCAAAACCCCGTGCCCCGAGCACATCAATAGCCAGATCCTGCAGATGGTGGTCGATTACCTGACCGACATCAGCATGGTCGCTATCGCGCCGAGCAACCTGTTGTACAACGTTTACCAGTACGCGATCGGTTACGAGGTTCACCTCTATCTGGAGGCGTTGAACGGGGCGAAAGGGATGGCGGTGGAGTTGCTCGTCGCAACCGACGAAGACGACCCCGAGAAGGTCATCGGCTTCCTGTTGTACCTGCCGGTCAAGGACGATCCCGATGCATGCGGTGTTGCGTACATGGCGGTGAGTGCCAGCCATCGGCGCCAAGGCATTGCCCGGCGGATGTTGCAGGAAATGGTCGGCCGCTATCCGCATGCCGAGTTGACGTGCGCGGTGGCCAAGGTTCCGTATTTTGAGGCAATGGGGTTTCAGGTGGTGGGCGTGCGCGCGACTCAAGTGCTGATGAACACCCGCGACCACGGCACCGATGGCTTGATGGCCGTGCTGGACGTGGCGCCGATCTACAGCTCGCTGGAGGTGCGGCAGATTCATACCTACCTGCTGCAAAAACACGGCAAGCGGGCCATGCTCGATGCGGAGAAACAGCGTGACCGGCATCTGGACCAGATGACGCGCAAGGCCAATGAATTTGTTCGGGAGCGGCTGGGTGAAGGTGCAGTACCAGCCCCGTCCCCTAGACTGCGATTGGTCTAGTCGCTTCGACTCAACGCAAAAAAAGCCCTTGGTGCGAACAGCGTGCCAAGGGCTTTTTCTTGTCTGGAAATCGTGCAGATAAAAAAAGAGCCTCAAAGCTCTTTGATGGGGAGGAAGTAGAGCCCTCGAGGCTCAAGATGCGCATGAAACAAGTGGCGAGCTTGGTAGGGGTTCATTTCACTCACCACTTACGCAACGGCTTGAGTCAACAAGCGGCTGCGTAGATTTATCGTAGAAAGTTGGCGGTTGGCGCTCAAGTACCGCTAGTCGAATCCCCTGGCCACCCGGCCCGACGCAAGGCGTTGAGCAGCGTCCCGGCATCCAGACCCGGTACCGCATGGCCGTTGCCTTCGGCGGTGTCCGAGGCCAGCAAGGCATTGATGATCGCTTCCTCCACGGCTTCGGTGGCGGCCAGGAACAACTCGCTGATGTGGTCGTTGTTGACCATGCTCAGGTTGTCGGTGGTCGGCGCACGCTTGTTCTCGTAAGCGGCCGGCGGCACGTGCTGGTTGCCGGTGGCGAAGGCGATGAAGATGTCGCCGCTGTGGTCTTCATTACCGCCGCCGGTGCGGGCCAGGCCGAGGCTGGCCCGCTGCGCGAGGCGCGTGCACTGGTGCGGCAACAACGGCGCGTCGGTGGCCAGGCAGACGACAATCGAGCCCATGCCCGGATTTGGCAAGGATGCCTTGAGGAACGGCGAGTCGGCCTTTTCCATGTAGCGCCCGACCGGGTAGCCGTCGACGCGCAGTTCGTTGCGGATGCCATGGTTGGCCTGGACGATGGCGCCGACGGTCCAGCCGCCCTGAGCACTGCTCAGACGCCGCGAAGCGGTGCCGATCCCGCCCTTGAATTCATGGCAGATCATGCCGCTGCCACCGCCGACGGCACCTTCGATCACCGGACCACCCGCGGCCGCGCTCAGGGCTTCGGCCACATGTTCAGGCTTCACGTGGAAACCGTTGATGTCGTTGAGCAGGCCGTCGAAGGTCTCCAGCACCACGGGCATGTTCCAGTAGAGTCGCCCGTCATCTGGCTGCTGTTCGCGGTCTAGCACAACCAGCGCATCGCGCACCACACCCAGGCTGTGGGTGTTGGTGAAGGCGATCGGGCTGGTCAAGAGGCCTGCTTCGCGAATCCATTCAAGACCGGTCGCATCACCGTTGCCGTTGAGCACATGGACACCGGCAAAGCACGGTTGCAGGCTGGTAGAACCGGCACGCGGTTCGATCACGGTGACGCCGGTCAGGATGTCGCGACCGTTTGCCGTGCGTCCTCGCACATTGCTGTGGCCGACCCGGACGCCAGGCACATCGGTGATGGCGTTGAGTGGGCCGGGTTGCAGTTGGCCGAACTGGATGTTCAGGTCGCGGGCACGTGGTTTCATCGTTTCTCTCATCTTCAATTCATTAAAAAAGTTATTGGCAAACACAATCCCCGTAGCAGCTGTCGAGCTTGCGAGGCTGCGTTCGGCTGCGAAGCAGTCGCAAACTCTGAGTACGCGGTGCTTCAGGAGGATCGCGTTAACCGGATTTACGACTGCTGCGCAGCCGAACGCAGCCTCGCAAGCTCGGCAGCTGCTACAGATTTCATCGCGGTTACTGACCGTTTTTGACTTTGCTCCAGATCCTTGTGCGCACGCGCTCGGTGGCGGGCGGCAGAGGCTGGAGGGTGAATAACGTGGCCATGGCTTCAGCGGATGGATACACGGCCGGATTGTTGCGGGTCGCTTCGGCCACCAGTGGCGTCGCGCTACGGTTGCCGTTGGGGTAGGAGAGGTGATCACTGACCGGCGCGATGACTTCAGGGCGCATCAGGTAGTCGATGAAAGCCAAACCCTGTTCCGGGTGCGGTGCGTCCTTGAGCAACACCAACGTGTCGAACCACACCGGCGCGCCTTCTTTGGGCAGGCTGTAGGCGATCTTCACGCCATTCTTCGCCTGTTCGGCAGTGGTCTTGGCTTCCAGCATCGCGCCGGACCAACCCACCGCCACGCAGATGTTGCCGTTGGCCAGATCGCTGATGAACTTGGACGAGTTGAAGTAAGCAATGTGCGGACGCAGCTTGAGCAGCAGTGCCTCGGCCTTTTTGTAGTCTTCGGGGTTGGTGCTGTTGGGTGGCAGGCCGAGGTAGTGCAGGGCGACCGGCAGCATCTCGGCCGGCGAGTCGAGCATGGCCACGCCGCACTCGCCGAGCTTGGCCAGGTTCGCTTCGTTGAACACCAGGTCCCAGGAATCCACCGGCGCCTTGTCGCCCAGCGCGGCGCGGACCTTGTCGATGTTGTAGCCGATGCCGTTGGTGCCCCACAGATACGGCACGGCGTACTGGTTGCCCGGATCGTTCTTGGCCAGTTTCGCCAACAAGTCAGCGTCCATGTTTTTGAAATCGGGCATCTGCGCGTGGGGCAGAGGTGCCAGGGCGCCGGCCTTGATCAGGGTCGGCAAACTGAAGTTGCTGGCCACCACCACGTCGTATCCGCTGCGGCTGGTGAGCAATTTGCCCTCCAGCACTTCGGCGCTGTCGAAGGTGTCGTAGACCGGGACAATCCCGGTGTCACGCTTGAAATCCTGCAGGGTCGTGGGGCCAATGTAGTCATACCAGTTGTAGACGTGAACCGTCGGGCCGTCGGCGGCAACCGCCGATAGCGAGACCGACAGACAGGTGCCCAGTCCAAGATTGATATACGAGCGGTGACGACTCATGATGCGGCACTCCTGGCCTGCTGCAGGCCGGTGATGATCAGGTGCTTGCAGCGTATCGACCGGGAGTGGACTCACCCATTCCCATCATGGGTTACTCGAAAGGGGTAGGGCGTGGACGCGTTGTTGAAAGAGTTACCGGTGCACCAGGGGCTGGCGCGGGTCTTTGGTGCGGTGGGGCAGGACGGGTTCTGGCGTGCGCTGGTTGATACGCTGCGGCTGCTGGTGCCGATGGACAACGCGTTGGTCGCAGTCATGAGGGCCGGGCGGGTGCCGCGCCTGCTGATCGATTTCGACTCGAAGGGCGGTGCTGCCGAGCATGAAGACCTCGCGGACTACAGCGCTGGCATGTACTTGCTCGATCCGTTTTATCAGGCCGCCTGTGCCGGTATTGCCGACGGTTTGCACAGCCTCGATTCGGTGGCCCCCGACCAGTTCCAGCAGAGCGAGTACTACCTGAGCTACTTCCGCAGCGTGGTGGGCGGCGACGAGTTGCAGTTCATGGTCAACGTCGAGGGCGCCGTGCTCGGTTTGTCGTTGGGACGCTCGACCCGATTCACGCTTGAAGAGCAGGGCTGCCTGCTTTGCGTGCGCGATTGGGTGCTGGCGGCGATGCGCCGTCACCTGCAACTGATGCCCCCGGAAGGACCGGCCACCGAGGCGGTGGCCGGGGATCTGGCGACCCTGCTGGATCGTTTCGACGCGCGTCTGTCGGTGCGGGAAATCGAAACGGCGCGACTGATTCTCCAGGGCTTCTCAAGCAAGGCGATCGCCCAGCAGATGGGCATTTCCCCGGAGACGGTGAAGGTGCACCGGCGCAATCTCTATCACAAGCTCAATGTGAACGGGCATGGTGAGTTGTTTGCCCTGGTGCTCAATCCTCCCGCTTGAACACCAACGCCTTCAACCCGCATTCAACATCGGCATCGGGAAATTCCGGCGGGTTGTCCAGCCGTTGCTCGAACCGCAGGCTCGGTGCTTCGCGGGTGACGCCGTCGATGAGGAAGTCCGCACCAAACGCCGGATCGTTCATGCACGCCAGAACCGTACCCTGAGGGCTGAGCAGTTCCGGCAGTCGGCGCAGCACGCGCTGGTAGTCCTTGGTCAGCAGGAAACTGCCTTTCTGAAACGACGGCGGGTCGATGATCACCAGGTCGTAAGGGCCCTTGCCGATCACCTTGCCCCAGGACTTGAACAGGTCATGACCGAGGAACGTCACCTTGCTCAGGTCGTGGCCGTTGAGCCGGTGATTGTCGCGGCCACGGCTCAGGGCCGGGCTGGACATGTCCAGATTGACCACGTGCGTCGCCCCCCCTTCGATGGCCGCTACCGAAAAGCCGCAGGTGTAGGCGAACAGATTCAGCACGCGCTTGCCCTGGGCATTGGCCCGCACCCAGTCGCGGCCGTAACGCATGTCGAGGAACAGGCCGGTGTTCTGCTTGCGGCCCAGGTCCACCCGGTAATGCAGGCCGCCCTCGGTGATCGTCATCTCGTCGATCGCGTCCCCCAACAACCACTCGGTGGTGCTTTGCAGCAGGTAGCGATGTTGCAGCAAGAGGGTATGCGCGCCGGATTGCGTCCACGCAGGCGATTGCGTGAGGTCCATCAGTTTGTGTTTCAACGCCTCCAGCTGCGAGGCTTCGGGTTCCTTGAACAGCGACACCAGCACCACGCCCTGCAACCAGTCGACCGTCAATTGCTCCAGCCCCGGCCAGCACCGGCCCCGGCCGTGGAACAGCCGGCGGGTTTCGGCGGGGGCGGTGGCCAGGGCTGTCAGCAGATGGTCGTGGAGGGTGGAAAGGGCGTCAGCGTTCATCGGGCAGGGCCAGCAATTTGTGGGGGCGGCATTTTAACCACAATTGAGCCAAGGGCGGACCACGCAAAAAAAACTGTGGGAGCAGGCTCACTCCCACAGGTTATAGGTGGGTAGTTATCACGTTTAATTTAACTTTACGTGAGGATTTGGCGATCTGTCGGCTCGCATAATCGGCTCCAACGATCAACCGCCGGGAGCCCATCATGTCGCAGTTACCTGCTACACCCACGGTCAGCAGCCATCCCCGCTGGTTACGGCTGACCCATTGGCTGAACGCCCTGGCGGTGCTGGTCATGGTCACCAGCGGTTGGCGAATCTATAACGCCTCCCCGCTGTACGACTTCAGTTTTCCCAAAGAAATCACCTTGGGTGGATGGCTCGCTGGCGCGTTGCAATGGCATTTCGCGGCGATGTGGCTTCTGGCCGTCAACGGTCTTGTCTACCTGATCATCAACCTCGTCAGTGGTCGTCTGAAACGGCGCTTTTTCCCGGTTTCGCCCAAAGGGGTTTTGCATGACTTGTGGGCGGCATTGCGTGGTCGATTGGGGCATGCCGACCTGAGTCATTACAACCAGGTGCAACGGGTGGCGTACCTGTTCGTGATGGTCGACATCACGCTGCTGGTGATCTCCGGGCTGGTGTTGTGGAAATCCGTCCAGTTTCCGCTGTTGCGTGAGCTGATGGGTGGCTACGAAAGCGCGCGGCACGTGCACTTCATCGCGATGGCGCTGTTGGTGGCCTTTGTCGCGGTTCATTTGGTGATGGTCGCGCTGGTGCCCAAAACGTTGTGGGCCATGATTGTCGGTCGCAAGGAGGTCGTATGAAAAAGCGCATTCAAGGCTCAGGGCTGGACGAGTCGTCCATCCTGACGGATGCCAGAAAGATCCTCGCACCGCAGATCGAGGACCGCTCGCGACGCTCGTTCCTGATGCGCGGCCTGACCCTCGGCGGCGTGGCCATGTTGTCCGGCTGCAACCTCACCGACAACGAGAGCGTCGAAACCGCGTTGTCCTCCATGTCCCGGTTCAACGATCGGGTCCAGGGCTGGTTGTTCAACCCCAATACCCTGGCACCGACTTATCCCGAGTCAATGATCACCCGGCCGTTTCCGTTCAATGCCTTCTACGGCATCGAGGAGGCGCCGACGGTGGAGGAAGAGGGTTATCGACTGGAAGTGACCGGCATGGTCGCCGACAAGCGCAGCTGGCGCCTGGAAGAACTGCGCGCCATGGCGCAGACCGAACAGATTACCCGGCACATCTGCGTCGAAGGCTGGAGCGCGATCGGGCGCTGGGGCGGCGTACGGTTCAGTGACTTCCTGAGACGGATCGGTGCCGACACGGATGCCAAATATGTCGGCTTCAAATGCGCGGACGACTACTACACCAGCATCGACATGGCCACCGCACTGCATTCGCAAACCTTACTGGCGCTGACCTATGACGGCGCGGTGCTGCCGCGCGAATACGGCTTCCCGATGAAGCTGCGCATGCCCACCAAGCTGGGCTACAAGAACCCCAAACATATTCAGGCGCTTTTCGTCACCAACACTTATCCGGGTGGCTACTGGGAAGACCAGGGCTACAACTGGTTTGCTGGTAGCTGATGGCGCCTGGCCACTTCACTGCGCAGCACCCGCTGCGCTTCGCAACCTGTGCTTCAAGGAGTTTCATCATGAAAAAGTTAGCGACCACCGTACTGTCCATGTGCCTGGCGTTTAGCGCCGCCAGCGTGTTTGCCGCTGATGCAGCAACCAGTAACAGCATGAGCAACGACAGCATGAGCAAGGGCTCAATGTCCAAAGACGCGATGCACAAAGACACGATGAAAAAGGACGCCATGTCCAAGGATTCCATGAGCAAGGACGCGATGAAGAAAGACGCCATGTCCAAGGACGGAATGAAAAAGGATGCGATGTCCAAGGACAGCATGAAAAAAGACGCATCGTCGTACTGATCCGCACACCCCTGGTCGAGACCAGAACCTGGTTGGCAGGCGCCCTGCAGCGCTGTATGCGCCTGATTTCGCCTCCCGGTTGTATCAAAAATGAATTTCCGCGAAGTCCGCTGCTCATACCTGATAGGTAGCGGATTTGAACCCGCGAAATCATTGATGCGATCAGGGAGTGGCAAATCATGTGTCCAGAATCGATAGCAGGTGATCACCTTGCTGGCGGGTTGATTCTCGTGGTTGAGGACGACCCGCTGATCCTGGAATTTCTCTGCGAAATTCTTCAGGAAGAAGGCTTTGTGGTTGAACCGCATATCAGTGCAGACGCTGCATCGGAATATCTGGAATTGCATGCACGACAGGTTAGCTTGTTGCTCACGGACATCACCATGCCAGGCAAGCTCAACGGCGCCGATCTGGCCAATCTGTTTGGCGACCGTTGGCCCGAAAAACCGATCATGATCATGTCCGGTTTTGAAACCCCGGAAAGTTCCGGGGTCAGGCATTCGGTGTCGTTCATCAAGAAACCGTGGGCGCTCGGGCAGTTGCTGGACTGTGTGGAATTTGCCTTGAAGTCGAAAGACACCCTATAGAACCTGAACCCATCCCACCTGTGACAATGGGCCTTGTGGCGGGCCTATACTTCAAGAGTCGGCACACTCGGTGCGACATGCAATCGTGTTTGATGTCTGGGGGCGCGTCGAGTGACCATTCGCGCAGGCCGCGGCCTGCGTTCGTCGCAGGGAGGAGAAGATCATGGCGCGTAAATACATCGACTGCCGCGAGTTTCCAAGTGATGCCAAATGCTCGGTCGCTCTGTGCGCAGACTCTGAAAACGAACTGCTCGAGGCTGCTGCACAGCATGCGGTCAGTGTTCACAAGCACACCGATTCACCGGAACTGCGTGCTCAATTGAAAACAATGTTTCACGACGGCACGCCGCCTGTTGAAGCACCGCGCACCGCTTAGCAAGAAAAACCTCTGCTGGAGTTGCCGAAGGCTCGGGTAGCGTTCGGCAGCTCCTCGCAAATGCTACATTGTTCGGCGAACCCGCCTGGCACTTGCGAGAGGTACCTCCCCCTTGTCTGCTCAAAAATCTGTCCTCAACACCTCATACCGCGCTTTTCTGTTTGATATGGACGGCACCGTCCTCAACTCCATCGCCGCTGCCGAGCGGATCTGGGCGGCCTGGGCCTTGCGTCACGGCGTCGATGTCGTCTCATTCCTGCCCACCATCCATGGCGTTCGCGCCATCGACACCATCAATCGCCTGGCGTTGCCGGGGGTGGATGGCGAGGCGGAAGCGGCGTTCATCACCGAGGCGGAAATCGAGGATGTCGAGGGGATCATCGAGGTGCCTGGCGCGGCGAATTTCCTGAAATCGCTGCCCGCCAACCAATGGGCAATCGTCACCTCGGCGCCGAAGGCATTGGCGCTGCGGCGGATGGCCGCGGCGGGCATTCCAGAGCCTTTGGTGATGGTCACTGCGGAAGATGTGAGTGCCGGAAAGCCTGATCCCGCGGGCTATCGACTGGCAGCCAGGCGTTTGGGCGTTGAACCGGCCGATTGCCTGATTTTCGAAGACGCCACCGTGGGCATTCTCGCCGCCGAGGCAGCGGGAGCGGGCCTGATCGTGGTGACCGCGACCCACGACCATCCGCTCCAGACTCCGCATGCCACATTAGCCAGCTACGACTCGGTCGAGGCCCATGTGGATCAAGACGACCAAATCCGCCTACACACAATCTAATGTGGGAGCGAGCCTGCTCGCGATGGCGTCAGCACATTCAGCGTTGATGTGACTGAAAGATCGCAATCGCGAGCAGGCTCGCTCCCACAGGGGATAGGTGAATTGGCTAATAAACCCCGGGAATCAACCGCCAACTGCGGGCGCAGTAAGCCTCGTATTCGCTGCCGAACTGCGCCCTTAACAGCGCTTCTTCGGCGTGAATGCGGGCGATCAGCGGGATTAGCGTCAGCGCGGCCAGCAACAGGCCAACGCCAGAGCGAAAGGCCAGTGCCCAGCCCACGGCAGTGATCATCAGCCCCAGATAACTGGGGTTGCGCAAGGTGCGATAAATCCCGTCGGTGACCAGCGTGTGCCCCGGCTGAATCGCCACCAATCCGCTGAAACGCTTGCCCAGCACAAACACCGGCCACATCCGCAGCGTGCCGCCGATGATGAACAGCAACGCCCCGAGCCAGCGCACCCCTTCGCCGCCAAAGGTCCAGAAATCGATCCGGTCGGTGTAGGCCGGCAGGTACCCGCTTAATAAACCGATCACCCCGAACACCGGCAGCACCCAGCGATTGGCCCGGTCTTCACGTTCGCCGGAACTCAGGTTGACCTCGGTGAACCAGGACGCGATGACCATCACCAACGTGGCAAGCACGATGACCACCAGCGGTGCATGAGCGAAAAACGCCGAGAACCCGCCAAGCCCCCACACCGCAAGCCCAAGGTAGGCGAGGGTGGAAACAATGGCGAAAAACGCCAGTTTGGCCGAGATTTTCATCTGCACCTCCACAAACGGACCTGACACCGTTCAGTGTAGGAGCCTGCGGCAGCTCCTACGTGGCGCCGTCGGCCCTGGCATTTCGCCGAATCACTTGCGGCGGCTGTCCGAACGCCCGCAGGAAGGCTTCGCGCATACGACGGCAGTCGCTGAAACCGGATTCTTCGGCGATCTGGTCGAGGGTCAGGCGTCCGCGCTCCAGCATCTGCCGTGCCGTTTCCAGGCGCAGGTTCTCGATGGCTTTGGCTGGTGATTGACCGGTTTCCGCGCGAAAGGCCCGGCTGAACTGCCGAGGGCTGAGGCGCGCGACGTCCGCCAGTTGCTCCACCGACAAGGTTTCGGTGAGGTGTTCTCGCGCATAGCCGAGGACGGTTTGAATGCGGTCGGATTTCGCCTCCAGTTCCAACAGCGCCGAGTGCTGCGACTGGCCGCCCGCGCGGCGGTGGTACATCACCAGTTTCTGCGCCACGGAACGGGCCAGTGCGGCGCCGTGATCCTTTTCCACCATGGCCAGCGCCAGGTCGATGCCGGCGGTCATCCCGGCGGAGGTCCAGATCGAACCGTCGACGACGTAGATGCGGTCTTCTTCGACCTTGATCGACGGGAACCGCGCTTGCAGCTCCCGGGCATAAGCCCAGTGGGTGGTGGCCCGCCGTCCGTCGAGCAAACCGGCTTGGGCGAGGACGAACGCCCCGGAGCAGATCGACGCCGTGCGCCGTGCGGTTTTAACGCTGTGGCGCAGATACGTCAGCACGCCCTCGGGCGCCTGCTCGAGGATGGCATCGCCGCCGACTACGATCACCGTATCGAACACTCGTTCACCAAAGGCTTCGGTGCCGACGCTCAGGCCACCGGACGCACGCAATGTGCGGCCGTCTTCGGACACTACGCTGACATCATAAAGCGCTTCGCCGGCACTGAAGTTGGCGTACTCGAACACCGGCATGGCCGCCAGCGCCATGGACTGGAACCCTTCAAACACTACAAACGCTATGGATGTCATTGAGGTGTCCTCAAAAGGTCATGTCCGAAAAACGTACTTTAAACGTCATTTGAGACGAGCGTTAGACCCTTTATAACGGTTCGCACCCGGCGACGTTATCGCCTCACTGTGAAGGTAATCGACATGGCTCTCTCATCCAAAGGTACCGCACTGATCACTGGCGCTTCTTCGGGCATCGGCGCGGTGTATGCCGACCGCCTCGCCCGGCAGGGTTACGACCTGATTCTGGTCGCCCGCAGCCAGGCAAAACTGAACGCCCTGGCCAACCACCTGAGTAACGAAACCGGCCGCGCCGTGGAAGTGGTCGCCGCTGATCTGAAAGACAAGGCCGACGTGCGGCGGGTTGAAGAGATTCTACGCAACGACGCCAGTATCACCCTGTTGGTCAACAACGCCGGGGTCGGTGCTGTCATGCCGCTGCTCGGCAGCCCGGTGGATGACATGGAAGACATGATCACCCTCAACGTGACCGCGTTGATGCGCCTGGCTTACGCGGTGGTGCCAGGCTTCGTCGCTCGCGGCACCGGGACGGTGATCAATATCTCCTCGATCGTTGCCATCGCCCCGGAAATTCTTAACGGCGTGTATGGCGGGACCAAGGCGTTTGTCCTCGGCCTGAGCCAGTCGATGCACCGCGAGTTGGCGGACAAAGGCATTCGTATCCAGGCCGTATTGCCCGGCGCCACCGCTACCGACTTCTGGAGCGAGGCCGGCAACCCAGTGGAAAACCTGCCGCAAGAGATCGTGATGTCTGCCCAGGACATGGTCGATGCCGCGTTGACGGGCCTGGCGCAAGGCGAAGTGGTGACCATTCCCGGCCTGCACCAAGGCGACCAGTGGGACACTTACGAAGCCCAGCGTCAGACGCTTTCGGGGTTGTTCGGCAACTCCACGGCCGCACCGCGTTATAGCTGAAGCGGTAGCCGCCGGGCAGGGTGAACTAAGCTTGGATAAGGACCGTTCACCCTTAAGGAGCACCACCATGCTTCACATCAGAACGCCCTTGATTCTGCATCCGGATCTGTCGACCCCGTCCCGCCGAATCTGGCTCAAACTGGAAAACCTGCAACCGAGCGGCTCATTCAAACTTCGCGGCATAGGGCTGTTGTGCAGCCAGGCGGCGGTGCAAGGGAAACGCAAAGTGATCTGTCCTTCCGGCGGCAATGCCGGGTTTGCCACCGCCGTGGCTGCCGCCAGCCTGGGGTTGAAAGCCTGCATCGTGGTGCCGAACACCACGCCGGAAACCACCCGTGCACGGATCAGGAAAACCGGTGCCGAGGTGATCGTCCATGGCAAGGTCTGGGACGAAGCCAATCTACGGGCCAAGGAACTCGCCCAGGGCGCGGACACCGAATACGTGCCAGCCTTCGATCACCCGGTGCTGTGGGAAGGGCACAGCACGATGGTCGATGAAATCCTCGAGGACTGTCCTCAGGTCGATGCACTTGTGATGTCGGTTGGGGGCGGAGGCTTGCTGGCGGGGATTCTCACCGGATTGATCCGCCACAAGCGCATGGACTGCCGGATCATCGCGTGTGAAACCCAGGGTGCCGCGTCTTTTGCCGCCGCTGTCAGCGCCGGACATCCGGTGGTATTTCCCCGGATCGATACGGTCGCCAAGTCGCTCGGCGCTACGTTGGTGGCTGCCTGGCCGGTGCAGCACATCCTCGATTTCCCGCATGAATGTGTCGTGCTCAGCGATGACGAGGCGATCATGGGCGTGGTGCGTTACGCCAACGACCTGCGTCAGTTGGTCGAGCCGGCGTGCGGCGTTTCGTTGGCGATTGGATACCTGGACCATCCGGCGATTGCCGATGCCCATGATGTAGTGATTGTGGTGTGTGGCGGCGTGAGCATCAGCGCGCAATTGGTGGCAGGTTGGGCGCGTTTCTCAGGTGCGGAAGCGAGGTAGGGCTGCACACGCTATCCGGGTGCCGCGAGCCCCACCGCTACTTTTTCAGCCTTTATTGACCTGCAGCTACGCCTTCCTGGACGAGGATTGCTCTGGCCAGGTCTTCGTCGCTGGCGTTGAGGCCGGGATTTTCCAGGCGAACCTGCTTTAAGTACGACTCCAGATAAGCACCCCGAATCGCGCCACCACTGGCGACGAAGCTGGTGGCGTCATCTCGGGCTGGAATCACCCGTTTGTCATCCTTAAAGGTCGAGTACAGCGATGCGGAGACCCCAGCCGAGGTGGCGACATCTTTTGCATCTACATCGGCCATGGCCGAACCAACGGGCAAACAAAGCACTAGTGAAGAGATGATAATCAGACGACGCATGACGGTGTCCTCGGAAAGCGTGAAGCAAAAAAGGAAGTACCTCATAGTCTAGGATGCGTGGCGGACGTCAGGAGTTCCCTGGCGAAGCGATATCAGTTCAACACTGATCTGGCCTAATGAATCTGGACAAGCTCACTCCCACAGGAAATGAGGTCAATCACACATTCTGCGGCCACCCGCGATCCAATGTGGGAGCGAGCCTGCTCGCGATAGCGGTGGGTCAGTCACCTTGATGTTGAGTTTGCCGAGGCCATCGCGAGCAGGCTCACTCCCACAGGGAATGAGGTTGGTCATACATTTTGCGGCCACCCAAGATCCAATGTGGGAGTGAGCCTGCTCGCGATAGCGGTGTGTCAGTCACGTTGATGTTGAAGGTGCCGACGCCATCGTCGGATCGCCGCCCGGAGCAAGCTTTGCTCCTACAGCAGTGGGATGCTGTAGCTCACGATCAAGCGATTCTGATCCTGGTTGCGGGACGCCTCGCTGTTGGACTTGCCGTTACGCCATCCGAACCCGACACCTTTAAGCGAACCTGACTGAATCACGTAGTCCAGCGCAATATCCCGCTCCCATTCCTTCTGGGTATCGCCAGAGGTCGTCTTGATGTTGTCCCCGCTGAGGTACATGACAGACGCTTTCAGTCCGGGCACCCCCATGGCGGCAAAATCGTAGGCGTATTGACCGAAGGCTGTGCGTTCCCCTGCGCGGGTGAAGGTTTGAATCAGTCGGTCGGTGTACAGGTAGACGCTGGAGCCGCCGGCACCCTTGTTGGCCAGGCTGCCTTGATTGAGCTGCGTGAAGTTGCTGCCGCTCGAAACGCTTTGATAACCCGCTGTGAGGCCATGGCCACCCACCGTATAAATCAGCGCGGCGCTCCAGGTTCGATTGTCGATCTCACCATCATTGCCCTCGGTGTAGCCGCTGATTTTGTAGCCTGACGTCCCCGAGCTGTTTGCACCGGATGAATCGGTCTTGAAGTAGCGCAAGTCGGTTTTCAGCGATTGACCTTCCGCGATCGCCAGCGTGTGGATCAGACCGAAAAACTGCTGGGTGTAGTAGTTGTCCAGGTTAGCGTAGTAATACTGGGCGGTCAGGTCCTTGGTGACTTTCCAGTCGCCGCCGGCGAAGTCGAACGCGTTGCTTTCACGAGTGCCGCCCGTGGCAGCCAACCCGGTCTGATCGCTTGAGCCCCGACCGGTGGCGTGTTCGATTCGGCCTGCGGTGAAGGTCAAATCCTTGAACTCGCCCGAGGTGATCTGGCCACCTTCGAAGGTCTGCGGCAGCAGGCGGCCGTCGTTGGAGACGAGGATGGGAAGCTTGGGCATCAGCGTGCCCAGGCGCAGTTCGGTTTTCGAGACCTTGACCTTGCCGGTCAACCCCAACCGGCTCCATTCGTCGACCGCGCTATTGTCGCTCTCTGAAGGAATCATCGAGCTGCCGACGTGCCGTCCTTTGCCACTGTCCAGCGTAATCCCCATCAGGCCCAGTGCGTCGACGCCAAAACCAACCGTGCCGTCGGTGTAGCCCGACTTGTAATCGAGCATGAAACCCTGCGCCCACTCTTCGGTTTTCGACGGCGCAGCCGTGCCGTCGCGGTTGTCGTTGTTGAAGTAGAAATTTCTCATTCCCAACGTGGCTTTGCTGTCACTCAGGAAGTCGGCGTGCGCCTGGGTGCTGAGTGCAATGGCACCCAATGCAAAGGTCACCGCCGTTTTCTTCTTGCTCATGTGAATCGCCCCTTTATTTTTGTAGTTTGAATTTGGGAGGGTGGCTCCCGCAGTAGCGGGTGCCGGCACGTTCGATGCCTGCGGGAGCGTTATTTGCCTGGCTTAAATACCCAACACATTGGCGCCGATGCACGGGTCAATCCCGCGTTCCAGACGACGTTGGTGCACGATCACGGTGATTTCCATCGAGCCGGTGGTGACTTCGAAGTCGAGGATGTGGCCGCCGTACGCTTGAAACGTGGCGTCACCGGCAACGCCGTGCATATGGATCGAAGGCTGGTCGTTCTTCCACGCCACCGAGCCGGTGACGCTGGCCATCTCGACACTGTTCAAGGTCTTGGCGTCGAAGTCTTTTTTGTCCTTGTTCCAGAAACCGAACTTCACATTGCCGAAGCCGATGCCGCTGATGGACGCGCTGGGGATTTTCTCGGCGATGGCCAGTTTGGTCAGTTCCTTGAAGGCGTTGTCGCCCATGCGCAGGACCATGAGGTAACCGGTGGGGGTTTTGGTGTAGCGCGGTGTGGCTTCAGTTACACATTGCATAGGGGCTGTCGTCGCGGCAGGAGCGGTTTCGGCAACGGCCAGTTGAGCGCCTGCGGTGTTGATCATCACGGCAGCGGTCACGGCCAGCATCAATTTGCAAAAGCGGTGTTTCCGGTGAAGTTGAACGTGCATGAGACTTCCTCTGTTTTTGTTGTTGTGTGGGTGAAGCGGTTTTTGGGACGAGCGAATCCGACGCCTGTTGTTCAACAGGCGCGGAAGTTGCTGACAGCGGGTGTTAGTTGAAGCCGGGTGACTTACAGCGCATCACGGCTGCTGACACCGTCCACCAGTCGGGCAATGCCCAGCGGGTTGGCGTTCTTCAGGGCGTCCGGCAGCAAGCTGTCGGGGCAGTTCTGATAACAAACGGGACGCAGGAAACGGTCGATCGCCAACGTTCCGACCGATGTACCGCGCGCATCCGAAGTGGCCGGGTACGGACCGCCGTGAACCATGGCATCGCAGACTTCCACCCCGGTCGGATAACCGTTGAACAGCACGCGACCGACTTTCTGTTCCAGCAGGGCCAGCACGTCGTTCAGGGTATTGAGCTCCGAATCTTCGACGATCAACGTAGCGGTCAACTGACCGCGCAAACCGTGCAGTGCCTGGAGCAATTCGGCGTGATCGGCGACCTCCACGACGATGGTGGTCGGGCCGAAGACTTCTTCCTGAAGCAACTCATCCCCGTTGATCAACAGGCTGACATCGGCCTTGAACACTTGCGGTTGCGCCTGATTGCCCTGTTGTGCGGTACCGGCCAGGTGCGTCATGCCAGGGTGTGCGTGAAGATTGTCCAGACCGTGGCAATAGCTTTTCAGCGTGCCAACATTGAGCATCGTTTGCGCTGATTGCTCGCCCATCAACCCGGTGAAACGTTCGAGGAAGGCCGTGAACTCTGGCGAACGAATGCCCAAAACCAAACCGGGATTGGTGCAGAACTGACCTGCGCCCAGGACCACGGAAGCGGCCAATTCGGCAGCGATCTTGTCACCGCGCGCCTTGAGTGCTTCGGGCATCAACACCACCGGATTGATGCTGCTCATCTCGGCGAACACCGGAATCGGCTGAGGCCGTGCCGCCGCCATGTCACACAAGGCCCGGCCACCGCGCAATGAACCGGTGAAACCTACCGCCTGAATCGCCGGGTGCTTGACCAATGCTTCACCGATGCTGCCGTAGAGCATGCTGAACACGCCATCAGGCATTCCGGTTTTCCTGGCCGCGCGAGTGATCGCATCGGCGACGTAATCGGCGGTTGCCATGTGACCGCTGTGGGCCTTGAACACCACCGGGCAGCCCGCTGCGAGGGCGGAGGCGGTGTCGCCGCCGGCGGTCGAGAAGGCCAGCGGGAAGTTGCTGGCACCGAACACGGCGACCGGACCGAGCCCGGTGCGGTACTGGCGCAGGTCGGGGCGAGGCAACGGTTGACGGTCGGGCAGCGCACGATCGATGCGCGCGCCGTAGAAATCGCCGCGACGCAGCATCGTGGCGAACAGGCGCATCTGGCCGCTGGTGCGTGCCCGCTCACCTTGAATACGGCCGGCGGGCAGGGCAGTTTCCCGGCACACCAGGGCGATGAACGAGTCGTCCAGCGCCTCAAGCTCAGTGGCAATCGCCTCCAAAAACTGAGCGCGTCGAGCGGATGAAAGATTACGAAAGATCGGGTAAGCCGTGGCCGCCGCTTCTGCGGCCGCATTCACTTCATCCGTGGTCGCCTGATGGAAGCGATACGGCAGTGCTTCGCCGGTATTGGCGTCGTGGCTTTGCAAGGTGCTCGAGCCTTTTGCCGAACGAGCGCCAGCGATGTAGTTGTGGCCTGAAACTTCAAACATGGGAACTCCTGAAAGGCTGTTCAAATGAGGGTCAAGTGAGCCGGTAAATGCGTCGGGCGTTGTCATGAAACAGGGCGAGCCGATCGGTCAGGGAGCGGTCGCTGACAATCGTTTTAAAGCCGTCGAAGATCTCGCTCATGCCGTTCACGACGCCGTCGACCGGGTAATTGCTGGCAAACGCACAGCGACTGACATCGACAATCGAAATCGCGTCGTTCACCACCACGCGGTTCGACTCGACGGGCCATGCCTCGCCGGGGACGCAAATGCCGGAAATCTTCAGGGCGACGTTCGGCTCCCGTGCCAGCAATGCGAGGTTTTCACGCCAGCCGGCCAACCCTTCTTGCGAACGATCAGCCGGCAGCGCCGTGTGATTGACCACAATGGTCACGTCGGGAAAGTCCCTCGCCAGCTCGGCCGCTTCCGGCAGATGCCACCACGGCGCCTGCAACTCGAAGTGCAGGCCGTTTTCAGCCAGTTGTGCGTAGCCCTCGCGCCAACGAGGGTCACGCATGGAGCCGGGCGCAACGAAATCTTCGCGCCAGGCTTCAAGGCGGGTGACCGCAGGTTTGTGGCGCACGCCGCGCACCAACGGATGATCGCCGTACAGCCGCAACAGGTCCGATGCGTCTTCACGATCCAGCCAAACCTGCGCCACCATCGCCGCCAGGGTCGGCTCGTTTTGTGCCAGCGACTCGACAAAACCCACCTCGTCGGCGGGCGTCGCAGGGTCCCATTCACCCTCGATAACGACGGTCTGCACGATGCGATGGTTGCCCGTCAGCCGGCGATAGTCTTCAGGCAGAAAGTTGCGGCAGATCGACGAGTAATCTCCATAACGAAACGGTCGCAACGGACGGTCGTTCAGCCACGGGTAGTAATGCTTTTCGATATCGAAATAGTGTTGATGAGCGTCGACGATGGGTAAGTCCGCATCCTCGCCGTTGGCCAGAAAGCGCGCACGCCAGTCGATCACGGAGGGGTTATCCATGCTGTTCCTCCAGACGATAAAAGCGTTGCGCATTGCCGGCGAACACCGCTTCCTGCACGGCACGCCCCAGTGGCGCGAGCATCGCGGCCACGCCATCGGCAATCGTGTCGTAGGACGCGCGCAATCCGGCGACCGGGAAATTGCTGGCGAACATGCAGCGCTCGGGGCCGAAGATCTCCAATGCGGTCAGCACCACGATCCGGTTGTCGTCGTAGTTCCAGAGCGAGTCTTTCAACCCGAACTCCGACAGCTTGATGTGCACGTTAGGCTGCAAGGCCAGTGCTTCCAGGCCTTTACGCCAGCGGCTCATGCCGTGCGGGCTGCGGTCCCAGGCGAAACCGGTGTGATTGAGGGCGATCTGGATGTGCGGAAACATCGCCGCCACTTCGGCGGCCTCGACCAGGTGCCACGGCGGCACGCGCAGGTCCCACGACAGACCGTGGTCAGCCAGACGCGAAAAGCCTTCCAGCCATTTCGGGTCTTGCATGGTGCCCCTGGCGCCGGCAATTGATACGTCTGGCGATGCCGAGGTCACCGGTTTGGAACGGATGCCTTTGACCAGCGGCCTGGCAGCCTGGGCCGCGAGAATGTCCGCGCTGTCCTCTCGGTCGAACCAGGCGTGGGCAACGATGGCATTCGGGAAGCCGTAACGGGCGTTCACCTGTTCCAGCCAGCGTGTCTCGGCGACTTGCTCATCGCGAGCCCGTTCGGCCTCGACATGCACCGTTCCCACCAACCGTTGTCGTTCGGTCAGGGCGAGAAAGTTTTCCGGCAAGAAATCACGGCACAGGCTGTGATAGTCACCGAGAAAAAAATCCTCGTGATAGTCGTCCTGCAGCCAGGGATATCGACCGTTGCCCAGGTCCCACAGGTGGTGGTGAGCATCGACAATCGGTAGCGCATCCTCGGGCGCAAGGTTCGATAAGCCATTGCGTTCGTGCAGCGTGATCATGACGTCGTCCTTGCTCAGCGCGACGCGGCGAATTGGGAAGGGCTGAGCACGCTGTCTTCGACTTCCCCTGCGGCGGCCGCCTCGGCCTTGGCCTGAACGCGGCTGCGCAGTTTGGCGACGTTCACCACCACCCGGGTATGCGCCGCCGTGGCCACCAGCTCGACGTCATCGCGAACTTCGACGTTGAAAGTGATGCTGCGACCCTCGATTCGGGTCACCGTGGCGACGATGCTGACCGACATGCCGAGCAACGTGGCGCCGACATGGCGGATGTCGACTGCTGCGCCGACGGTGTTTTCGCCCTCATCGAGGAAGGTGAGCAGGTAATCAAGGCAGGTCTGTTCGATGTCATCCACCAGCCGGGGCGTGGCGTAGATGCGTAAGTCCTCGCCCAGAAACGAGATGGTGCGTTCCCGGTCGACAATCAATCGACGCTCGGTGGCGATGCCGGCTTGCAGTGTGGAAAAGTTCATAAAAAACCTCGTGTTTGAGGGCCGACGGTCGGGCTTCTACCGTCGGCTGGAGTCAAAGGTGATTCAGGCAGTGGGCAGGAAACCGATGGAAATCCAGGGCACGGCGATCAGCACGCCCAAGGCGACAACGAGTGCGCCGAGATACGGCCAGACCCGGCGCATGGCGCCGCTGGGGTCGACCTTGGCGATGGCGCAGGCGGCGTAGAAACCCACCCCAAACGGCGGGGCGAACAAACCCAGGCCCATGGCGAAGATCGCGACCATGGCGTAATGCACGTCGTTGATGCCCATGTCTTTGGCAATCGGAAACAGCAGCGGCCCGAACAGCACGATGGCCGGGATGCCTTCCAGAAAACTGCCCAGAAGGATGAACGCCACGGCGGAGATGATCAGGAAGCCCATCGCGCCCCCCGGCACCGTCGACATCACCTGCGCCAACTGGTGCGAGAAGCCCGACTGGGTCAATGCCCAGGCCATGGCGGTGGCGCTGCCGATGATGATCAGGATCGCGCCGGACAGCGACGCGGTGCTGACCAGGATCGGATACAACCGGCGCCAGTCAAAGCAGCGGTAGCACAGCAACCCGACGATGAAGGTGTAGGCCACGCCGATGGCGGCGACTTCGGTGGCGGTCGCGACCCCTTCGACCACCGCGGTGCGGATCACGAAGGGCAGGGCCAGTGCCGGTAACGCGACCAGCAGCGAGTGGCCGATTTCCTTGCCGGAGGCGCGTTTACCGGTGGTGGCGTTGCCTTTGCGGTTTTTCCACCAGATCACCGCCGCCATGGCGATTGCACCCACCACCGCCGGCATGAAACCACCGGTGAACAGGGCGGAAATCGACACGCCGGTCACCGAGCCGATGGTGATCAGCACCAGGCTTGGCGGAATGGTTTCCGACATCGCCCCGGAGGCATTGAGCATCGCCACCAGTTCGTTTTCATCCTCACCGCGCTTCTTCATTTCCGGAAACAGCGCCGGCGCGATGGCGGCCATGTCGGCAGCCTTGGAGCCGGAAATGCCGGAGATCAGGTAGATGGCGCCGATCAACACATAAGACAGACCGCCACGGACATGGCCGATCAACGAACAGAGGAAGCGGATCATCGCTCGGGCCATGCCCATGGCCTCGATCAGTGCCCCCAAAAACACAAACAACGGAATGGCCAGCAAGATCAGGCTCGCCATGCCTTCGTCCATCCGGCCGACCACCAGGGTCAAGGGTGTGCCGGTCATGGTCGACAGATAAGCTACCGTGGCCAGGCCGAACGCCACCATGATCGGCACACCGATCATGATCATCGCCATCACACCGATCATGAAGAAAATGACCAGGTTCCAGTTACCCATCAGCAACATCCAGCCTTCTGCCACCCACAACAACGCAGCCAGGGAAGCCAACATCGCCACCGACACCGAGAAGTCGATCAACCGGGCGCTGGTCAGCAGACGCGCGACGCAGGTCATCAGCATCAGGCTCAGACCGACCGCGATGGCGGACACGCGAAAGGCGTTGGGGATTTCAAGGGCGGCGGTGGTGATGATCCACTCGTCGCTGACGTATTCCCAGGCCGGGGTGAACAGCAACCCGATGAACGCGATGACAATCACGGCGCCCAAGGTGTCGACAAAGGCGCGTTTTTCCAGCGGCAGCCTTCCGATGAACGACGTCAGGCGCATGTGCTCGCCTCGACGCATCGCCACCACTGAGCCGAGCATCGCCAGCCAGAGAAACAGCAGCGAGGCCAGTTCGTCGCCCCAGACAATGGGTTGATTGAGCACGTAGCGCGAGAACACATTGCAAAACAGCAGCGTGACTTCGACAACCACGAGCAACGCCGCGCTGCCTTCGGTCAGCCAGCGCAGCCCGGTGTCCAAGGCGCGACCGAGACGAAACGTGGTGGGGCGCGTGCTGAGTCCTTCAGCGGGAGAAACATCCGTCATTGGTATTTCGTTTTTCATGACCTTGTCTCCGGCTTAGGACAGTTGACCCGCGTACTGCTCCAGCAAGCTCCAGGCTTCAGTGCCGTACTTTTCTTTCCATTGGGTGTAAAAGCCTTTGGACTGCAAGTCAGTGCGGAACAATGAACGGTCGACTTTGTTGAAGGTGATGCCATGGGCGGTCAGGGACGGCTCCAGGCTGGCGTTGAGATCGATCACCTGTTGACGCTGGACCAGCGCCGCAGCGTTGATTTGCCGGGAAACGATTTCCTGCACGTCCGCCGGCAGTTTTGGAAAGGTCTTGCCCGAAGCGACGATCCAGAAACCGCCCCAGATGTGGTCGGTCATGGAGCAGTATTTCTGCACTTCATAGAAGCGCGCGGCTTCGACGACCACCAGCGGGTTTTCCTGGCCGTCGACCACTTTGGTCTGCAACGCCGAGTAGGTTTCGTTGATGCTGATGCCGGTAGGGGAGGCGCCCAGGGCGCTGAACATGGAGGTCCACAGCGGGCTGACCAGCACTCGCAGTTTGAAGCCGGCCAGGTCTTGCGGCGTGTAGATCGGCCGCGTCGAACTGGTGATCTGGCGGAAGCCGTTGTTCCAGACTTTCTCCATCGGGATCAGGCCGACCTTGGCGGTCTTGGCCCGTACGTATTCGCCCAGCTTGCCGTCCAGCGCGGCCCAGACACTGTCGTAGTCCTTGAACGCGAACGGCATGCTTTCAATCGACATGGCCGGCACCAGTGTGGAGAGAATCGCGCCTGGCAACGGAATGAAATCGACTGCCCCGGCGCGCACCTGGGAGAGCATGTCGGTGTCGCCGCCCATGGCGCCGTTGGCGTACACCTGCAGATCCACGGCGCCGTTGGTTTCGGTCTTGATGGCTAGCGAAGCCGCCTTCATCTGGATGTTCAGTGGATGGGTATCGGGCAGGCTGCTGGTGTAGCGCAACACGATGGGTTTGGTCGCGGCGAAGACGCTGGAGGGCAGCAGGTTGGCGGCGAAGGCACCGCCGACGGTGACGCCGGCAGATACCAGGAATGATCGGCGGCTGACGGCCTCGGTCAAGATACGGCTCATGATGTTCACCTTATTGTTTTTGTAGTTGTTCTAAAAAACAGCGGATCGTTAAAGCAAACGCTGCTCCTTGTGGGAGTGAGCCTGCTCGCGATGGCGGCGTATCAGTCGATACTTATGTCGCCTGACACGGCCTCATCGCGAGCAGGCTCACTCCCACAGTTTTTTTGCGTTACGCCAGTGCCACCACGGCCTGGCTTCGAATCAACTCGTCGATTTCATCTTCCGCGTAGCCGCTTTCTTTCAGCACTTCGCGGGTGTGTTCACCGAGCAGCGGCGCATGCCGACTGCTCGGCGGCGCGGCGTTGTCCATGTCGGAGAAGTGAATCGGCAAGCCCATGCCGCGTACCCGGCCTTCGGTCGGGTGTTGGGTCTCGACGACCATGCCGCGTGCTTCGGTTTGCGGATGGGCCAGCGCCGCGGCGATATCGAGGACCGGCCCGGCAGGCAGGCCGAGGCTGTCGAACAGCACCATCCATTCATCCGTGGTGCGCGCGACCAGGACTTCGTTGAGGATTTCCACCAAGGCCAGACGGTGCTCCATGCGCAACGCGTTGCTGGCAAAGCGTGGGTCGGCTTCGAGTTGTGGCACGGCGAGCGCCTCGACCAGCCGTTCGTAGTTAGCCTGGTTGGCGGCACCAATGTTGATCCAGCCGTCTGCGGTGCGGAACACCTGATACGGCGCGCTGGTGGAGTTGGCCGAACCCATCTTCGGCAGGATGGTGCCGTCGGCGAAATATGCCGCAGCCGGCCAGTACATCTGTTGCAGGCCGGCTTCGAACAGCGAGGTATCGACCATCTGGCCGAGGCCGGTTTTCTGTTTGGCGGCGTACGCCGCGCAGATGCCGAGAGCGGCGAGAATGCCGGAGTTGATGTCGGCCACTGGCGAACCGGCCTTGACCGGCTCGCGTCCGGCTTCACCGGTCATGCTCATCATGCCGCTCATGCCCTGGGCGATCAGGTCGAAGCCGCCTTTCTCGCCGAACGGGCCACTGCGGCCGTAGCCGGAGATCGCGCAGTAGATCAGCCCTGGATTGAGGGTTTTCAGCGTTTCGTAGCCCAGGCCGAATTTCTCCATGGTGCCGGCACGGAAGTTTTCCGTGACCACATCGGCGTCCATCAACAGGCGGCGCAATACGTCGCGCCCGCCCTCGGTTTTCAGGTTCAGGCCGATACCGCGCTTGTTGCGGTTCACCACCATGAACGAAGCCGATTCACCGCTGGCCATGATCGGCGAGAAGCGGCGCGAATCATCACCGCCCGGGACTTTCTCGACCTTCACCACGTCGGCGCCCATGTCGGCCAGCATCATTCCGCACACCGGGCCGGACATGATGTGAGCCAGTTCTACCACGCGCATTCCTGTCAGCGGTCCCATGTTATTTCCCCTTGAATTGTGGTTTGGCTTTCTCGATGAAAGCGCTCAGACCGATCTGAAAATCTTCGGTGTCGTAGCAGAAGTAACTCGCGTCAATCTGCTCGACGTTGGGTGCCACGCCGGCCTCAAGCTGACGTGCAGCCTGGCGATGCCAGCGGGCGACGAGGGGCGCTCCAACGGCGATGCGCCGGGCGGTGGCGAGGGTTTCGGACTCGACCTCGGCATCGGGTACGACGCGGGTCACGAGGTTTTTCACGTAGGCGTCGTTGGCGTCGAGAATGCGACCCTCAAGCAGAATTTCCAGGGTGGTCGAGCGCCCGGCCAGCGCCACCAGACCGGCCATTTCGTCATACGACATGACCAGCCCCAACTTGCCGACCGGCGCGCCGAAACGACTGGAGGTGCCGCAGATACGCAGGTCGCAGAGTGCGGCGATTTCCAGGCCGCCGCCGACACACACGCCATGGATCATCGCGATCACCGGGTGCGGGCAGTCGACAACCGCGCGCATGGCCGCCGAGGTCACTTCGGCATATTCCCGGGCTTGAGCCAGGTTGGCGCGCACGCTCGGGAACTCGCTGACATCGGCGCCAGCGGCGAAGGCTTGTTCGCCGGCACCGCGCAATATGACGCAGCGCACACTGGCGTCGGCGGACAACACGGTCATGGCATCACCCAGGTCCTGCCACATGGACAAGGTCAGGGCGTTCATTTTCCCTGGGTGGCTGAGGGTGACGGTGGCAAGGCTGTCTTGCCGGTCGATAAGGACGGTGGGCTTCATGATTGTTGCGCTGGCGTCGGTTCAACCGACGACGCGGCTGCCTCCTCATTTTTTATTGTTGGATAGCGACGGTTACAACGACTGCTCAAGCATCGACAGGTAGTCCGCGGACGATGCTTCGCGGGGGTTGGTCTTGTGGCTGTGATCGTGCAAGGCGCCTTCGACGATGCCGGCAAACAGGCTTTCATCGACGCCGATTTCGCTGAGGCGGGTCGGCAGGCCCAGGCGGCGGGTCATGTCCTCAATGGCTGTGCCGATATTGGCGCCGGCCTCGAGGCCCATGGCATGGCGCAGGCGTTCGAGCTTGCGTTCGTCGCGAACGGTCGGGGCGTTGGCGTTGAAGTCCACGACCGCTGGCAGAAAGATGGCGTTCAAAGTGCCGTGGTGCAGCTTCGGATTGATGCCGCCCAAGGCGTGGGACAGGCTGTGCACGCAGCCCAATCCCTTCTGAAAAGCGAGTGCGCCCTGCATCGACGCGCTCATCATGTTCATTCGCGCTTCGCGATCACCGGGTTCGGCGGTGGCGCGCTCGATGTGTTCCCAGGCACGCCACAGGCCGTCGAGGGCGATGCCATCCGCCGCGGGGTTGAAGGCCGGTGCCATGAACGTCTCGATGCAATGAGCGATCGCGTCCATGCCGGTGGCGGCGGTCAGCATCGGTGGCAGGCCCAGGGTCAGTTCCGGGTCGCAGATGGCCACGCGAGGCACTACGTAAGGTGAGATTACGCCCACTTTACGACCATCGTCGAGGATCAGGATGGCGCCTCGGCCGACTTCGCTGCCAGTGCCCGCCGTGGTGGGAATGGCGATCAGCGGCGCGGTGGCAGAGGTGATGCGATCCAGCCCGCCTTCGATCACCGCAAAGCTGTGCAGGGGACCGTCGTGCGTGGCGCAGACAGCGACGCCTTTGGCCAGATCGATGGAAGAACCGCCGCCGACCGCGATGATGCCGTTGCACTCGCCGAGGTGATAGTGCGCCACGGCTTCACGTACCGCGTGTTCGTTGGGGTTAGATGGGGTGGCGTCGAAAATCGAAGGAGGCAGGCTGGCGCCGAGGGCCGCGATGACCTTGTCGACGATGCCGGCATTGCGCACGCCGATGTCGGTAACAATCAGCGGCCGGGTAATGCCCGCGCGCCCGGCTTCGGCGGCCAGATGCTGCAGGCTGTCGTAGCCGAACTGGATCTTGGTGACGTAATTGATGAGGGACATGATTCACCACAAGTTATACAGGATTGTTATTGTTGCAATCGGTCTGCGGCAGGAAGGCTTTCGCTCTCTGGTCAAACCCATTGCATTGCCTGGTTGTGGGGTGGACTATAGGGCCGTCGTGGCGAGCCTCGATACTGACAACTTTCGATACCTCTATAACTTTTAGTTAACCCTGATGACGCCCTCACTCAATTCGATCATGTCCCGCCTGCACATCAAGCAGCTGCGCTTGTTGATAGCCCTTGATGAACACGGCTCCTTGCTGGGCGCGGCCAAACAGGTTGCGCTGACCCAGCCCGGCGCCAGTAAAGCCCTGCAAGAAATTGAAACGACGTTCGGTACCTCGTTGTTCACCCGCACTAACCGCGGGCTTGAGCCGAACGATGCCGGACGCTCGGTCATTCGTTACGCCCGCTTGATCCAGACCGACCTCGCACACCTGCGCGAAGAGATCATCGGCATCATGAGCGGCGAGGGCGGGCGGGTGTCCGTCGGCACCATCATGGGTGCCGTCCCGTTGCTGACCACCGCGATCAGCCGGGTGATTGCCGACCACCCGAAGCTGTCCATCGAGATCGTCGAAGACACCAGTGCCGCACTGCTCAGCCAACTTGACGCCGGGCGCCTGGACCTTGCGATCTGCCGCACGACCATCAGCACCACGCCCTACTTGTATGAGAGCGCCACCTTCGTCGAAGAAACCCTGGCGGTGATCGCCAGCACTCAGCATCCATTCGCCTATGCCCGGCAGCTGTCGCTGAAGGACCTCGTGGATTACCGCTGGGTCGTCTATCGCGCCAACATGCCGATGCGTTTGCTGCTGGAGCGCGAGTTTCACGAAGCCGACCTGCGTTTCCCGGTGCACCTGCTGGAAACCACGTCGGCGTTTGCCACTTTGTCGCTGCTTCAGGAAAACCCGACCCTCGTCGCGTTGGTGTCGACCGACGTGGCGAAGTTCTGCTCCGGCTACGGCTTCACCACCACGCTGCCGCTGCCCATCACCTCGCGCAGCGAACCGTATGAGCTGGTTTCGCGCAAAGGCGTGCCGGACTCGCCGGCAGCCAGGCTGCTGCGAGAAGCCTTGTTGAATCCCGGATGAACTTGGGGCTGGTTGAAACAGGCGCTTGCGATAGTGCACGGCTTTGGATGCGCGTATTCGTGCGTTTCAGGCAAATTTGATTTGCGGCAGGCGCGGTGTTTGAAATGTATCCGCGCCGCGATACTTCGCGGTGTCCGCCGCACAGCCCCTGTCTGGTGCCGTTCGCAGGATTTATGGTCGATACCGGGTCCTGTGGGAGCGAGCCTGCTCGCGATGGCGTCGGGCCTGACACGCCGCGTTATCGTTCATCGCGAGCAAGCTTTGCTCCTACGGCACTCGCATCACTCGTGAATATCCAGAACAAATGTATTGCCGATGCCGGTCTGTTTCCCCGCAGACGGGCTGCGTACCTTGGGTCCACTGCAACTCACAAGGACCCCCTCATGCTGAATCGATTGGCACTGCCGTTTGCCCTGTTGTTCACCCTCAATGCCGCCCACGCTGCGGATGCCGAGAAATGGTACCCCTCCAAATACGGCGCCAACGATGAAATCGGCGCGCTGAACCTGCTCAACGCCGAGTCGGTGATCAATGCCTCGAAACTGATCAAAACCGGCAAAACCTACCCCTTGGCCGTGCCCATCGACAAAACGTTGCCAGCGTTCCGTCATCGCAGCTTCAACCTGACCAACATCCAGCCGGGCGAAGCCGGTGGCACGACCATGGGCCCGAACAAATTCACCTTCAACGATGAACTGGTCGTGGGCTGGACCGGCGTCGGCACCCAGCTCAACGGCATCGGCCATATCGGTATCGATTACGTCTATTACAACGGCAACCGCGCCGCCGATTTCGTCACCGTGGAAGGGGTGAAAAAACTCGGCCTGGAGAAGGTCCCGCCCATCGTCACCCGCGGTGTGGTGCTGGACATGACCGCCGTGTACGGCACGCCGATCGTGCCGGAGAAAACCGAGTTCAGCGTCGCTGATATCCAGAAGGCCCTGGATCTGCAAGGCATCGCCATCCAGAAAGGCGATGTGGTGCTGTTCAACACCGGTTGGCTGGAGCTGCTGGGCAAGGACAACAAGAAATTCCTCGCCGTGGAGCCGGGCATCGGCATGGAAGCGGCCAAATGGCTGGTGGACAAGCAGATCGTCGCCTTCGGCGGTGATACCTGGGCGTCGGAGATCTACCCGGCCAAAGACGGCCAGGAATTCCCGGTCAACCAATACATGCTGGCCAAAAACGGCATCTACAACCTTGAGTTGATCGACAGCCGGGCACTGGTGAAAGACAAGGCGTGGGAGTTCATGTTTGTCCTCGGCCAGCCGCTGTACACGGGCTCGACCCAGGTCAACATCAACCCGGTCGCCATTCGCTGACAGCCACCGTTCGAAGCCGTAACGCACACTTTGTAGCAGCTGGCGAAGCCTGCGTCCGGCTGCGCAGCAGTCGTGAGATCAGGCAATGCGGTGTGTCAGAAAAAACCGCGTACTCAGGTTTTACGACTGCTTCGCAGCCGAACGCAGGCTTCGCCAGCTGCTACGGTTTTGCGTTACGGATTCGAAGTGTGCGTTGCCGCAGTCATTGTTTACCTCTTGAATCGAGAACACACGGACATGGTTCCTTCCCTTTGCAGCATCGCTGCTCGTTTGCGCCTCAAACAACTGCGTCTGCTGATCGCGCTGGATGATCGCGGCTCGTTGCACAAGGCCGCCGAGAAGATTTCGATTTCCCAGTCCGGCGCCACCAAGGCGTTGGGTGAAGTCGAATCGTTGCTCGGCATGCCGCTGTTCGAACGCCAGCCCAAAGGCCTGGTGGCCAACGAAATGGGTCGTTGCATGATTCGTTATGCGCGGCTGATCTACAGCGATGTCGAGCACCTTCGCGAAGAAATGCTCAGCATCATGCAGGGCCAGGGCGGGCGGCTCTCTGTGGGGGTGATCATGGGGGCGGTGCCGTTGCTGACCCGGGCCCTGACCGAGTTGCGCCTGAAGCAGCCGGAGCTGTCGGTGGAACTGGTGGAAAACACCAGCGCCACGTTGCTCGGGTTGCTGGATCAGGGACGACTGGACCTGGCGATTTGTCGCACCAGCGTCGGCCAGCGTTCGGATGCCTATGACTGCATCGAACTGAGCGAAGAACCCTTGGCTGTGGTCGCCAGCAAGGACCATCCGCTGGCCAGCGCCGAGTCTTTGCAGCTATCGCAGTTGAGCGACTACCGCTGGGTGGTCTATCCCAAGGACATGCCGATGCGTCAGACCCTGGAGCGTGAGCTGAATGAGGCAGGGCTGGGGACTCCCCGGTATCCGCTGGAAACCTCATCGATTTTTGCCACCATTTTATTGGTGCAACAGGATCCGACCTTGTTGGCAGTGATCCCGGTGGAAGTGGCCAGGTTCTGCGAACAACACGATTTGCTGGTGAAACTGCCGGTGTCGATGCGTGCATTGATCGAGCCCTACGGCGTGATCAGCCGGGCCGGCGCCGATCTTTCCCCGGCGGCGACCCTGCTGATCAACGAATTGCAGCAGGACCTGATTACTTGATCACGATCGGATTGACCGGTGCACCCGTGCCGCCAACGACCTTCAACGGCGCGGCGGTATAGAGGAACTGCCACTGGCCGTCTTCAGCGCAATCACTTGCCAGAGCATCAAGCATCGCCACTTCGGTGAAGGTCACGCCGAGGTTGCGCATCAAGGCATTGTGCAGCGGGATCAGCACGCCCGAGGTGGGGTCGACCGCCACTTCGTTGGCCATGGTGTCGGTCACCAGATTGGGGATTTCCATCTGGTGAAACCACTCCACCAACTCGCGGCTGAAGGTCAGGCCCGGCTCGGCGAAATCCTTGTAGAACTCTTCCGGCTCGCGCTCATAGAACGAGCCGATCCAACCCGTGCGGATGATCAGGATGTCGCGCTTCTGGATCTCGACGCCCTGGGCTGTCGCCGCAGCCAACAGGTCCTGGTGATTGAAGGTTTCGCCCTTGTCCAGCACCGCTTTGCCGCGATGGCGAGCCATGTCGATCAGCACCGCACGCCCGACAATCCCGCGTTCGGCAATGGGCAGGATGCTGGCCTTGTCCATGCTGCCGATGGTGCTCATGGCGTCGTAGCCATTCCACAGTTTGTTGTCGTGCCAGACGTGGCCCAGCGCGTCATATTGGGTCGAGCCTTGCAGGTGCATGAAGATCACGTCGTCGGCGTATTCCACATGGCCGTCGAAGTGGCTCTTGCCGGCCAGGAAATGGCCCTTGTCCAACACGTTGACGCGCATTGACGGACGTCGGCCGGGCCACAAGGGTTCGCCTTTGGGGTGGCCGATCTGCACTTGCAGGGTGAAGGTCTTGCCCTGGCGAACCGAGGCGATACCCCGGAGTATTTCTGCGCTTTGCAGGTAATTCAGGGCGCCGACTTCATCGTCGGGTCCCCATTTTCCCCAGTTGGTCGGCAGGCCTTCGAGCAAGGCTTTGATGTCGGGAGAACGGTCGGCGGCGGTGTTATTGGGATTGTGGTCGCACATGAGGGTTTCCTTGGTTTGAGCGGATGCCGACGGACTTGAATCCATGCGCTGTACCTGTGGGAGCGAGCTTGCTCGCGATGGCGGCGGAACAGTCAATATCGATGTTGAATGAACAACCGCTATCGCGAGCAAGCTCGCTCCCACAGGTTTCGCGTTGCCCATCGGAGCTGTGTTGGGATTATTTGATGGGGGAGAAATCCGCAGCGATCAGCAGTTTCGATTCCATCTTTTCCAGCATCGGGAACGCTTTCGGCACGAAGCCTTCGAGCCAGTCCGGGTCTTGATACAGCGCCGCGCGCTTCTTGATCCGGTCATCCAGGCTCTGGTAGGCCCAGATGTGGATGACCTGATTCAGCTCGCCGATTTCGGTGTACCACCAACCTACCAGCGTGGTGTAGCGGGAGATCACCGGCAGGCCGGTTTCCTCGAAGTGCTTGAGGTAGGTCTGCATTTTTCCGATTTGAACCGTGTAGGTGCGCATTTCGTAAAACATGGGCGTCGTCTCTTCAGGAGTGAGTGCCGTGCCAGGCGTTGCTGATGATTCGTTCGATGTCGGCGGCGGTGGTCAGGCGTGGATTGACCAGCACGTTGCCGCTGCGCATCGAGTCGCTGACCATTTGCGGCATGTAGTCCAGGGCCACGCCCAGGTCCTTGATGTTGTCGGGAATGCCGATGGCCTTGTTCAGCGCCACCACGTGTTCCACCACTTTGTGCCCGGCGCGGGCAACGCTCAGGCCATCAACGTTCTCGCCCATGGCCACGGCGATTTCACGAAACAGCTCCGGGCAGGCCGCGAGGTTGTATTCGATGACGTAGGGCAGCAGCGTCGCGTTGGCGATGCCATGGGGAATGTTGAATACGCCGCCGAAGGTGTGGGAGATCGCATGCACGTTGCCCAGTTTCGATTGAGCGAACGCGACGCCGGCGAGGAACGAACCGAGCAGCATCTGTTCCCGGGCGTGCAGGTCGGAGCCGCTGAAAAACGCTTTCGGCAGGTGGGTGCAGATCATCTTGATCGCTTGCAGCGCCAGGGCCTGGCTGACCGGGTTGGCCTGTTTCGACACGTAGGATTCGATGGCGTGGGTCAAGGCGTCCATGCCCGTGGCCGCGGTGATCGACGGCGGCAGTTTGAGGGTCAGTTCGGCGTCGAGAATCGCCAGTTTCGGAAACAGCGCCGGGCTGATGATCACAGTCTTGAACAGGGTTTTGGTGTTGGTGAACACGGTGGAGGCGGTGCATTCGCTGCCGGTGCCGGAGGTGGTCGGAATGGCAAAGATCGGCAGAGGCGGGTGCAGCAGTTTGTCGTAGCCCTCGTAGTCGAGGATGTTGCCGGGGTTGGTGGCCATGGCCGCCACACCTTTGGCGGTGTCGATGCTGCTACCGCCCCCGACGCCGATGACCGAATCGCAGTCGTGGTTCTTCAGGAATGCCACGGCGCGTTCCAGCACGTCGGTGGTGGGGTTGGGTTCGACACCGGAAAACACTTCGTAGTGAATGTCACTCTCGACCAGCGAAGTGAAAAAGCCTTCCATCACACCCGACGCCATCAGCCCTGCGTCGGTGACCACCAGCAGTTTTTTTCGAACGTGCGGCTTGAGCAACGCACCGGCCTGACGCACCAGGCCGTTGCCGCTTTTCAGGGTCGTGGGGAAATAAAACTGGAACGGGTTCATGGGTGTCTCCGGTTCTTATTGGTCTGGAGACAGTAATAAGCGTGGGAGGCGGCTGATAATGAAAAGGTCTGATCCGGCGATCACCCTTTGTCATCCCCTGATGTGTCCTATCGCAGTGGTAACGTAAGGTTTTCGAACCGACTGGAGCATCGTCATGGAATTGGGAATATCGGGCCGCTGGGCCATCGTCTGCGCCGCCAGCAAGGGCCTGGGGCTGGCCTGCGCGCGAGCCTTGGCGAAGGAGGGCGTCAACCTGGTGATCAACGCCCGTGGCAACGAAACCTTGGAGGCTGCAGCCCAAGAGTTGCGCAACCTGGCACCGAGCATCGAAGTGCGCACGGTGGCCGGGGATATCAGCACGCCTGCGGTGCGCGAGCAGGTGTTGGCGGCGTGTCCGCAGGTGGACATCCTGATCAATAACGCTGGCGGTCCGCCGCCAGGTGACTTCCGTGACTGGCAGCGCGAAGACTGGTTGAAAGCGCTGGACGCCAACATGCTCACGCCCATCGAGCTGATCAAGGCCTGCGTCGATGGCATGGCCGAGCGAGGGTTCGGGCGCATCGTCAACGTCACCTCTGGCGCGGTGAAAGCGCCGATCGATGTGCTGGGCCTGTCCAACGGCGCTCGCAGCGGGCTGACCGGTTTCATCGCCGGGCTCGCGCGTCAGTCGCGGCTGGCCGGGCACAACGTCACCATCAACAACCTGCTGCCAGGCCCGTTCGAGACTGAGCGCCTGCACAAAACCCTCAGTGCCGCCGCCGAAGCTAACAGCACCACGCTTGAGAGCATCAGCGAGCAGCGGCGCCAGCACGTGCCGGCCCAGCGTTTCGGCCAGCCCGACGAGTTCGGCGCGTACTGCGCGTTCATTTGCAGCGCCCACGCTGGTTTCCTTACCGGGCAAAACCTGTTGCTGGACGGCGGCAGCTACCCCGGTACGTTCTGATTGATTGGGGGATGACGTTCAGTGATCCCCCAATCAGATCCCCTCATTATTCAGCTGTCGGGTGCGTGATTAGAGTGGAGCCGCTTACCCAATGCCAGGCAGACAAGACGCAATACCTGTGGGAGCGAGCTTGCTCGCGATAGCGGTCTTACATTCAACAGATGAGTTGTCTGCCAGTCAGCTATCGCGAGCAAGCTCGCTCCCACAAGGATTGCGGTGGCTGACAGGCATTGGGCCGCTTGCATCCACAACAATAAAGAGCGCCCCTCATGAACAATCCGAGTGCCGAAACGCTGTCCCTGACCGCCACCGAGCGCCCGACCAGCGTGCGCTGGCGGATCTTCCTCATCATGTTGCTGCTGACCGCGATCAACTACATCGACCGCGCTTCGTTGTCGGTGGCCTTGCCGTTGATTTCCAGTGAGTTCCAGATCCCGCCGGCGCTGGAAGGCTTGATGCTCAGCGCGTTTTTCTGGTCCTACGCATTGATGCAGATTCCTGGCGGCATGCTGCTGGATCGTTTCCAGACCCGTCGTGTCATCGTCATTGCGACCGTCGCCTGGGGCGCCTTTCAGGCCCTGGCCGCCGGCGCGCACAACTGGATCACGCTGCTGATCACCCGCATGGGCCTGGGCATTGCCGAGTCGCCGATCATGCCCGCCGGGGCCAAGCTCAATGGCGCCTGGCTGACACCAAACGAACGCGGACGCGGCGCGGTGCTGGTCGATGGCGGTGCACCGCTGGGCAGTGCCTTCGGCGCGATCATCATTGCCGGCCTGATCGGCTGGTTCGACTCCTGGCGCATCGCCTTCGTGATTGCTGGCGTCGGCACCATGCTCGCGGGTGTGCTGGCCTGGAAATACATCCGCAACCATCCCAGCGAGCACCCAGGGGTGAATGCTGCAGAATTGGCGCACATCACCGAGGGCAATACCAAAGTCAGCCAACCCGGCGCGGTCACCAGCATTCCTCTCAAGGAGCTGCTCAAGGATCGTTCGGTGTTGGCGATGTTCGCCGGTTATTGCTGCATCCTCAGTGTGTTCTACGGTTTGCTGACCTGGATGCCGAGCTACCTGCACCAGACCCACGGCCTGAACATTTCGAGCATGGGCGGGGCGACTTTCCTGATTTTCATGTGCGGTTTCGTCGGCGAGCTGGTTGGCGGTTATCTGGGGGACAAATGGAAATCCAGCGGCGCCTCGCCAAACCTGGTGATGCGCAGCATGTTCAGCGGCTCGGCGCTGGTGGCGGCCCTGTGCATGCTGGCGGTGGCGTATGCGAGCGAGGCCAGCAAAGCGATCGGTTTGCTCTGCGTGGCGATGTTTTTCATTCGCTGGTGCGGCATGTACTGGTGCATTCCGTCGATCCTTGGCGGCACCTCGAAAACCGGCGTGCTGGCCGGCACCATGAACTTCTGCGGGAACATGGCCGGGGTGATCGTGCCGATCCTGATCGGGCTGATCGTGCAGTTCACCGGGTCGTACTTCCTGGTGCTGATCTTCTTCGTGGTCATGGCGATGCTGCTGGCGATATTCTCCAGCCTGATCGATTATCGGGAACGAGGGCTGGCGTGAAAGGAGCGCAGGACAGGTGAGCGTCGATATCGAATGCGTGGTGGTCGGGGCCGGAGTGGTCGGGCTGGCGGTCGCCAGAGCCCTGGCCCGCAGCGGGCGGGAGGTGATCCTGGTCGAGGCGGGTGAGGGCATTGGCGTGGGCATCAGCTCGCGCAATTCGGAAGTGATCCACGCCGGCATTTACTACCCGAGCGGCAGCCTCAAGGCGCAAGTGTGCGTGGAGGGCAAGCAACGCCTTTACGCCTATTGCGATGAGCGCGGCGTCGATTATCGGCGCCTGGGCAAGCTGATTGTGGCCACCGATGACGGTCAGTGCGCGGGCTTGCGGAAGTTGTTGGCGCAGGGCCACAGCAATGGCGTCGATGACCTGCAATGGCTGGACGCCGAACAGGCGCGGCAACTTGAACCGGCAATGTCCTGCGTCGCTGCGCTCTGGTCGCCGTCCACCGGGATCGTCGATTCCCATGCCTTGATGCTGGCGCTTCAGGGGGATGCCGAAGCCAGCGGTACGTCGCTGGTTTTTCATACGCCATTGATGTCAGCCCGTTGCACCGAGCAAGGTTTCGAACTGCAAATGGGCGGCGCGCAACCGACGGCCTTGAGCTGCCGCGAGTTGATCAATTGCGCCGGGCTGTCCGCGCCGGAGGTGGCGAGCCGGATTGACGGCTTGCCGTCGCAGCACGTTCCCGAGGCTCGATTGTGCAAGGGCAGCTATTTCAGTTTCAGCGGCCGGGCGCCATTCCGGCATCTGGTGTATCCGGCCCCGGAAAGTGCGGGGCTGGGCGTGCACATGACGCTGGACCTGGGCGGCCAGGCGCGCTTCGGGCCGGACGTCGAATGGGTCGATCAGGTCGACTATCGTGTGGATCCGCGCCGTGCCGATGGTTTCTATGAAGCGATCCGACGTTACTGGCCGGGATTGCCCGATAACAGCCTGCAACCGGCCTACAGCGGTATCCGCCCAAAAATCACCGGGCCTGCCGAACCGGCGGCCGACTTTGCCATCAGTGGGCCGGCCGAGCATGGTGTGCCGGGGCTGGTGAACCTGTTCGGTATCGAGTCACCGGGCTTGACCAGTTGCCTGGCGCTGGCCGATCGGGTAACGACGATATTAGCCACACCACGACCTATGTAGCAGCTGTCGAGCAACGCGAGGCTGCGTTCGGTGCGGGCCGCGTTCGGACGAAGCCGTCGCTAAACCATACGCTGCGGTGTCTCAGATAAATCGCGTGCACAGGATTCACGACTGCTGCGCAGCCGAACGCAGCCTCGCGTTGCTCGACAGCTGCTACATAGGTCGTGTTACGGCGGAGCTACCGGTAATCAGCGTTTGCGATGCCGCTCGCCGTGAGGTCTATGCTTTGCAGTGCGCCCATCACAATGGGAGACCTGCGATGATTAACGTACGCACTGCCCGCATGCTGGCCGATTACAAGCGCTGGGCCAATCAACGCCTCTTTGACAGCTTGGCTGCACTGCCTCCGGGTGAGGTCAATAAAGAGCGCGTCTCGGTGTTCAAGAACATGATCGGCACCCTAAACCACCTCTACGTAGTGGACTGCATCTGGCAGGCCCACCTCGAAGGCCGAGGGCACGGCTTCAAGACGTCACACGATTTGCTGCACCCCGAACTCGCCGAGTTGCGCCAGGCGCAAAAAGACATCGATCACTGGTACTGCGATTGGAGCGAACGGCAGACCGATGCCTCGCTGGATAAGCCCGTCGAGTTCAGCTTTGTCTCGGGTGAAAGCGGCGTCATGAGCGCCGGGGCGATATTGATGCATGTGGTCAACCACGCCAGTTATCACCGCGGCTGGGTGATCCAGATGTATTTCGAGATCCCGGTCATGCCGCCGGTCACTGACCTGCCGGTCTACCTGCGTGAGACTGACCCCGCGTCCTTCCAACCGATTAGAGCCCCGGCAGCGGCGCCGACATATGTTGCGCAATTCTCGAGCGCAACCAACGTTCTGCCGGATCGTTATCGTTGACGCCGTTCCAGACCATGGACAGTTCCGACAGCACGATGTCAAACGGCGGGTCGTCGGCGCGCAACTGGCTGCTGCCTTCGATCAGCGCGCACGCCGCGTAGTCCGGCACCGTGGCCAGCATATCGGTGCCGGCCAGCAAGGCGCGCAGGCCGGCGAATTGCGGCACCGCCAGCACCACCCGGCGTGAGCGGCCGATACGTGCGAGGTCGTTGTCGATGGCCCCGGTCAAATCCCCGGAAAACGACACCAGCGCATGGGGACGTTCGCAGTAATCATCCAGGGTCAGGGGGCCGGGACGATTGTCGCCGCGCAGGATCTTCACGCTCAGGTCCCGCAGTTTTTTGCGCTTGGCGTTGGCTGGCAGTTCCGTGGTGTAGCTGATGCCGACAGAAATCTCCCCGGTGGAGAGCATCGACGACATCAGCAGGAAATTCACCCGCCGCACCACCACCACAACGTTTTGCGCTTCTTCGCGTATTTGCTTGAGCAGCGGCGGAAACAAGCCGAACTCGGCGTCGTCGGACAGGCCGATGCGAAACACATCGCGGCTGGTGGACGGGTCGAAATCCTTGGCCCGGCTGACCGCGCCGGAGATGGTGTCCATCGCCGGCTGCAATTCCTTGAGAATCGCCAATGCGCGCTGGGTCGGCTCCAGCACCCGACCGTTACGCACCAGCAGCGGGTCGTCGAACAGGTCGCGCAACTTGGCCAACGAGGCACTGACGGCAGGCTGGCCGAGAAACAGCTTCTCTCCGGCCCGGGTCAGGTTCTTTTCGAACATCAGCGTTTCGAAAATCACCAGCAGGTTCATATCGACGCGGCGCAGGTCGTTGCGGTTCATGCGGGGTTCTCGCTGGGTTTTGTGTGCTTCCCACGCGGAGTGGACGATTAGGTGGCCGGGCCCGGTTCGGTCAGCACTTTCCTGAACGTTTCCACCAGCGGTCGCAAATTGACCCGGTGCCACGCGGCCCACAGCGGCGTGGTGAAGGAAATCCATGGCACTTCGCGCAGCACCACGCCGGGTGGTGCGTTGCGGCTCAGGCCTTTCTGGATCATGGCGATGCCCAGCCCCGAGGCCACCAACCCCAATGCGGTAAACGGTTCAGTGGCTTCCATGCGAATGTCCGGGGTGAAACCGGCGCGGATGCAGGCGCTGACGAAGTCGTCGCGGCTGGCGGCGTCCTGGCGGGGTTGCACGCCGATCCATTCCTGATCGGCCAGATCTGCCGGGGTCAGTGTGGTGTGGTTAGCCAACGGATGATGCTCGGGCAGGGCCAGCAGCATCGGATCGTCCAGCACCTGAAAACCCAGCAGGTCCGGGTCGTCGGCGACGGGCGGTTCGCTGACCAGTGCGATATCCAGACTACGCTGACGCAGGCCTTCGAGTTGTTCGGCGGAATTGAGGTTGTACAGCGCGACGTGCACGTTCGGCCGGTCCACCCGCAGTACCCGCAAGGCATTGGGCAGGACGCCGGCGTGCATGGCGTTTTCGATGTAGCCGATGCACAAACCGCCTTCTTCGCCACGACCGAGGCGCTTGCCCAGGGATTCCAGGCGATTGGCGTGGGTCAGCAGGGCACGGGTTTCAGCCAGGAAAGTCTGGCCATCGCGGGTCAGGCGAATGCGTTGCTGGCTGCGTTCGAACAGGGTCAGCCCCAGGCGTTCTTCGAGCTGGGCGATCTGCCGGCTCAGGGGCGACTGGGAAATGTGCAGGCGTTCGGCGGCGCGACCGACGTGTTCTTCTTCGGCGACGGCGACGAAGTAGCGCAATTGGCGGATGTCGATCATGTCAGACCTCTGGGGACTCAAGTGCTGCACATTATGTCTTGGACGGTCCGATCATCGCAATCTAGGATCTGCTCAACGGTCACCTCTGCTGACCCCTGACACTCAAGAGGAAAAACCCATGAGCTTGAAAGACAAACTACCTGGCGCCCTCGGTTTCGGCACCGCCCCATTGGGCAACATGTTCCGCGCCATTCCTGAAGACGAGGCGCTCGCCACCGTCCACGCCGCCTGGGATGCCGGTGTGCGTTACTTCGACACCGCTCCGTTTTATGGCTCGGGCCTGTCGGAAATACGCCTGGGCACCGCGCTGGCCCAGTACAACCGCGACGACTACGTACTCAGCAGCAAAGTCGGCCGAGTGATTCTCGATGAAGTCGAAGACGCCGCAGCCCGTGATTTGGGCGAAAAAAGTGGAGTATTCGAACACGGTCGCCCGAACAAGATCGTCAACGATTACAGCGCCGACGCCACGCTGCGCTCCATCGAAGACAGCCTCAAGCGCCTGCAAACCGATCGGCTGGACATCGTTTGGGTGCATGACATCGCCCAGGACTTCTACGGCGATCAATGGCTGGAATACTTCAACCAGGCCCGCACCGGCGCCTTCAAGGTACTGACCCGCTTGCGCGAAGAAGGCGTGATCAAGGGCTGGGGGCTGGGCGTGAACAAGGTTGAGCCGTGCGAGCTGACCCTGGATTTGACCGAAGCCCAGCCGGACGGTTTTCTGCTGGCCGGTCGCTACACGCTGCTCGATCACGATCGTGCCTTGCAACGTTTGATGGACGCCGCGCTGGCGCAGAACGTCGAGATTGTGGTCGGTGGTCCTTATAGCTCGGGCATTCTGGCCGGTGGCACACACTTCGAGTACCAGAAAGCCAGCCCGGCGATCATCAATAAAGTCGAGCAGATCAAGCGAATTGCGGCCGCCCATGGTGTCGACATCAAGGCAGCGGCGTTACAGTTTTCGTTGGCTAACCCGGCCGTGGCGGCGGTGATTCCAGGCTCCAGCCGTCCCGATCGGATTGCTGAAGACGTTGCCGCGATGTCGGCGGTCATTCCCGCTGCGTTCTGGCAGGCGATGCGCGAGGCGAAACTGGTGTCCGAACGCGCGCCATTGCCGATCATTGGAGGTTGAGCATGAACATCGATCTGAGTGGAAAACTCGCCATTGTCAGCGGCAGCACCGCCGGCATTGGCCTGGGCATCAGCAAGGCGCTGGCCGAATCCGGCGCCACGGTGGTGGTGATCGGCCGCGAGACGGCCAAGGTCGAACAGGCGCTGGCGAGCATTCGTCAGAGCGTGCCGGATGCGCGGTTGCGTGGCCTGACCGCCGATTTGGGCACTGCCGAAGGCGCCGAGTTGTTGTTCGCCGCCGAACCGCGGGCGGACATCCTGGTGAACAACCTCGGGATCTTCAACGATGTGGATTTCTTCGACGCACCGGACAGCGAGTGGACGCGTTTTTATGAGGTCAACGTGATCTCCGGCGTGCGCCTGTCACGGCATTACGTGCCGGACATGGTCAAGCAGGGCTGGGGCCGGGTGATCTTCCTGTCCTCGGAATCCGGGGTCGCAACACCGGCCGACATGATCAACTACGGCGTGACCAAAAGCGCGAACCTGGCGGTGTCTCATGGTCTGGCCAAGCGGCTGGCAGGCACCGGGGTGACGGTCAACGCTATCCTGCCTGGCCCGACGTTGACCGATGGCCTGGAGCAGATGCTCAAAGACGCCACTGACAAATCGGGGCGCAGCGTTCGGGAAGAAGCCGACGCCTTCGTGCGCAAGGCCCGGCCGAGTTCGATTATCCAACGCGTGGCGGATGTCGAGGAAGTCGCGAATCTGGTGGCTTATATCGCCTCGCCGCTGTCTTCGGCCACCACTGGCGCAGCTTTGCGCGTCGACGGTGGTGTTGTCGACAGCATGGCGATCTGAACCTTTTTGATTGAGAGAGAATATTTCATGGCTACAGCATCAGCATTCATCGACATTCCGGCGACCGCCGAGCAGGTTTGGCAATTGATTGGCGGCTTTAACTCGCTGCCGGACTGGCTGCCGTTTATTCCCCAAAGCGAGCTGAGTGAAGGCGGCCGGGTGCGCAGCCTGCAAACGGCGGACGGCGCAGTGGTGGTTGAACGGTTGGAGACGTTTGATAACGCCGGGAAGACTTACAGTTATTCGATTTTGCAGGCACCGTTTCCGGCTACTGACTACCTGGCGACTATCCGTGTTGATGCGCAGGGGCAGGGCGCGCGAGTGACGTGGTCCGGGCGGTTTACGCCTGTGGGCGTGAGTGACGAGGACGTGGTGGCGCTGTTTACCGGTATCTATCAGGGTGGCCTCGAGGCCCTGCGCGCCAACTACCCGGCCTGACCCTGAACTGATCGTTCCCACGCTCTGCGTGGGAATGCAGCCCGGGACGCTCCGCGTCCCTTTCGCGAGTTGGAACGCGGAGCGTCCCTTGAGGCATTCCCACGCGGAGCGTGGGAACGATCAGCTACTGAGCCTGAGCCGGTAATTTCAGCTCCGCGCACAACCCACCCCCCTCACGATTACTCAACGTCAACGATCCCCCGATCGCCAACGCCAACTGTTGCGCAATCGCCAACCCCAACCCGGTCCCGCCAGTACTGCGGTTACGCGAGTTCTCCACGCGATAAAACGGTTCCATCACCTGGGCCAATTCTTCCTCGGCAATCCCCGGCCCGCGGTCCATCACCTTCACCGACACACTGCCGTCAGCCTTCGCTTCCACCCACAACTCGGCGGCGCCGGCGAACTTCAGCGCGTTGTCCGTCAGGTTCACCAGCACCCGCCGCAAGGCGTGCGGGCGGGTGTTGATCACCGCGTCGCTTTTGCCGCCGAGCTGCACGTCTTTGCCCATGTCCTGATAGTCGAACACCAGGCTGTCGAGGAACGAATCCAGATTGGTGCGGCGACTTTCCTCGGTGGCGCCATGCACGCTGCGGGCATAGGCCACGCCTTCGCGCACCAGGTGTTCTATCTCGCCAAGATCATTCCAGAGTTTGTCTTTCTCGGCGCAATCGTCCATGAATTCGGCGCGCAGTTTCATGCGGGTGATCGGGGTTTGCAGGTCGTGGGAAATCGCCGCCAGCAGTTGCATGCGTTCCTTGAGGTAAGCGGCGATGCGCGCCTGCATCGAGTTGAAGGCCTTGGCGGCATGGGCGACTTCGGTCGGGCCTTGTTCGTCCAGGTGCACCGCGTGGGTGTTGGGGTCCAGGGTCTCCACCGCCTGGGCGAGGCGGGTGAGGGGGCGGATGGCGATTCTCACCGCCAGCCAGGTGCAGATGAGCATCAGTGCCAATTGCCCCAGCAACACGATGGGCAGCCAAGGCGACAACGGCACCATCGAGGGTCGCACGTCGATGGTCACCGGGCTGCCGTCTGCCAGTTTCAGGTGGACCTGAAAATGTTTTTCCGGCCCGGGGATGTCGGTCACCGTCATCGGGTAATCCTTGCCGATGGCCTCCTTGATCGACGTCATCGCCATGGGTGAATCGCTCATCGGCATGCCCGGCGAGCCTTCGTTCAACAAATAGCGGTAGTTACGTCGATTCAGTTGTTGCAGCCAGCTCATGCGTTCTTCGGCCGGCAAGCGGTCGAGGATGGCGATGGAGGTCGAGACGTCGGTTTCCAGATTGCCCAGCATGGTGTTTTTCGTGCTTTCGTACCGCTCGTAGTACTGCGCGCCGAAAGACAGCGCCTGCGCGAGAATCAAGCCGATCAGGAAGATCAGCGACAGCCGCGAGGCGAGGGTGCGAGGCCAGCGCATGGAGAGGTTCATGAGGGCGCCCCGAGGACTTCCACCGGCAGCGAAAACACATAGCCTTCGCTGCGCACGGTTTTGATGTAGGCCGGTTCGCGGGCATCGTCCAGCAAGCGCTGGCGCAAGCGGCTGACCAGCAAGTCGATGGAGCGGTCGAACAGGTCGGCATCGCGGCCTTGGGTCAGGTTCAGCAATTGATCGCGATTGAGCACCCGCTGCGGGTGATCGAGGAACACCCGCAGCAACCGGTATTCCGCGCCACTGAGGGCGACCATCGTCCCGTCTTCATCGAGCAGGTGCCGGGCCGAGGTGTCCAGGCGCCAGCGTCCGAAGGCCAGCAAGCGACCGCTTTCGGTGACCACCAGGTTGGGTGGCAGCATCCTCGTGCGGCGCAGCACCGCGTTGATGCGGGCGAGCAGCTCACGGGCGGCGAAAGGCTTGACCAGGTAATCGTCGGCGCCCATTTCCAGGCCAATGATGCGGTCGGTTTCATCATTGCGCGCGGTGAGCATCAGCACTGGCGTGGCCTTGTGTTTGCCGGCGCGCAACTCACGGCACAGCACCAGGCCATCGTCGCCCGGCATCATGATGTCGAGCACGATCAGGTCCACCTGTGTGGACTCCAGGAACGTGCGCATTTGCCGCCCATCGGCCACGACGGTGGTGCGCAGGCCGTTTTTCTTGAGGTAGTTGCCTACCAGTTCCCGGATCTCGCGGTCATCGTCCACGATGAGAATGTGATCGACGTGTTCCATTTGGCCAGGCCTCTGTAGATGGGGGATGTCGCGCAGTCTATCGAGCCTTGGCCCGCTCGCCCGCAGTCCTTTGTATTGCAGTGTATCTGGCCTGTCGACGGATACACGTGGAGGCAAAAACCCCCGTTTTCAGGGCGTTTGTATCGCTGTGTATCCCGGCCCGGTTCTGATACGTAACGATTTACCCGCGCCTGTTCCCGACACAGACGAGATACCTCGCGAGCTTCTAATAAGTTCCATCGAGGCAAATCAAACCGCCTCGGCCCAATCAACGATTGCCCTGTTGAAGCCTTGAGGAAACCACCATGAACGCCAAAGCCGTCTGTGCCGCTTGCCTGTTTGCCGCCCTGAACATCTGCACCTTGTCGGCCCGCGCCGAAGCCGATGTCGCCGCTAAAACCTACACCTACGGCACGCACCTGGACATCAAGAAAGTGGTGTCGCTGAAACAGGACGACTCGACTTCCTGCGCAGTTGTGGATGCCCAGCTGACTTACCTGGATTCCCATAACAAAACCCAGGTCCTGGACTATCGAAAATTTGCTGATAGCTGCAACTCAGACAACTGAGTCCTGCGCTGACCCATTTCAAACAGGAGGAACATCATGAACAACGTAAGCCGCTTTTTGACGGCCATTGCCTTCTCCGTGGCGGGCGCCGCTGCCCATGCCAATGCTGCTGTTGAACAGAAAAGCTGTGGCAGCGCGACTTGCTTTCAGCTGACGCCGGTGGCGCAGAAGGGCGGGAACGCCTTTTTGGCAGACGACGGGTCGAGCCGCACCCCGCAGGGCCAGAAGCTGGAAAACCAGGCGGTCTGACGCTCTAGCTAAATTTTGTAAACGCCACTGTCTCCCTGTGGGAGCGAGCCTGCTCGCGATGACGGCAGCACATTCAGCCTTTCAGTGACTGCCAGACCGCCATCGCGAGCAGGCTCGCTCCCACAGGGATGGGTGGTGTGTCGCCCCCTCTCTATATTCAAGGTGATCCCAATGTTTCTCATCGCTTTCCTGGGCGGCATATTGACCGTCCTCAGCCCTTGCATCCTCCCGGTCGTGCCGTTCCTGTTCGCCGGTGTCAAACGCACACGTTCCTCGATCCTGCTCACCCTTGGCGGCATGGTCCTGACTTTCGCCCTGATTTCCAGTCTGGCCGTGGTCAGCAGCGAGTGGGTGGTACACGCCAATAATTCCGGCCGTCACGTGGCCCTCATCGTAATGGCGCTGTTTGCCCTGTCGCTGATTTCCGCCCGTGTCGGTGACTGGCTGGCCCGGCCCTTCGTGGCGCTGGGCAACCGCCTCGATCCAGACACCCGCAAAATGTCCGGCCCGTTGGGTTCGGTCATGATCGGCGTTGCCACCGGCCTGCTCTGGGCTCCATGCGCCGGACCGATCCTCGGGGTCATCCTCACGGGCGCCATGCTGCAAGGCGCAAACGCTCAAACCAGCCTGTTACTGGTGGCGTACGGCCTGGGCAGCGCATTGTCCCTGGGCACCTTGATTTTCGCCGGCCGCGGGCTGGTCAATCGCTTGAAGTCGTCGATTCCGGTCACCGGTTGGCTGCGTCGGGGTACGGGGGTTGCGGTGCTGGCGGCTGCGGCGGTGATTTCTACCGGTGCCGACAAGACACTGCTGGCCGGCACTTCATCCGAAAGCCTGACGACGGTTGAGCAACGCGTGCTGGAAACCGTGCCGAAAGTCGTCGATTACTTCGTCAGCAAGGTCAGCGCAGAGTCGTCCATGGACAACGCCCAAGGCCCGATGCCGTCGCTGTCCGGTGCGGTCGAATGGCTCAACTCGCCGGCGCTGAGCAACGATTCGCTGAAAGGCAAAGTGGTGCTGGTGGATTTCTGGACCTACGACTGCATCAACTGCCAGCACACCTTGCCGTACGTGAAGGACTGGGCGAAGAAATACGAGAAGGATGGCCTGGTGGTGATCGGCGTCCACACCCCTGAATACGGTTTCGAGCGCATCATCGACAACGTCAAGGATCAGGTGAAAAAGCTCGGCATTACCTACCCGGTGGCCATCGACAACAACTACGCGATCTGGCGCAATTTCGACAACCAGTACTGGCCGGCTCACTACCTGATCGACGCCAAGGGCCAGGTGCGTTTCACCCATTTTGGTGAAGGCCGCTACGAGGCTCAGGAGAAGATGATTCAGCAGTTGCTCGAAGAGGCCAAGGCTGACGCCAAAGCCCCCGCCCCTGCCGCATGAACCTGTAAATCAACAGCTCCACCCGTGAAATCTCCAGACGATCGGGCAGGGTTGGCCGACGATCGGGCAGGACGCCAGCGTTGTCCGGCGCGATAGTTGGCACACAGGGCCTGCCGACCCTGTCATCAATAAAAAGAATGAGAGGTTGCCATGCCCAAGTTCGTTATAGAACGCGAGATCCCGGGCGCCGCGTCAGCGTTTCCCCGGGCCTGAACATTATCGATCCCATGACGGCGGAGTCAGTATCCGCCGGTTCCTGCTCAGTGATCCCACTCCGCCGGAGAAAGAATCCATGAGTACACCCATTGATCTAACTGCCTTGAAAAACCGTCAGATGGCCTCTTGGGCCAGTGGCGACTATGCCGTGATCGGCACCACCTTGCAGATTGTCGGTGAGCAACTGGCCGAAGCCTGCGATTTGCTTTGCGATGAACGCGTGCTCGACGTGGCTGCCGGCAACGGTAACGCGACGCTCGCTGCCGCGCGCCGTGGTTGCCACGTCACCTCTACCGACTATGTCGCCGCGCTACTGGAACGCGGCGAAGACCGGGCCAGGGCAGAGCGCCTGGACGTGACCTTTCAAGTGGCTGACGCGGAAGCCTTGCCGTTCGAGGATGCCAGCTTCGATGCCGTGCTTTCGACCTTCGGCGTGATGTTTACCCCGGATCAGCCCAAGGCCGCGGCGGAACTGGCGCGGGTCTGTCGTCCCGGAGGGCGGATTGGCCTCGCCAACTGGACGCCCGAAGGTTTTGTCGGCCAGATGTTCAAGACACTCGGCCGCCACCTGCCGCCACCGCCGGGCGCTCAACCGCCTTCGCAGTGGGGCACCGAAACCTGGCTGCGCACGCAGTTCGACGAACGAGACTTCCTGCTCCAGGTGGCGCGCAAGACCTTTAATTTCCGTTACCGCTCGGCCGCGCATTTCATCGACACGTTCCGCACCTGGTACGGTCCGGTCCACAAAGCCTTCGCGGCGCTACCTCCTGAAGGCGCCCAGGCGCTGGAAAACGACCTGACTGAACTGTTGAACCGCTTGAACCGAGCGGGAGAAAAATCGCTGGTGGTGCCGAGTGAATACCTGGAAGTAGTCATCACCCGGCGTTGAGCTGGCAACACTATCCCCCTGTGGGAGTGAGCCTGCTCGCGATGAGGGCCTTACATTCAACATTGATGTTGACTGAAAATCCGCCATCGCGAGCAGGCTCACTCCCACAGGGGGATAGTGTTTTTGTCGGGGGGGCAATTATTCATCCAGCCGCTCGGTGTACACCACCCAAACGCTGCACGGCATTTTGTACAGCAGATGCTCCACCGTGCTGCCGATCAGCCGGCCCATGCCGCGATGGCCAATCCGGCCCATGACAATCACATCAACGTCATAGGCGTCGGCATAGCGGGTGAGGACCTTGGCCGGGTTACCCATGATCATGTGCCTCTGCTCCGGCGCGATGCCGTTGCGCTCGGCCAGGTCGTTGAAGGCGTCCTCCTGGTAATCGAATACGGTCCTGGCCTTGCCCGACGAGAAGAACGCCGAACCGTTGTCGAAGCCGAATTCATCGGCACTGATGGATGAAAGGTCATAGGCATAGACCACATCGAGCTCGGCATTACAGGCGCTCGCCAGTTTCGCCGCCTCGTGAAGGATCCGGTCGTTGAAGGTTTTGTAATGGTCATCGCGATGAAAGGGGTCGACCGCCGCAACGATCTTTCGGGGCAGCGCGTGCACGGCGTGGCTGACGAAATGCAGCGGTACCGGGCATTCGCGCAACAAATGCACATCGAGCGGGGTGAATATCAGCCGCGACAACAGGGATTCGTGCTCCAGCGCCTTGATCAGCACATCCATCGGCTGTTCCTTGAGGTGAATCAGGATTTCTTCCAGCGGACGTTCTACCCAGGCCACTTCGGTGGTGACGTGAACCCCGATTTTGCGCAAGGGACGGGCCTGTTCCTCAAGCCATTGGCGGTGGCGCTCGACGTAGCCCACGCGCATCTGTTCCAGGGCCTTTTCGTTGACCAGGCTGGCGGTTGCCAGACCCTCTAGGTAATCGAAGGCGACGATGTGCAGCGCGGCGTCTTCGGCCTTGGCCAGCGCAGCGGCCCTGTCGAAAGCGGGGCTGTGTTCCATCAGCGGTGATGCAACCAGCATGAAGCGGGATTGACCAGACATGACGAACCTCCCGTGGATTAGCCGCCCGACGTGCGGCTCGTGCGACGTACACCCAGTCTCTAAGTATTGACCATGATCATCCTCCCGTCCGCAAACCGGACGCGGGCTGAAGTTCGTGATGGTGCCGCAAGCGTTGGTCAATCTGTGGGAGTAGGTTCGGCGGGTTGGTCTTGCACGAGGATATCGGGGACTGTTACTTGGGGCTGTGGAGGAGGGCACTACTGTTGATTACTAACTGCACCTGACGCTAACAGCCTTCGCGGCGCGTTGCAGTTCTTGCTTGACGTCGACCGGGATCCGCTGCTTCACCAGTCGTTGCTCGAGAAATGTCTGATCGCCTCGGGTATCAACCTCGGCGTCAATAGCCGCATCCTCTGCTTCGATGGTGGCCGCGTGAGCCTCTATGACCGAATCGACTTCTGCGTCGCTCTTGGCGGCGTCGAGTGCACCAATGAGTGTCGCCACTTCGTCTTCTTCAGCCTTGCCATAGGCTTCTACGGACAGCCCGGCAGCCAACGCCCGCGCCCGGATTTCCACGCCTTTGAGCGTCTGCTTGGCTTCTCCGCACAGCATGTCGTGTTTCTGGCTTTCGACGGTTTTCCATTGGAAAAACCCATACGTCATCGTGCCGATAAGCGCTACGGTGATACCACCGATCAGGATCTGTTTCATGGCTACAGTCGTGAACGTCTGGGGGGTGAGGGTTCGGTGAGCATCGCTTCGTTCTCTATTCGAGGAAATAAAAGCGTAGCACCGGAACCCGGTCAAGCCCCGTCCAATGTCAATGCAAATGCGTGACGACGTACAGGAACGGAAGGGCTTCAGATGATGGCCTCACGGCCCTTGGCGTGTTGCTAGTTACCGTCCGCCACTTTGCGTTCTATCTCCGCTATTTTCCGATTGAGCTCCTCAGCTTCCTGCTCCCGGGTTCGGGGTGAAGAGGGCGTGACGGTTTCATTCGCCTCTTTGGCGCCCGTGCCCCTGTTCTCACGATCTGTTTCGGCGTTTGAATTTTCGTCTGATTCGACGTCGTTAACACTGTCATCGTTGTTCATTTTAATGACCTCCATTGGCCTGAACATTGGATTCGATGCCATGGCTTGAGTTCGAGATTTTTGTACCGGATCTGGAAGAAAAATTGGCGTCATGAAATAGACAACTGACGCCACTTCATATCGCTTGCAAAGTGGCTACCTTGAACTTTACTAGTCACTGAACGTGAGAGCGTTCGTCATCAATAAATGTCTTTTATATCAAGGTTTAAGCGCGCCACTTTGAAGTTCCGCCTTGATCTTTTTCTGATCTGCCCCAAAGAAAGCTCAAAGGATGACGAAGAAATGAAAGAGAACGTGGCGGCCGTTATCCGCAAACTGATATCTCCTTCAATGCGGTATGAGATTAGAAACGCTTCACACTGGTTGCGAGACATCCTTGGGCGTGCGTGTTTCTGGCGCTGGGAGATTGCCAGGTTCAGAGCGCAGAACGAAAGTCCCTACGAAATCCTTTATATCGGAAGAAAAAAGAAGCGCGAGATGGCCAAGCTTCTCATCAGGGGAAAGACCCAGGGTGATTCCCCTGTTGTCGACGTCGAAGCGCAACCTGGCGTGTCGAGCCATGTAGTGGTGGTGAGTGAAATGCCGACTTCGGGGGCCTTGTTTGTACCCCTGTATTTGAGTGCCGTCGTACCGCTGGGGCGATCCGTCGAGGAGATCACCACAAAATACGACAGCGAATTACGGCGAAACATCCGCAAGAACCGGCCGCGCTACCGAATGGTCCAGACGCTGTTGGACGAAGACATTGAAAAGGCCGATAGGGAGATGCTTAGACCTTATGCCACGGCAAGGCAAGGCATCCACGCTGCGCAATTTGCCACGCCGGAGGTCTTCAGGATTGCCAAGACCGTCGGCCGGCTCGACCTGATCATGCTGGAGGACGAGGTCGTTGCCTGTCACCTTGGCTGTGTAATAACCCGGGGCGGAAAGCGCTACTGGAGCACGCTGCGTTTCGGATACACCGAGGCGATTTTTTCAGATGCCAAAAGACTGCGTGAAGTGAACTCGATTACCACCTTCATGGCACTTGAATGGGCGATAGACAATGGCTTCGATTATTACGACATCGGTCTTTGCCTGGCGCGGCCGGATGACGGACTTCTGAAATGGAAAAGAAGGCGCGGCGGTGATATTGATTCCATGGGCAACCACGCTTACATGTTTGTCCGGCTGCCCAAGACAGGGGCGGCCAAATTCCTCTGGGATACACCGTTATTCGCGGTTGAAGGCAAGGAATTGACCCTTCACCTTGGCTTGCCGGACGGGCCAAGCGATGAGGAAGTGGCTAGCCGTTATCATGAAATGGTATTTGGCGGGCTGCACAAGATTTATCTTTATTGCGCCAGGAACTCGGGCGAACAGTTTCTCGAAACCTTGCGTAGTCGCTATGCCAGTTTGCAGACCCCACCCATTATGAAAAGGATTGCATCGAGCTGAACAATTTCCAGGCCTGAAATAAACAGAGCGCTTCGCGTCTGACTATTGACCCTGTTGTGCAGGGAGGACTTTTCATGGAAAGCGATGTCTCGCCAATCAGCACTTCAACCACGGGCAATCGGAAAAAATGGACCCTTGCCGCCTACCGGTACATGGCAAGAAAAAGACTCGCACGAAAGGCGGAGATCAACTTAAAAAGCCTGGCGGCGAAAACCTGGGACGTGGCTCCGGGTGGCACATCGTATTCTCCGCCTGCTTTCTTCCTGCCCAATCAAATGGACCGTGTCACAGGCTGGGAGGCAAAGCGCTTTTATCCTTTCGAGCATCCCGCTCGCACCATGGAAGGGCTGGGCACCGTTGTGCAAGGCCCGACACGTGGCTACCTGATCAAGGATGTCTGGCTGATCGATGGAGCGCTCTACAAGAACAATGCAAGTCACTGGCTGTCTCTCAAGCCCGGTATGTTTCCGCGAATTCTCGTGGAAAACGAAATCGAGCGCGGCGCCGCCTACTGCACGCAAAACGGAAATACATGGTTTGGTACGTGGTTGATGGAAGACTGCCCGACCTATTCATTGGCATGTAACGAAGGCGTCCCGATAACCACCGCGCCCTCTGCCAGGTTTCCTCTGTTTACCCAGGCTCCCGCTTATGAGGACTGGTTTGATATGAAACCGCTTCGCCTGCACAGTGCGTTTTTTCGTGAACTCGTGCTGTTCGACGATGTGAGCAACAATCAAAGCAGGCATTTACGTTTCCGTGCCATGGGCGAAAAACTACTGTCGCACGTGAGCTATGAGTCCCACCCCGGCGTGTTCATTCTGCGAGGTGGCGACGGTGACTTGCGCTATTTACGCAATGAAAGGGAGCTCGCTGAACATCTGCGCAAAAGCAGAGGGTTTCGCATAGTCGACCCTTTGAAAACCGATGTGCCGACCATCGTGGCGACATGTGCCGGGGCGCGGATCGTGATGGGGGTCGAAGGGAGCCAGCTGGTACATGGTGTGAATGTACTGCCGCAGGGTGGTTCGTTGCTGGTACTGCAGCCACCGAACCGTTTCGTCAGCTACTTCAAGTACCTGACGGATCGCGACCACCAGAATTTTGGCTTTGTGGTCGGAACGCCAGAGGGCGATGGCTTCAAGATCGACATTCAAGAGGTCGAGCGCACACTGGACCTGTTCCCGTCCTGATGGGGGATGGCGCTTCCCTGCGACTCACCGTATCAGTGCTCTTTGACTTTCTTGATGCGGAAAATAATCAGCGCAAGGATCGCAATCGCGAGGGGCGTCATCGCCAGCATTGCCTCTCGCGGGGCCACCTCGGCGCCGAGCAGGTGCAACCCTGAGTAGCCGAGCTTGAGCAGGTTCAGCAGGTAGTAAGTGATGGCGATGATCGACAGGCCTTCCACGGCGCGCTGGATCTTGATCTGGGCATCGGCGCGGGCGTTGAGGCTTTTGAGAATTTCCGAGTTTTGTTCCTCCATTTCCACCTGAACCCGGGCTTGCAACAGGTCGCCCAGGTTGGCCACGCTTTTGGCCAGGTGCTCCAGGCGTTGTTCGGTGGCGGTGCAGTATCTGACGGTGGGTTTGAAGCGCCGTTCGATGAACACCCCCAGACGCTGGCAATCGCCGACGTGACTTTCCCGCAATTCGCCCAGGCGCTCGTACACGAGTTGGGCATAGGCCTGGGTGGCGCTGAAGCGGTGGCGGGTTTTCGCGGTGCTGCTGACCACTTGGGCTGACAAGTTGGAGATGTCCGCCAGCAGGGCTTTTGCGTTGCCGCTGTCAGCGTCGGCGTTACGCTCGGAGAGGGTGACCAAGGTCTTGTCAAAGACATCGAGTTGCGCGCTCAAGGTCTTGGCCGTGGTCAACGATAGCGAGGCCATCATGCGGTAGGTTTCGATTTCCAGCAAACGACGGATCATCCGCCCTTGGCGGTAAGCATTGAGGCGCCGGTTGATGAACAGGATGTGGTTGTTGCCGTCCTCGCTGAGACGAAAATCGCTCCAGACCACCGCATCGCCACCGCCCACGCAGGAACCGCACGGGTCCTTGAAGCCGTAGCTGGCGAGGTCCAGGCCGGCTTCGCCACGCACGACGATCTGCACCGAGTTGATCAGCTGCGGCAAATGCGCATCGATCTTTTGCGCCAGCACCTCGGGCAGTGATGTCCAGGACAGGTCATCGCTGGATGAAGTGACCACCAGGGTCAGGGTGAAGAACTCGGCGTGGCGTTCCCATTTCAGGGCGTGGCCATCGAGTCGGGTGATGCCCTGGGCAGCATGAGGATCGATTGGCGTCGGGCAGCAGCGCTCCAGCAGCGCGTTGCACTGTGGCTCCCCGCCAAGGAAGGCCAGATGAAACACATGGGCCGGTTCGTCGAAATACAGTGACGGACGCGCGTGCAGTTCGTTGTGCAGGGTTTGTCGTTGCGGATGCATGCTGTTCAGGCCATTGATCGACTGCTGTTGTAGGTGGGACAGGTCGATGAACTGATGAGTCACAAGCTCAAAAAAGACGCCTGCTCAATCGTGAGTCAGGCGCCCAAAACCCAAGAAACGGGTTACTTCTTGCTTGATTGTTCTCTGATCTGAGTCAGGCTGAGTCGAGGGGTCAAGGCTTCAGGGTCTACCCTGACCTCAATCAAGGATGGCCGGGACATGCTAAGGCAGCGTTCAAACGCTGGGGCAAACTCCGACGTGGCGGTGACTACCTCGCCATGCAGCCCATAGGCTTGGGCCAGTGCGGCGAAATCCGGGTTGAGCAGTTCAGTGCCTGACACGCGTCCAGGGTAATTGCGCTCCTGGTGCATTCGGATGGTTCCGTACATTCCGTTGTTGATCACAATGAAAACCACATGGGCGCCATATTGCGCTGCTGTCGCTATCTCCTGACCGTTCATCAAGAAACAGCCATCTCCGGAAAATGAAACCACCACCCGATCCGGGCACGTCAGTTTGGCCGCCACCGCAGCAGGAACGCCGTAGCCCATGGAGCCATTGGTAGGGCCTAACTGAGTGCGGTACTGGCGGAACTGATAGAAACGCTGAAGCCAGACAGCGTAGTTGCCGGCGCCATTGGTCAGGATTGCATCGTCTGGAAGTCTGCGATTCAACCATTCAATGATTTCGGCCATTTGCACATCGCCAGGGGAGGGCGAGTGTTGCAGGTTTTCGCGGTAGTTTTTGTTCAGGGTGCGCGTCCATTCACTCTTTACCGGGCTGGTCACCGCAGGAAGTTTTGCGGCTGATTGGGCAAAGGTCGACAGGCTGCTGTTGATCGCTAACGCAGGTTGGTAAACCCGTCCCAGTTCCTCGATGCCTTGGTGAACATGGATCAAGGTTTGCTTCGGTACCGGGATGTCCAGGATCGCATACCCGCCCGTTGAAACCTCACCCATTCTGGAGCCCACGACCAACAGCAGGTCGGCGTTTTTTATCGCTGAGGACAGCTGCGCTGACGCGGCGAAACCAAGATCACCGACATAGTTCGGGTGTCGATTGTCGAACAGGTCCTGGCAGCGAAAGGAGGCGGCAACCGGGATGTTCTGCTGTTCAGCAAACAGCTGGATGTCGTGCACCGACTGGGTGTCCCAACCGCTGCCACCCAGCACCATCAATGGCCGCTCTGATCGTTCAAGCAATTGCTGCATGGCGGCCATTTGCTCGGCTGCCGGGGTCATCAATACGCGTTTGAAAGGCCCGGCATCACTGACTTCCGCCATTTCGGTCAGCATGTCTTCCGGCAGGGCGACCACTACAGGCCCAGGCCTGCCATTGACCGCTCGGTGGAACGCCTGGCTGATCAGTTCGGGAATTCTGCGGGTGTCGTCTATTTGCACGACCCATTTCGCCAAGGGGCCAAACATCTGGCGAAAATCAACTTCCTGAAAGGCTTCGCGATGCTGCTGATCGCGAGCGACCTGGCCAATGAACAGAATCATCGGCGATGAATCCTGGAACGCCGTGTGAACGCCAACCGAAGCGTTCGTTGCACCCGGGCCTCGGGTCACGAAGCAGATGCCTGGCTCGCCAGTGAGCTTGCCGTAGGCTTCTGCCATATAGGCCGCCCCACCTTCCTGGCGGCACACCACCAGATCGATTTCTTCTTGCACGTCATGCAATGCATCGAGCACCGCGAGGTAGCTTTCTCCCGGAACACAAAACGCTCTTTTGACGCCATGGATGCGTAAGGCATCCACTAAAATCTGACCTCCGCTACGACGAGAAATGGTTTTATTCATTGTTATCTCCTGAGTCGAATGGTGCGGTGTGAAAGGGGGAATCGCGCTCTTTCTGACAGGTACGGACTCGATCAATTGGAAGAACAACGGCTAACGTCTGCGCCACGAATTCTGAGCATCATCGAGTAGGCGTACAAACGATGATTGCTCAGCACTTCATTCCCTCAGCTATTGAAGTCGGACTGCTTGTCAACCAGTTACTTCTTATGCCGTCGTGCGCTTCTGGCGTGGCGGTCAGTCGTGAAATTGCAATTTCACACGATGAGCGATTAATATACGGTTCATATACATTTCATATTGGATTGATCAGTGGGTATCGTAAAAATTTCAGAAGCCATGCATGAGAATCTGCGCGTCGCCAGCGATGCGTTGAGTCGCTCGATCAACGCCCAGGCCGAGCACTGGATGCGCATCGGGATGCTTGCGGAGTTGCATCCAAACCTGGACCACAGCGACATCTGCCGTGTGCTGATTCGTGCCGAACTGGCGGGCGGTCTCGATGTGAAACAGCTGTGCGCACTCGCCGATTTTTCGCAAAACGCCCAGGTTGATGCAGCATCAGGAGCCAAGCCATGAAGGCCTATGTAAAGCTCAATACCCCGGCAGAAATAGCCATGTCTCGTGTGGCGGGCACGCTGGCCGCCGAGGTCCTGGCCATGATTGCTCCGCATGTCAAAGCGGGGGTCACCACCGACGAACTTGACCGGCTCTGTCACGATTACATCGTCAACGTGCAGAAAGCCATTCCAGGCAATGTCGGCTATCACGGGTTCCCGAAAACCGTGTGCGCATCGGTCAACCAAGTGGTCTGCCATGGCATTCCTTCGGCCACGCCACTCAAGGATGGCGACATCGTCAATATCGACATTGCCGTGATCAAGGAGGGTTGGTACGGCGACACCAGCCGCATGTACTTCGTGGGCGAGCCCAGCCTGCAAGCTCGACGTCTGGCAGAGACGACCTATGAAGCGATGTGTGCCGGTATTCGCGTCGTCCGCCCCGGCGCGACGCTGGGTGACATTGGCCATGCCATTCAGAAGGTGGCTGAAAGAGACGGGTTCAGCGTCGTGCGCGAGTACTGCGGCCACGGTATCGGCAAGATTTATCACGATGAGCCGCAGGTCCTTCACTACGGCTTCCCAGGCCAGGGCCTGAAACTGAAAGCCGGCATGATCTTCACCATTGAACCCATGTTGAACGCTGGCAAACGCCATGTGAAAACCCTGGCGGATGGCTGGACCGTGGTCACCAAGGACCACTCCCTCTCGGCTCAGTGGGAACATATGGTCGCGGTCACTGACGACGGCTTCGAGGTGTTGACCCGTTGGCCCGATAGTGTCGATGGGTATCCCGCTATCGTTTAGGCGCAAAATGGCGCTAGTGGTTTTGAAACCTCTACAGTTAGCATTGAGGTTTATCAACGCACTCAACGACAGGTTGGGTAACGTAACCGAGCAGGCCGAACATTGATCGAGCGACGTCAATTCAGCGGAGGCATGAAGGGGAAAAATCTCCGCTATCTGAATGAGAACCCCAACGAGAAGACTCAGGTGGTCAGGGCAGGATTTCTGCTGCTTGAGCATTTCTCGCTGCCCGCATTCACGCAAGCACTGGATACGATTGTCACCGCGAATCTTCTGCGGCCCGGGTTGTTCTCTTCCCGAACGTTCGGCTTGACCGATGAAGAAGTCATCAGTGACCTGGGCCTGGTCATCCGCCCGGATGGCCGTTTCGTTGGCTCAACGATCCAGGAGCTGGACCTGCTGGTCATTTGCGGCGGCTACAGGACAGAACTCAAAGCGACGGATGAACTCATCTCCCTGTTGAGGGCCGCATCAGACCAGGGCGTCATTCTGGCCGGGTTGTGGAATGGCGCATGGTTCCTGGGGAGGGCAGGCTTGCTTGACGGATATCGCTGCGCGATTCACCCCGAACATCGCCCTGCGCTCGCGGAAATCTCCAAGGCGACGCATGTCACCAGTGAACCCTACGTCATCGATCGAGACCGCCTCACGGCCTCCAGTCCCTCGGGGGCGTTCCACATGGCGCTGGACTGGATCAAAAGCTTGCACGACAAAGCCCTTGTCGAGGGGATTGAAGACATCCTGGCTTTCGAGGAGTCGCGTTATCGGCGCATAAAACCGACTGAAAATATCTGTGTGAGCGCGCCATTACGCGAGGTGGTGAAGCTGATGGATGCCAACCTCGAAGAGCCTCTGGAACTGGAGCAACTGGCGGTTTACGCCGGCCGTTCGCGTCGTCAACTCGAGCGCTTGTTCAAGGAGCAACTGGGCACGACGCCGCAACGGTATTACATGGAATTGCGGATTACCGAGGCGCGTCGGCTGCTCCAGCACACCGAACTGTCCCAGGTGGACGTATTGGTGGCTTGTGGTTTTGTATCGCCCAGCCATTTCAGCAAGTGTTACAGCTCTTACTTCGGCTACAGGCCTTCCAAGGAAAAGCGCCTGGTCAAGTAGCAATGGGGGCGGCAAGTAGCCCCCAAAATCGTTCAGCGCTCGTTGACCCTTGCCGTGCTATTGCGCAACGTCAGTTCAAACGGCAATACCACATGACGTTGCGCAATCGGTTTCTTCTCAATCAAGGCAATCAGCATTTCGACGGCTTTCTGGCCGAAGACTTCGGCGGGTTGCGCGATGGTCGTCAGGGGGGGATCGCAATACGCCGCGAAGGGAATGTCGTCGAAGCCTACCAGTGAAATATCTTCGGGTACCCGCAAGCCTTGCTGCTTGATGCGCTTCAACGCGCCGATGGCCATTTCATCGTTTTCGCAAAAGAGCGCGGTGGGACGGTCGGCCAGCGCCAGCATCGCTGCTGCACCGTCATCACCAGCCTTCAAACTGAAATCCCCGTGGCAGATCAGAGCGGCATCGGAGGCGATGCCGGCCTGGCGCAAGGCGTCCTGATAACCGGCCACACGATCGCGGGTCAGCGGGCTGCTTTTCGGGCCCTTGATCAGACCAATCCGGCGGTGGCCCAGTTCTATCAAATGCTCGGTCATGGCCTTGGCTGCTGCGCGGTTGTCGAGGCTGATCGTGGGATGGCGGCCGCCTTGAATCACCTCACAGGCGTTGACGATGGGCGGTAACTCGGCGCTGGGGAAGGGCGCTTCAAAAGGGTCGTAGGCGCGCAGTTGAATCACGCCATCGGCCTGATGGGCGTACACCAGCTCGGCGAATTCCCGTTCGATTTCCTCACGACCCTGGGTGTCGCACAGCAGCAGTCGGTACCCGGCGGCCTGGGCAGCCTGTTGGGCACCGCTGATCACCCGGGCGAAAAACGTGTTGGCGATGGCCGGGACCAGAATCACCAGGTTGCCCGTCCTGCGTGAGCGAAACTGCACCGCCATCAGGTTCGGCCGATAACCGGCCTTTTCCACGGCGGCGTTGACCTTGTCCCGCGTGTCGGGGAGCACGCGCTCAGGCGATTTCAGCGTTCTGGAGACCGTGGCCACCGAGACGCCGGCAAGCCGGGCGACTTCACGGATATTGGACAAGACCACCTCGTTGTCGAACTGTGCGGCTGGCGAGCTTAGCGCAAGTCGAGCGTGCCCTGAAATGTTCATCGATATTAATCCGGGGTTTGACACCTCGCGCAACAGGGCCTAAATTTCCGTGGCGATGTAACCGGTTACATCGCCGCGGAGTTTAAGTGTCCAAACAGCATAGGTATCTACACAGGGCTAAGTCTGTAGCAGCTGCCGAGCCTGCGTTCGAGGACGAAGTCCTCGCCAGGCCTGCATACGCGGTTTGCCTGAAAGCGCCCGCAAACTGATTTGACGACTGCTTCGCAGTCGAACGCAGCCTCGCAGGTTCGGCAGCTGCTACGGGGGGCCAAAAAGATGTGTAGTGCCTCAAACAGAGAAAAGTCGCGATGAACGTTCCAGTGGCAAAAATAAGAATGGGCTTTGTCGGAGGCGGCGAGGGTGCCTTCATTGGCAAGGCTCATCGTCAGGCCGCCGGGCTCGATGGTCGTTTTGAATTGGTGTGCGGTGTGTTCAGCCGAGACGCCCGCAACAACCAGGCTACAGGCGCGGCGCTGGGATTGTCCGCTTCGCGCTGCTACAGCGACTGGCAGCAGATGCTCGATGCCGAGCGCGCACTGCCCGCCGATCGGCGCATGGAACTGCTCGTCATCGTCACCCCTAATCACCTGCACGCGCCGATTGCCACTCGGGCGCTGAGTGCAGGGTTTCATGTGTTCAGCGAGAAACCCGCGGCGCTGAATCTGTCCGAGCTGTTACCTCTCAAGAAACTGCTGGAGAGCAGCGACCGCCTCTATGGATTGGCTCACACCTACCTCGGTTATCCGATGGTCTGGCAGGCTCGGCAAATGGTCCGCGACGGCGTGATCGGCACGGTGCGCAAGGTCATCGTCGAGTATCCCCAAGGCTGGCTCAGTCAGGATGTGGCCGGGCAGGGCAACAAGCAGGCGGGCTGGCGCGATCTGCCCGAACAGTCGGGGCTGGGCGGCTGCATTGGCGATATCGGCACCCATGCCTTTTCATTGGCCGAATTCGTCGCAGACCAACCGATCAAGCACCTGTGTGCGATGTTGAATACGCACCTTGCAAGCCGGCAACTGGACGACGACGCGGCGATGCTGTTCAAGATGGCCGACGGCGCGAGCGGTGTATTGATCGCCAGCCAGGTCTGCGCTGGCGAAGAGAATCCGTTGAAGATCCGTATCTACGGCGACAAGGGCGGGCTGGAATGGCGTCAGGAAGAACCGTCGAGCCTGATTCATCGCGCCATCGATCAACCCTTGCGCACCCTGCGTTCCGGTGTCGGTCAACCCTGGTTGTGCGAAGCCGCGAACCGACGCATGCGTCTGCCCGCCGGACATCCCGAAGGCTATCTGGAGGCCATGGCCAACCTCTACGGCGACTTCGCCAGCGCGATCCGCAGCAACCTCAAAGGCAATGAGGCGCCCGGTGTGCCAGGCATCGAAGTGGGATTGCGCGGCATGGCTTTCATCGAAACCGTGATCGCCAACCACCGTGGCGACAGCAAGTGGACCGAACTGGTCTGCCATCCATGAACCTGGAGAATTCCCCCGTGAATCCTACATCCCAACCCTCGACGGGCTTGCGTGGTCCAGGCATTTTCCTGGCGCAGTTCATGTCCGCTGAAGCACCATTCGATACCCTGGCCAATATTGCTCGTTGGGCGGCGTCCCAAGGGTACAAGGCCATTCAGTTACCCACGTTGGGCACGCAATACATTGACCTGGCGCGCGCCGCCGACAGTCAGGATTATTGCGACGAATTGAAAGCCACCTGTGCTCAGGCGGGCGTCGAAATCAGTGAGCTGTCGACGCACTTGCAAGGCCAACTGGTCGCGGTGCATCCGGCGTTCGATGCCTTGTTCGATGACTTTGCGCCGGCGCATGTGCGCGGTCAGCCGCAGGCGCGGACCGAATGGGCCATCGACCAATTGAAGCTGGCGGCCCGCGCCAGTCAGCGGTTGGGATTGAAGGCCCATGCAACCTTTTCCGGCGCGTTGCTCTGGCCGTATCTCTACCCTTGGCCGCAGCGGCCGAGCGGTTTGGTCGAACAGGGTTTTGCAGAACTGGCCAAGCGCTGGTTGCCGATCCTCGACTGTTTCGAAGAGGCCGGCGTCGACCTGTGCTACGAGATCCACCCCGGCGAAGACCTGCACGACGGCGCCTCGTTTGAGCGTTTCCTGGAGGCGGTCGATCATCATCCACGCGCCGCCATTCTGTATGACCCCAGTCATCTGCTGCTCCAGCAAATGGACTACCTGGGGTTCATCGATCGCTACCACGACCGCATCCGCATGTTCCACGTCAAGGACGCCGAGTTCCGGCCCGATGCCCGTTCGGGGGTCTACGGCGGCTATCAGGCATGGGTCGACCGACCGGGCCGCTTCCGTTCTCTGGGCGATGGCCAGATCGATTTCAAATCGATCTTCAGCAAACTGACCCAATACGACTTTGCCGGTTGGGCCGTGCTGGAGTGGGAGTGTTGCTTGAAGGATTCGGCACAGGGGGCCGCGCAAGGAGCGGCGTTCATCGAGCAGCACATGATTACCAAGACACAAAAGGCCTTCGACGACTTCGCCAGCGTGACGTCCGACGAAGGTTTCAATCGCCGCCTGCTGGGTTTGCCCGCTGCCTGAATAAAACGCTGTTCGTTGCTCTTCTCCAAAAACAAAAACAATAAGTCGGTGACTGTTATGACCCTGATGACCGCGCGATTAAGCGCCATGATGTTCCTGCAATTCTTTATCTGGGGTGGATGGTTCGTCACCCTCGGTACCTTCCTCGCCAGTGATCTGGGCGCCAGCGGCGGGCAGATCGGCATGGCGTTCTCGACCCAGTCCTGGGGTGCGATCATCGCGCCGTTTGTGATCGGTTTGATCGCTGACCGTTTCTTCAATGCCGAACGCATCCTCGCCGTGCTGCACCTGGTAGGCGCGGTATTGCTGTATCAGCTTTATCGAGCGCCGGATTTCAGCACGTTTTATCCGTTCGTACTGGCCTACATGATGATCTACATGCCGACCCTGGCATTGGTCAATTCGGTCGCGTTCCGGCAGATGAGCGACCCGGCCCTGGAGTTTTCGCGCATCCGCGTGTGGGGCACCGTTGGTTGGATTGTGGCCGGTGTGGTGATCAGTTTTGTGTTTGCCTGGGACTCTCAAGCCGCGATTTCAACAGGCGGGTTGCGCAATACCTTTCTGATGTCGGCGATGGCGTCTCTGGTTCTGGGCCTTTACAGCTTCACCTTGCCGCGCACTGCACCTCTGAAGCCAGAGTCCGGCAGCGGCGGCCTCAAGCAAATGCTCGGGCTGGACGCCTTGGGCTTGCTCAAGGACCGCAGCTACCTGGTGTTCTTCATTGCTTCCATTTTGATCTGCATTCCACTGGCGTTTTATTACCAGAATGCCAATCCGTTCCTGGCGGACATCGGCATGACCAACCCCACCGCGAAAATGGCCATCGGTCAGGTCTCGGAAGTGCTGTTCATGCTGCTCCTGCCGCTGTTCATTCAGCGCTTCGGCATCAAAATCGCGCTCCTGGTGGGAATGCTGGCGTGGGCCTTGCGCTACCTGTTGTTCGCCTACGGTAACAATGGCGACCTGGCCTTTATGCTGTTCACCGGCATTGCCTTGCACGGCATCTGCTACGACTTCTTCTTCGTCTCGGGCCAGATCTACACCGATGCCAAAGCTTCGGAGCACTTCAGAAGCTCCGCCCAGGGCCTGATTACCCTGGCGACCTACGGCCTGGGCATGCTGATCGGCTTCTGGGTCGCGGGACAAGTAACCGATCACTACGCGTTGGCGGGCAGCCATGACTGGAAAAGCATCTGGCTGTTCCCGGCCGGGTTCGCGTTGGCAGTATTTTTCTGTTTTTCGTTGGCGTTCAAGGGGCGGCAAACGGCAGTCGTGCAATCGACCGTCTAGCGATTGATGACAGCCACTGCCTTTCGAAAACAGATCGAAAAAAACAGCCGAAGCCTTTAGGGACTTCGGCTTTTTTTTGTGCAGTGCCGGCGCGACGGCATCCGAACTAACGCGTCTGGGTTCTTGCAGACGGGAAAATCCCTGCTTAACTCTGAATCAATGGTCAGTCCGTGACCGGGTAGTCACGGAGGCCGTACGGGCACCGTCATGCTGTGCGCTTAGCTCAAATTGGTAAAAGGAAAAGTTACATGATGCCGAAAACTGCCATCGTCGAGATCTGCGGGAAGTACAAGGTTCATACCGAGCACTATCTCAACACTGCCGCTAACAAGACCATCATTCTGGTCAACGGCTCACTGGCAACGACAGCATCCTTTGCCCAAACGGTGCGTTACCTGCAACCACGATTCAACGTGGTCCTTTACGACCAGCCCTACGCCGGTCAGTCGAAGCAACACAACCTCCACGGCGAACCGATCCGAAAGGAAGACGAGGCAGCGATACTGCTGGAGTTGATCGAACACTTTTGTGCACACCATGTGCTGTCCTTTTCCTGGGGCGGTGCGGCGACCTTGCTGGCGCTGGCCCAGCAGCCGCGACGTATCGAGAAAGCGGTGATCGGTTCATTCGCAGCACGGGTCAATGCGCCGATGCGCGATTACCTGGAGCGCGGCCTGAACCATCTCCAGGCGTGTGACCGCCTCAATGTCAGTCGCTTGATCAACAGCACGATCGGCAAGCACCTGCCATCGCTGTTCAAACGCTTTAATGACCGCCATGTCAGCAGCCTGGCCGAGCACGAGTACCGGCAGATGCATTTCCACGTCAATGAGGTGCTGACTCAAAACACTCATTGCTATGTCGCCTGTGCCAATGCCATTGAAATCCCGCTGCTGTTTGTCAACGGCGAATGGGATGAGTACACCTCGGTAGAAGACGCCCGGATTTTTGCCGATCACGCCCCTCAGGCCAGCTTCCACACCATCAGGAACACCGGGCATTTCCTCGATATGGAACACCCGGCGGCCTTGCATGACACCCGGCAGGCCTTGCTCGGCTTTCTCGATCCGGCGTGCAGGAAGCAGGGCCGTGTTGCCTCAGACATCCAGGTCAATTACGTATGAATCATTGAATTGCGGGTTTTCATTAACGCCATTTTTTGCATAACCCCGGGGATTGCAAATGACCCGGGTTTTGCCCACCGCATAGTCAAAGCTTCCATGGGTATGGCCATGCAGCCAAAGCGCCGGCTGCCAGACGTTGATCCGTTCTTCGAGGTCTGAAACAAAACTCGCGTTGATCGGTGAATTCTCGAATAGCGGGCTTATGCTCAACCGTGTCGGTGCGAAATGCGAAACCACCACCGTGGGCGTCGTTCTGTCGCGGGTGAAGCAGTCTTCCAGCCAGGCGACTGTCTGCAAAAAAACCAGTTGTGAAACTGCCGGAGTGAACAGGTCTGGAAAATCGGGCGAGATTTTTATGTGGGTGTAGTCCCGCATAAGCTTCGTAGCCAGATCAACACCCCGTGCCCGATCTTCTGCAGAATCGAAAAGACGATAGTCGGACCAAAGGGTGCAACCCAAAAACCGCACGCCGTCGTGGACATGCTCCGAACGTTCCAATACGTGGATCCGTGTCCCTTGCGACAACCTGTTCAACTGTTCGTAGGTAGAAATCAGGTCACTGCCATAAAACTCGTGATTCCCAGCCACGTACACGATCGGAAGAGGGCACGATTTGGCCCACTCAATGGCCGCAGCCGGACGGGAAATGTCTCCGGCGAGAACGACAATGTCAGCATCCACATCGGGAAAAGGTAACGCGTTGACGGACAAATGGATGTCTGACAGCAAGGCGATGCGCATCGATCGACTCCTACTTGATTTGAATGTCAGCCCCGTTGAACTGACGTCGGCAAACGCCGCTCCATGATGATCGTACGCTCGGCACCGTGAAACTCGTCGCGGATTTTTCGATAACCCAGCTTGAAGTAAAAGGTTTCGGCGGTGATGGAAGAGGGGACGCGCAGTACCTCGATATTTGCGGCTTGGGCGACCGATTGAAGGGTCGCCATCAACTGCCTGCCGAGTCCGCGGCCCTGATGGTCTGGGTCTACGAATACGCTGCGTACAACGTCTTGATCAAGACTGGCCGTGGCGACTACACGCTTATCGTGGGTGGCGACAAAGACCTGGCGTTGGTTTAACAGGGCGCGTAAGGCCTCGGGAGAAAAGCTTTTCTCTACCTGGGTGATGACGTCGGGCGGGTAGTCCCGAGCATTGGACTGGCGCAGTGATTGAATGATGACCTGGCTGATGTCTGCCGCATCGTCAGGGGTGGCGAGTCGAATCTGGTTATTCATTTGAAGACCCCAATCCTTGTGTCTTTGCCAAAATCCTAAGTCGATCTTGAACGGTCAATGTCGCCATAGCGAGCGACTAGTTGAGCTGAGCACCTCGCGCCTCTAACAACTCCCGCAATACCGAACGATGGCAATGCGCTTCCTCTTCGCAATAACAGCCAATGGCCAGTGACGTTTGATGGGACAACGCTGCCAGTAAATCGAGCAACTGACTGGGCGCCGGGTGGTTCATTTCGCTCTTGAACTTGCGCTTGAACACTTCCCACGCCTTGTCGTCTTCCGCCGCTTTGGCTTCTGCGACCAGCTCGGCGCTGGGAGACAGCAACGGCTGCCATACGTCATAAAAATCACGGCTGGCGAACTCGGCTTTCGGCACGCCACGCGGCGGGCGCCGCACCGTGCCCAGGCGCAGGCCTTCATTGGCTGCGCGCGGTGAACCGAGGCGCACGATATGGATGGGCATGCTCTACCTTCCTTTATTACCGCGAGCTTTCGAACCACTCCAGCGCCGTGCGCCAGATGCAAATCCCCAGGAAGTAAGCCGACATCAGCAGCCAAAGCCCCATTACCAGCGGGTTGATCACTGGATGGTTGACCACCAGCGACAAGCTGCACAGCAGCCAGATCGCCGTCACGGCAATGTTGATCGGCATGAACTTGCGCACGCGGAACGGGTGGAGGAACTTCATCCGGGTCACGGTCAACAGCGCCAGGCCGATGATCGCGAGAAAAGTGATCCACGACGGCGGAGCGATGATGTACAGGCACAGCGCAACCACGTTCCAGGCGGCGGGGAAGCCCTGGAAGTAGTTGTCTTTGCTCTTCATGTTGACGTTGCAGAAACAAAACAGCGATGAGACCAGAATCAGCGAGACGGACAACAGCAGTGTGTAGTCCGGCAAGGGGATGTAACGATAAATGAACAGGGCGGGGATAAACACGTACGTCAGGTAGTCGATGACCAGATCGAGAATCGAGCCATCGAAACTTGGCAATACCGACTGGACATTGACCTTGCGCGCCAACGCGCCATCCAGCCCATCGACGATCAGGGCGACACCCAGCCACAGCAGGCAGTTTGTCGCCTGGTTTTCCAGCAGGGCGAGGGTTGCGAGGAAGGCAGTGACCACGCCGGTGGCGGTAAAACCATGGGCGCCCCATGCTTTGAGCCTGGCGATGTGTAGGGTCGATATCACGGGAGTATTCTCCAGAAAGTGAAGCAAGCCTGTTATCACCCCTTCAATCGGGGGTGTCGGCAAACCAAGTCAGGTTGCATGTATCGACCGGGTATCCGGGGATAAGGTTCACCATCTGTAAATCTTAGCTGGGCTGAAAAAAAATACCCCGGATCAATTCGGGGGTAATAAAGCCAAACGGTGGTGGCGCATTCGTCGGCGAGGACTATCGTTGCCTGACTGGATCACCCCAACCGATGAGGACATCTCATGAACACCAGCGATCTGCTCGAACAACTACTGCGGGCCGGTCAAGGCTCAATGTCGCAACAGGGTGGCGGTGGCGCGTCGGCCCAAGGTGGTCTCGGTGGGTTGCTCGGCGGCCTGTTGGGCGGCAGTGCCGGGTCAAGCGCCGGGGGCGGTGGCCTGGGTGGTTTGCTCGGTGGTCTGCTGGGCGGTGGCTCAACCATGGGTGGTTCGACCCGGACCCACTCGGGTGGCGGCACGAACTACGCGGCACTGGCTTCGCTCGGAATGATGGCATTCCAGGCTTATCAAGCCTGGCAACGCAGCCAGGCCTCGGCGCCGCAACCGGCACCGCGCACTGTCGACCTGTTGTCCGGCCCGGAAGTCGAGGACCACAGCCATGCGATTCTTCGGGCATTGATTGCGGCGGCGAAGGCCGATGGCCGGATTGATGCCGCCGAGAAGCAGATGATCAGCACCGAAATCGGCCGCCACACCGACGATCCGGAACTCCAGCAATGGCTGGATGACGAAGTCGCACGGCCGCTGGACGCCGCCGATGTGGCGCAGTCGGCCACGGATTCCGGCATGGCGGCGGAAATGTACCTGGCCAGTGTGATGCTGGTGGACGATCAGCAGGACGCCGAACGTCGCTATCTCGATGAACTGGCTGCGGCGCTGAACATCGATCCGGACCTGCAAGTGCATCTGGAGCAACAGGCCAAAGGTGGCGTGGCCTGATGATTGTTTCTGCGCTTTGCGTCACCAAGTTGCCGGGTATGGCTCTGGCATCGTGGATGGAACGCGGAGCGTCCCGAGAGGCGTTCCCACGCGGAGCGTGGGAACGATCAACGCCTACGAGGTCATGGGGGCTTTCGGCACCAGAAACGTAACGCCGAAGCGCTCGGCGATGGCCAGGATCTGCGGCAAATCCTGCGGCACTTTGAGCTGATCCAGTGCGGCAAAGAACTGGCCACCGCGCGGATCAGACACCACGCCGATCATCTTCGCCGTCGCACTGATGTTCTTATAGGCATGAATAGTCCCAGCGGGAATATGCACATAACCCCCGGGGGAAAGGGTGGTGGCCTTGCCCGCAACGGTCACTTCCACCTGCCCGTCAATCACGTAGAACGCTTCGTCCCATGGATGAAAGTGCGCAGGCGGCCCACCGCCTTGCACGCCTTCCTGGATATGCATTTCAAAAGGTTTGCTCAGATCCCCGCCCGCAAGAATGGTGATGGCCTCGCCCACGACACTGACCGGGTCGGGTTTTTTGTCGGCCTCGATGACATGAATCGTTCGCATGATTGCTCTCCGTAGGATGAGACCACACACGCTGAGTATATTCACTCGATCCGGCATCGGGTGCCGTGCCACAAGCCCGTCTGTCCGGGCGATTCCCACGCTGATGGAATTTTCTTCCGCAGGGGTCGCTCTGCTGATGTAGAGACGTGCTGATTCAGCGTCCTGACTGGCCTCAGACCGAGAGACGACCCCATGACTGCCCTGACACGACTTGAATCCCAGCGGACTGCCCAATGCGCGATCCTGACCGCCGGGAACCTGAAACCTGTCTACGAACAGTTATTGCTGAGCGACGATATCGAACACCAGCGTGCACTCGCCCAATCCTTTCTCAAGGCTCAACTGGCGCAGGCCGCGGACCTGCCTGAAGACATGCCGCAAGACCTGTCGACACTGCAAACCTTTGTCGAACAACACTGCGCCGATGTAGCACGCCAATATGCCGATTACCTGCAACAGCGCAAGGACGGCGGACCGCGGCAGTTCTTTACCAACAAGGCGCACGCGTTGTATTTCCTGCAAGCCGTTGCCCCGACCAAACTGGTGGACGGCGCGTGGCTGTATGGACTGCTGCGGCACTGGCATGACCCGCGTTTCGAAGGGCTGATTTGCACCTATCTGGAAGAGTTGGGGGAGGGCAACCCGGCGCGAAATCATGTGGTGATATACCGCAAGCTGCTCGCCGAACAGGGCTTGCTGGACAATCCGTTCATCCCGGACGAGCGTTACTTGCAAGGTGCGGTGCAATTGGCGCTGGGTTATTGCAGCGACGATTTTTTGCCAGAAGTGATCGGCTACAACCTCGGCTATGAACAACTGCCGCTGCACTTGCTGATCAGCGCCTATGAACTCAGTGAGCTGGGCATCGATCCGTATTACTTCACCCTGCACGTGACCATCGACAATGCCAGCACCGGCCACGCGCAAAAGGCCGTGCAGTCGGTGCTGCAATTGTTGCCGGTGGAAGCCGACCGCGAAGACTTTCTGCGCAGGGTTGCGCTGGGTTATCGGCTCAACGATCTGGGGCAGGGCAGTCGAGCGATCATCGAATCGTTCGACCTGTACGGCGAGTTGCTGAGCATGCTTGAGCGCAAGCGCCCGTTTGGTCAGCACATGCATTCCGACTATTGCCGGTTGGAAGGCCAGACCGTCAATCAATGGCTGTCGTCGCCGGAGCAGTTGCCAGGCTTCCTCAGCGCCATGGAAAACAAGGGCTGGATCAAACGTCACCAGAACCCGCAAGCGAGTCGTTTCTGGCAACTGGTCGAGGGTGACGGCGCGGCCATGTTCGGGGTGTTCAGCCCCTACGAAAAGCAACTGCTGCACGACTGGATTGCCGGAGATTGGCGACCTGAGCGATCGCCCGCTGCGGTTCGACGCAGTAGCCGCGCCGCGACCGAACCACCCGTACCCGCCAATGACCCGGATGTCGAAAGCCTGCACGCTACACTTAAAGGGCTTGCCGCCGACGAGCAAATGCAAGTCTTGATTCCGTGGTTGTCCGCCCATCGGCACGCCCACCCCGCTGGCCTGCTGGCCACGCGACGGTTCATCGAACTCAAATCCGGTTTTCGATAGGGAGCCCTTCATGAATCAGGAAGAACACCTTGGCGCCGCCGATCTGGCCTTGTTGCAACTGGGGCGCCGTTTGCAGGCCGACGGCTACCGTTTCATCACGCCAACGCCGCTGACCCATCAACGGGTCAATGATCGCTCCTTTGGGCAAAGCGCCCGGACCCTGCGCGAAGTGTTCGGCTGGTCGCGGCCGTTTGAGCCCGGCCTGTTGTCGGTGGATGAGCAACGGCAGTTGCAACAGGCTGGCGTCCTCGATGAATGCAATGGTCGACTGAAAAGTCATGTGCGCTGGTCAAGTCTCGATGACCTGTTGTTCGTGCATTCGGGTTACCCCACTGATGCCGCTGACGCGGTGTTCTTCGGCCCCGACACCTACCGTTTTGCTCAGCTGATTCACGCCCATCTGCAACACAGCTTCGCGCCGATCAGGCGCGCCGTGGATATCGGCTGCGGTGCGGGCGTCGGGGCGATTTTGATTGCCCGCGCACGCCGGGAAGCGGAAGTCCTGGCCGTGGACATCAACCCGTTGGCGTTACGCATGACGGCGGTCAACGTCGCCCTCGCCGAGGTGGCTAACGTCAGCATCGAGGCCAGTGATGTGCTGCAAGACGTCGACGGCCAATTCGACCTGATCGTCGCCAATCCGCCGTACATGGCCGACCCGGCCGAGCGTGCTTACCGGCATGGCGGTGGCGCGCTGGGCGCGCAATTGTCGTTGCGCATTGTCGAACAGGCCCTGTATCGGTTGGCTCCCGGTGGTTCGCTGGTGCTGTACACCGGCGTGGCAATGATCGATGGCATCGATCCGTTTCTGGATGCAGTGGCGCCGCGCCTGGAGTCGCCGATGTTCGGCTGGACCTACCATGAAATCGACCCCGACGTGTTCGGTGAAGAGCTGTTGACGCCAGGCTATCAGCGGGTGGAGCGAATTGCCGTCGTCGCCCTGATTGTCACGCGTATCGGCCCAGGCATCGGGGGCACCGTGACCGCGTCAGCAGGTGCGCCATGAGCAGGAGCCTGGACGATTACAATCGCATGCGCGATTTTTCGGCAACCTCTGAACCGGCTGCCGGCAAACGTTCGGGCAAGAAAACCGCGAAAGACCATGCGTTGCAGTTCTGCATCCAGAAGCACGACGCCTCGCGCCTGCATTACGACTTTCGCCTGGAGCTCGATGGCGCGCTGAAAAGCTGGGCGGTGCCCAAAGGCCCGTCACTGGACCCCACGGTCAAGCGCCTGGCAGTGCACGTCGAAGACCATCCGATTGATTACGCCACCTTCGAGGGCAGCATTCCCGAAGGGCATTACGGTGCCGGCGAGGTGATTGTCTGGGACCGGGGAGTCTGGATACCTCAGGACGATCCGGCCGAGGCATACGCCAAGGGCAAGCTCAAATTCGAGCTAAAGGGCGAGAAGCTGGGAGGGCTGTGGAACCTGGTGCGCACGCACATGCCAGGCAAGCAGGAGCAATGGTTTCTGATCAAGCATCAGGACGGCGCGGCCAGGCCCGAAAGCGATTACGACGTAGTCGCCGCCGAGCCCGACAGCGTGCTCAGTGACCGGACCATCGTTGCCAAAAAGCCGAAGACTGCTGCCAAACCCAAGCCCGTCGACAAACCTGCCAGCCCGGCGCGCAACGAAAAATCGGCACCCTTGACGGGCGCCCGCAAAGCCAAATTGCCGGAGATGCTCAAGCCGCAACTGGCGACGCTGGTCGAAAAGGCCCCAGGCGGCGAGTGGAGCTATGAGATCAAGTTCGATGGCTATCGGATCATGGCCCGCATCGACCACGACGAAGTCAAACTGTTCACCCGCAACGGCCATGACTGGACCCATAAACTGCCCAGGCAAGCCCAGGCGTTGGCGGCGCTGGGTCTCGAATCGGCCTGGCTCGACGGGGAAATGGTGGTCGCCAACGAACAGGGTGTGCCGGATTTCCAGGCCTTGCAAAACGCCTTCGACTCGGGCCGCAGCGGCAACATCCTCTACTACCTGTTCGACATGCCTTACCTCAACGGTGTGGACCTGCGCGAGGTGCCGGTCGAGGAGCGAAGGGTTGCACTGTCGACCGTGCTCAACCCCAATAAAGATCCGCTGCTGCGCTTCTCCGATTCCTTTAGCGAAGAACCGCAAGCGTTGCTCAACAGCGCCTGCCAAATGCAGATGGAAGGGCTGATCGGCAAACGCCTGGGCACGCCTTACGTGTCTCGGCGCAGCAGCGACTGGATCAAGCTCAAGTGCAAGCATCGACAGGAATTTGTGGTGGTCGGCTTCACCGACCCGAAAGGCTCGCGCAATGCCTTCGGTGCGCTGCTGCTGGGGTTGCATGACCGCGATAGCGGTGAGTTGCGTTACGCGGGGAAGGTCGGCACCGGGTTTAACGAGACGACGCTCAAGCGCATTTATGAGCAACTGAAACCGTTGCAGACGAAAAAGATCCCAGTGGTCAATCCGCCGAGCGGTTTTGACGCCAAGGGTGTGCACTGGCTCAAGCCGACACTGCTGGCGGAGGTCGCTTTTGCCGAAATGACCAAAGAAGGTTCAGTCCGTCATGCGGTGTTCCATGGTCTGCGTGACGACAAACCTGCCGAAGACATTACCGAGGAGCGTCCGAAAGCCGTGAAGACTTCAGCCGCGAAAAAGACCACTGCCGAAAAACCTTCCACCCCTGCCAAAAAGAAAGCCACGCCCGCACCCTCACAAATCGGCCTGGGCGAGGGCAAGGTGCGCATCACTCACCCCGAGCGGGTGATCGACGCCAGCAGCGGCGCCACCAAAGTGCAACTGGCGGAGTATTACGCCAGCGTCGCCGAGTGGATTTTGCCTGAACTCAAGGATCGCCCCGTGGCGTTGGTGCGTGCGCCGGACGGCATTGCCGGCGAACTGTTTTTCCAGAAGAACGCCGAGCGCCTGGCCATTCCGGGAATTACCACCCTGGACAAGGCACTCACCGGGCAACCGGTGATGATCATCAATAACGCCGAAGCCTTGATCGGCGCCGTGCAGATGAGCACTGTTGAGTTGCACACCTGGAACGCCACCTCGGACAACCTCGACAAACCCGACCGCTTCGTCCTCGACCTCGACCCGGACCCGGCGCTGCCCTGGAAAAGCATGGTCGAGGCGACTCAACTGACCCTCTCGGTGCTCGATGAACTGGGACTCAAGGCGTTTCTCAAGACCAGCGGCGGCAAGGGGATTCACCTGGTGGTGCCACTGACGCGCAAGCTGGGTTGGGATGAGGTGAAAGACTTCAGCCACGCAATCGTCAGCCACATGGCCAAGTTGCTGCCGGAGCGTTTTTCCGCGGTGTCGGGCCCAAAGAACCGGGTCGGGCGGATCTTCATCGATTATCTGCGCAACGGCCTCGGGGCCACGACCATCTGCGCTTACGCTGTGCGCGCCCGCGATGGGCTGCCGGTGTCGGTGCCGATTTTTCGCGAAGAGGTGGGCGAGCTCAAGGGGGGCAATCAGTGGAACATCCACACAGTGCATCAACGCCTGGCCGAGGTCGGCGACGAGCCCTGGAAGGATTTGAAGAAAACCCGGCAATCGATCACCGCCGAGATGCGGCGGCGGGTCGGGATGAAAAAATAGCCACGTACATCTTGTAGGAGCACGGCTTGCCGGCGATGGCGTTCTCTAGGGCGCCATCGCCGGCAAGCCGTGCTTCCTACAAAAAGCTATTTGATAAAGGCCTGCAGGTCGCTGGTCAGCTTGTCGATTGCGACTTTGAAATCCTTGGTGGTGATCTTCTGGCTGGCGTTTTCCAGTGTGGTGCCAAAGACTTTGCGCACGACTTTGGCCACGGTCTGGTTGTTGCTGGCATCGACGAACTCGGCCTCGATGAACAGTGTGGTGTCCTGATCGCGGTGACCACTGGCGGCGGAAACACCCCCGACGACGGCGGCAATCGGCACCACTTCATACCACTTCATGCCTTCGGTTTCGGCACTCACTCCGGTGATCGCCGCGCGCATGATCAAGGTTTTTGAACCGGCTGGCGCTGATTTCGTGCTCGATACCACCCGATATTTCTGACCCAGCACACCTTTGGCCTTACTGGTCATGTAGCTCTGCAACTCGTCCAGGGTTTGCTGGTTGACCCGCTCAGTAGGCTTGGGCGCCGGGTAGAGCTCCAGCTTATTGAAAACCACGGTGTTATAGGCCTCTGGATTCCAGGACGGGCTGACCCAGCGCATGGCTGTTTCGCCGCTGGTGGTGGTGACTTGCTGCAAATTGTTGTAGTTGGACAGGAAGCCGGAATACTGCTCACGCTCGGTGACTTTCGAGGTGCAACCGCCGAGCAGCAGGCTGGTCAGCGCAACGCCAATAAACAGCTTTCGGGACAGATTCATAGTGGTGTGTGCTCCATGGATTAAGTCGTTTTTTCGGTAGCAGATCATTAGAAGCGCCAAGTCATGTTGCCGGTGACGGCTTGAATCCAGGCAGTGTCGAACTGACTAGAAGTTCGAATATACCCGACGTGAATTTGGTCTCCTCCACCGGCTTATCGCCCGGCCAGACCATGGCCCAGCTGACATTCAATGCCGGTGACCTCGTTCAGAGCATAGGTGGCTCCGGCCGCAATGCGCCAGGATTCTCGCATTGGCACGGTAAAAGTCCGGTTTGCGTCTGGCGTACCCTGAGACGAGCCCCCCGACCGGCCACCCACTGAATCCCCCGCGATGAGCGTAGGTATGAATCGTTAAATTTCCAGTTATTGGTTTTTCGACCACAGGCCTTTGTTTCCCGTGCCTGGATCGGTCATAGAGAATGTATTGTTCCAACGCGGAAGGGCATGGGGCGGCGAGCCCGGCTCGCCGCCCCAACGACTATTGCTTGCCGACAGCGGCCGCCAGCAGCGGCGCTATCTGTTCATCGGTCAGTGCCGCCTGGACTTCCATGGTCATAAGGTCACTCCATTCCAGCACCCACTTCTGAATGGTTGCCGGATCACTGGCCTCTGCCACGCCAAAACCGGATGCACCACCGATGGCGTGCCAACGTCCAAGCATCTTGACGCCAGCGGGTGGCGCACCTCCGGTCTTGAGGAAACGCTCGATCGCGTTGTTACGATTTGCCGAACTGATAGACCAACTGACTATGAATAACATTTGCCACCTCCTGCGACGGATTGGCACCTGTTGCTCTTCGCGCACCTGGCGGGTGCCGGGACCAAGGTCACGCTTGAATGTCCAGTTTCATCCCTGACTGGCTTGAAACCACTGCTCCCATGAGAAGGCATAGCAGCGGGCCAGACTCGGCGCATGACCGCTGATCCTGTTTCGCTATATGGCAACGAATTTTTCCGGTGCCTGGAGGGCGATATTCATGCCGCTGATTTCACGCATCGCGCAACAGGTCGTTGGCGTTAAGCAGCGCGTAGGCGATTTCCGGGCGCTTCTCCAGTGCGCGACGAATCGCGGCCGGGATCGACTGACGGGTTTTGCGGCATAGCCCCGGTTGTTCACCCAGGTTGATACCGATACCGCGCATGGTGCGTACTTCGTTGAAACCGGGGGCGATGTCGACGCGAATGCCCAACTGCTCATACATCCGCTGTTGCAGGCGTTCCAGATCGCTCAGGCTCTGGAGGTTTTCCAGACGTTCGATCAGGCGCTTTTCCTCTGAGCGGGTCAGAAACAGAATGCGCACGTCCGCCCCCGGTGTTTCCAGCAGCGGGTCTCGCCCGCAGTCGCAGACGCCGGGTGGGCAGGGTTGGCGGATCGGAGGCGTGGTGGTCATGGGGTCAATCATAGAGTGCTGCAATCGGGTTTGCCCATAGGGTATTTGCCGTTCTGGCGAACGGGAAACGCCGGGTCTAGGCTTAAAAGTCGGGCACAGGCAGGGTGCAACTCATCACGTTCCGACTGTTTGATTTCAGAGGAGACGCAGCATGGAGCGATTCACGGGGGGTTGCCTGTGCGGCAACGTCCGAATTGAGGCGTCGGGACTCCCGTATCGGGTTGGCCTTTGTCACTGCCTCGACTGCCGCAAGCATCATGGGGCGCTTTTTAATGCTTGCGCGATATTTCCTCAGAATGCGGTGACGATTGAAGGTGAAACACGCGACTACGGCGGGCGATTTTTCTGTCCCCGCTGCGGCTCGTCTGTTTTCGCCCGCAGCGACGACGAAATCGAAGTGAACCTGGGGTCGCTGGATGCCCCGGACCAACTGAGGCCTACCTACGAAAGCTGGATCGTGCGTCGTGAATCCTGGTTGCCGGCGTTTCCGCTCATGAGACGCTACGAGCGCGATCGTGACCCCGCTGGTCGCTTTGAGGAGTAGGTGCCGATTGATGAATCCAGGGCTTGCTACACAAGACTTGGACTCTCAATCCAGTAGATATCGTTTTCAAAACGGGGCCTTCCACACCGAGTTCCCAGCCGCTATATACTCGACAGCCTCTTCACCCCCTCAAGCAAGAGACACCCATGGCAAACCACGATCTGACCTTTCTCCCCGACCCCGATCCGCAATCCATCTCTTCCGATGTCGCCGGTTTCGGCGGCCTGCTGGTCTCCACTCAGATTCCCACCCGCGCTGACGGCAGCCTGGAACTGGGCGACATCACTTTGCAAAGCGAATGCACCCTGCAGGCGCTCAAGGTTGCGCTGGAGCACGCCGGCAGTTCCATGGACCGGGTTCTGCATTTGACCATCTACCTTACCGACATGGCCGACCGCGCCGCCTTCAACGAGGTTTACCAGCGTTTCTTCGCCAAGCCCTGGCCGGTTCGGGCCGCCGTTGGCGTGGCCTCCCTGGCGGTTGAAGGCATGCGTGTGGAAGTCACGGCGATGGCGGCCAAGGGCTGAGTCCATGGGGTTGACCGGCAGCCTCGCTCAACGAACGGGTACTACCGGGCGGATTGGCAAAGACTGCCTCAAGGACGGCTTTTATTGGCCGTCTACGAGGCGAGGCAGCCCCAAGGGATCAAACTCGCGCAACGTCTCAGGCAATAGCGCATCCGGAAAACCCTGGTAGGACACCGGGCGCAAAAAGCGTTCAATCGACGTCATGCCCACCGAGGTGAAACGGCTGTCCGACGTTGCCGGAAACGGTCCACCGTGGATGGTGGCGAAAGTCACCTCCTGAGGGTGCGCGAAAGCGTTGACCACGATTCGCCCGGTACGCCGCTCCAGGACCGGCAGCATGCGATGAGCCAGCGGCATATCGCGCTCAACAAGATGCATGGCGGCGCTGAGCTGGCCCTTGAGCGAGCGAGCGACGTCAAGCAGTTCATCCTCATCCTTGACGTTCACCAGCAGTGCTGAGGGACCGAATACTTCTTGCGCAAGTACCGTTTCGGTCAGGAAGCGTTGACCGTCGACCTCATGCAACACCGATTGGCCATCAAAATCAGCGTTGGCTCGCGAGCCTTCGGCGATGCGATTTGCACCGACGCTCTCCATTGCGCCGAGTCCGCTCAAGTAGGAGGCATGAATACCTGGCGTCAACATCGTGCGCGCCGATGCTTCGGTGACGCCTTTTGCCATGGCGGCGCGCAGCGCTTCAAAGCCAGCTCCTTTGATGGCGAAGAGGATGGCGGGTCTGAGGCAGGCTTGCCCCACATTGACCAGCATGCGTTCGATAAAGCCAGCACCGATTTGCGCTCCACGCTCGGCCAGCGCATGGGGCAGGATGAACGTGGGGTTGACGCTGGTCATCTCGGTGAATACGGGAATGGGATCAGGGCGTAGCTGCGCACGCCGATACAGCGCCATGCCGCCATGCTCCGAGCCGGTGAACGTCACGGCCTTGATCAACGGATGATCGACCAAGGCTTCGCCGATCGTGTTGCCAATGCCACGCACCATCGAGAAAACACCCTCAGGCAGTCCGTTCTCTTGTACCGCCTTGCGGATGGCACGCGCCTGAATTTCCGATGCGCCTGGATGGGCGTTATGCGCCTTCACGATGACGGTCGCGCCAGCTGCCAATGCCGAAGCGGTATCGCCACCTGCGACCGAATAGGAAATGGGAAAATTACTCGCGCCGAAAATAGCCACAGGGCCGATTGCCATTTTCTGAAGTCGATGATCCATGCGTGGGCGAGGCTGACGATGGGGCTGGGCCGGATCGATGGCCAGCTGGAGGAAGCGTCCTTTACGTACGACCGCCGCGAACTGGCGAAACTGGGTGGCAGCTTTTACCGCTTCGCCTTCAAGCTGAGCCTCAGGCAGGCCCGTTTCGAGCGCGGCCCGTGCGGCAAGCTCATGACGGACAGCGTCGAGATTGTCGGCAATGCTTTCCAGGAACGCCGCGCGCCGGGTGAGCGAGGTATGGCTGTAATGGTCGAATGCTTCGTCGGCAAGCATCGCGGCCTGGTTGACGTCTGCCATACCACCGAGTGCGAAATCCGGCTCGATCAACTGGTTGGTTGCGGGGTTGAGCGCCTTCATTGTCCCTTCAATGGCCGGGACTTCGTTTGCGCCGATAGTGAGGTTTCCAGTCAATGTCATGTGTGTCACCCCTGCTGTGCCAGAGACGCGATGAGCTCGTTCGTCGCCACAATGGCGTGGGCGAACGTAGGGCCGTTGAGTTCGTGCGCGGCCTGCATCATTTCCGGCGTGAAGGCAGCGGTCGCATCACGTACCAATGTGACGTGGTAACCGAGTTCCACGGCGTAGCGCGCGGTTGCCTCGATGCAGGTATTCGCCAGCAGACCCACGATGATCACGTGCGTGATGCCTTTCTGCTTAAGGCGAAAATCAAGGTCGGTGTTGGCAAAGCCGCTCGAGCCCCAATGTTCCTGAACGACGATGTCGCCGTCCTTGGGCGTGAAATCGGGGTGCCATTCCCCGCCCCATTCCCCGCGTGCGAAGTGATGCATGTGCATGACCTTGCACTGGGTAGGGCTCGGATGATCCCATCCTTCGTAGTCGCCTTGTTCCCAACGGCGGTGCGGTACGATGACCACCGGAATATCGAGTGCACGGACGGCGCGGTCGAGGGCGCGCAGATTTTCGAGCAGGCCGACTTGCTCGGCAATCGGCTTGATCAAGGGGTAGACCTTTCCGCCTTCCGACAGAAAATCATTGTAAGGATCGACCAGCAGATACGCGGTTCTGGTGAGGGGATAAATGGCTTTGGACATGGCGATTTTCTCCAGGGATTTTGGATGACTCGCGCCGAAGGCTTGCCTTGGTGCGCTGTTGATATGATAATCATAGCAACTGCAAAAGAGGCAAGTCCTTATGTCGGTAAACACAAGTGCTGTTCAAACCCTGTGCCCGATTGCACGGGCCGAGGCGGTCGTGGGGGACCGCTGGACCGTACTGGTCCTGCGTGAGTTGTTCATGGGGAGCCATCGATTCGACGAAATCCAGGCGCAGACCGGAGGAACCCCGCAAATGGTTGCCGCACGCCTGAAAAATATGGAGTCTGACGGACTCGTCGCTCGCCGTCCCTATAACGAGCGGCCGCCACGCTACGAGTATCACCTCACCCCGAAAGGGCAGGCCTTCTATTCGGTGATCCTTGCGCTGCGCGCGTGGGGTGAAACCTGGTGCAAGTCGCCAGAGGAAGAGTTGGCGGTCGTTTACACCCACAAAACCTGTGGCCAGCCCGCCGGGCTGGGGCCGCTTTGCGAACATTGCGGCGAACTGTTGCGCCGTGAAGAGCTGATCAGCGAGCCGAGCGCCGCCTACATCGAAGAACGAAACGCACGGCGTGAGGCTTTCAAGGGGAATCGCATCCAGTCATAAGGACGCGCGGTTCACCACTGCTCAACGCCTTGATCAGTCGGTGTATGCCCTCACCGAGACGCTGTTGCTTCCGGCGAAAACCCAGCGCTTCATCGAGCTCGCGATCTTCGGTGCCGGGACGCAATGTGAGGATTTAAATCCCACGGATTACCCGCTCAGGAAAAGACATGTAAAACGGGCGCCTTCAAGGCGCCCGTTGTTGTACTTTGCACTGTGTACAGGCGCTAGTTCATTTCAACACCAGCAAGCTATAAACCCCGCCCTCGCTTTCGATCCCATGGGTGTCATGGGTGAAACCCGGGAAGGATCTGTCGAAGGCTTCCAGTGCCTTGAGATAGGCCAGCAACGGGCCGTCCGCAGTCCCGGCGTTTTCGCCCGGCATCAGCAATGGAATGCCCGGTGGATACGGCACGATCCCGGTCGCAGCGATACGCCCGGCGGCTTCTTCGAGTGTCACCCGTTCGATGTCGTTTCTGACCAGTTTTTCGTAGGCCTCCACCGGGCTGAATTCGGCTTTGGGCAGTGTGCCGAACGCCTGGGCCATGTTGGCGGTGGTTTTGTGTTTCTTCATGGCGGCGAAGATTTCGTCGGCCAGGTCCTTGAGGCCCATGCCGGCATAACGAGCCTGGTTGGCGGCCAGCAGATCCGGCAGGCACAGTTCCAGTTCGACGTTGTCGTCATAATCGCGTTTGAAGTCGAGCAGGGCATTGAGCAAAGTGCCCCATTTGCCTTTGGTGATCCCGATAGAGAACAGGAACAGAATAGTGAAGTCGGTGGTTTTCTCGACCACGATGCCCTGGCGTCCCAGGTAGGCCGTGAGCACACAGGCCGGGATGCCCGAGTCGAGCAGGTTGCCGTCGTCGCCCATGCCGGGGCTGAGCACCGAGACCTTGATCGGGTCGAGCATGCAGTAGCCTTCTTCGATGTCGCCGAAGCCGTGCCATACCGCGTTGGGATGCAATACCCAGCAGTTCGGCTCGGTTTTCAAAAGCACCGGGTCGACTTCATGGAACGGCACGGTGGCCGCGCCAACCTGCACGGTCGGCGGCTGCCAGCAGGTAAAAAACCACTCTTCCTTGCTCAACATCTCGTTGTGCATGCGCGAGACTACCTGGCGGAAACTGATAGCCTCTTCGATCGATTCGGTGGTGAGGATTTGCCCGCTGGGCGCGTCCATCATCGCCGAGCTGACGTCGCATGAAGCCATGATCGCGTAATTCGGCGAAGTCGAGGCATGCATCATGTACGACTCGTTGAAGCGACCATGATCGATCGGGTTGCGGCCGTTACGCACGTGAATCATCGAGGCCTGGGAGAGGGCGGCCAGCAACTTGTGGGTCGACTGGGTGGCGAACACCGTCGGCTTCGAGTCGTCGTGATCGTCCGGGCTGCCGTGCATGGCGTGGCGCTCGCGGTACAGCGGGTTGAAACGCGCATAACCGTACCAGGCTTCATCGAAATGCAGACGATCGACGCTTTGCCCCAGCAACTCTTCGACGCGGGTGACGTTGTAGGTCAGGCCGTCGTAGGTGGAGTTGGTGATGATCGCGTGGACGGGTGTCGGGTCGATGCCTTGCTTGACCAGCGGGTTACTGGCAATGGCGTCTTTCACGCCGCTGGCGCTCAGGGTTTGCGGCAGGATCGGGCCAATGATGCCGTAGCGATTGCGGGTCGGTACCAGATAGGTCGGGATGGCACCGGACAGGGTCATCGCATGTTCGGCGGACTTGTGGCAGTTGCGGTCACACAGGGCGATCTGATTGCGCGTAACGCTGGCCATGAGGATGACGCGGTTAGACATCGACGAGCCGTTGGTGACGTAGTAGGTGCGGTGGGCCCCGAACACTTTGGCGGCGTAGCGCTCGCCCTGGCCGATAGGGCCGCTGTGATCAAGCAGCGAACCGAGTTCGCCGACCGAAATCGACAGGTCCGAACGCAGCAGGTTCTCGCCAAAAAACTCATAGAAAGCGCGCCCCGCGGTGCTCTTCAAAAAAGCTGTGCCGCCAGCATGTCCAGGGGTGTGCCAGGAGTATTCATAGCTTCGGGAAAACTTCACCAGCGCCCCGAACATGGGAGGCAGTGCGGCTTGGCGATAACGTTCGATGGCTGCCAGGATGCGCCCGCTGAGGAAGCGGCTGGTGTCCTCGGGCAACCAGATGAAGTCGTCGGCGTGCTGCATGACCACCAGCGGAATGCTCGACGCGGTACTGCGATCGCTAATCAGGAAAACCGGCACGCGGGTGTTGCGCTCACGCAGACTGACCAGCAGTTGGATGCATTCCTCGTGACCTGCGCTTTTGTCCATCTCCCAGCTGAGTAGCACGCATTGAATGGCTGGGTCCGAGCGCAGGATCGACGTGGCATCGCTCAGGGTTTCCGACGCCAGCACCTGGACTGCGCGTTCCTCCACATCGTTGATCAACTGATCCAGGGCGCGACCGAAGACGGTGCGTTTGTCCGGCGGGCTGCTGACCAACAGCGTGAGCATTCCAAGCGAATGTCTATGTTCCATCATGATTAAGCCTCCACTCTGACTGCATGCAAGTTATTGACCGGCACCGGTTTGCCCGTGATGTGCCGAGCGTTGACGGTCTGTGTTGGTACGCTGTTATTGAGTGCTTCGAGGCGGATCAGGCGGTTGTTGACGAAGCCGAACAGCGTATAGCCGAAGATCGTTGCCACGCCGCCGAGCATCAGCGCCTGCGGGCCCGAGCTGTAGAGCGCCAGGTAGCTGTAAGCCGCAGCCACCCACGCAATGATGTTGGTGGCCAAGGCCTTGCCCGCCGGTACGTTGGACACTTTTTGCATGGTCATCAGCGCGGCCATGGATAGGATGTAGGGCACCAGGTTGGTGACCACCGCGAGGTTGACGAGTGTGTCGAACTGCTTGCTCAGGTCAGGGCTGATGGTGAGAAAAGCCAGCGCCGTTTGTACTGCCAGCAGCACCAGCATGCCGATAATGGGTGTTCCGGCCTTGTTGGACTTGGCAAAGATCGACAGGAAATAACCGGTATCCGCAGAGCTTTTGTAGACCTGAGCGATGGTGAATTGCCAGCCCAGCAGCGAACCGATGCACGCCAATACCATTGCGGCCATCACAATGTCGCCGACCATAGGCGTGAACATCTTGGCAAAGACCAGCCCGAACGGTGCGGTGGAGGAGGCCAGTTCCGGGTTATCGACAATGCCGGCGATGACGTTGGTAGAGACGATGTAGATCACGGCTGCACCCAGGGTGCCGCCGAGGACCGCAATCGGTACGTTCTTCTCCGGATTTTCCACAGCATCGGTGTTGGCGCATGCCGACTCGAGACCGAGGAAGGCCCACAAGGTGATCGCCACCGATGCACCTGCGGCATCGAACCAGCCCATGTTATGCGGGTTCCAGCCGGCGGCGTAGACACTGCTGTCGAACCAGAACCAGCCAATGGTGGATACCAATACCACTGGCGCAATCACCCCCCAAACCGTGATCGCACCGATCCGGCCGGTAATCCGCGCGCCGCCGAAGTTGGCGAAAGTGGTGATCCACAACAGAGCGATGGTCGCCAGACCCACTTGCAGTGAATCAAGCTGAACATGGAACAGCTCCTGGATATAGCCGACCGCGGTAATACTGATCGCCACGTTGGCAATCAACAGCGAGAGGCCATAGGTGTAGTTGGTGATGTAGTTGCCTGCCTTGCCGAAAGTGTATTCGGCATAGCCGCCCATGCCCCCGGTCTTTCGGCTGAGCATCCCGCAGCGCGCAAAGGCATAGGCCAGCGCCAGGGAGCCGGTGGCCGTGATCAGCCAGGAAAGGATGGAAATACCGCCGACTTCGGCAAGTTTTGTGGGGAGTAGCACAATACCGGAGCCCAACATGTTGACGGCTGTCAACATCGTCAGTTGCCCCACTGTCATTTTCTTTGCGACTGACATTCCGTTGCCTCATTTGTTGGCGGGAGAGAGCGTTAGCTATAGCAAAGGATTGAATTGGCGCAAGAAACGTCCGTACGACAGGAGAAAAACCGGCTATAGCGCACTTAAGGCATTTTGCTGGCCCCGAAGATTGAATCTTTTGACCAAAATCAATTTACTTTCAGTTAGTTGGGATCGAATTTAAATGCGGAATGTGATGGTTGCGCTGATTTCGTTAGGCCTGGCGAGCGTTGCCGCCTCTGTCCAGGCCAAAGAGCTGGCATCGAGTGATCGTTACATTTGCAGCTGGGGCGCAGGTACCGCGGCAAAAGCCCAGGAACTCAAGCTGTCCGGGGTTTCCCTGTATGCAGCGCGGCAGAAGCTACATACCTACAAATTCAGCAAGCCGTGGATGCACATGATGGCGATGGGCATTACCGAGCAGACCTATGACAGTCATTCGCGGATGAAGCCCGCAGCCCTGCGCGAGAGCTTTTACGAGGAGTGCGTGCGGTACAAGTTGGCACGCAAATAAGGAGGGTGGACCGCCACAATCATCCGGACACGGTTCTGCGCCGTGCCGGCCTGGTACGTCAGTCGGGTAATTGAGGCCTTTCCTGTAGAGGGAGAACTATCGAGTCCTTCTCAGGTTTTTTGCCTTTAACCTCCTGAGCATACCCATTACCGGCCGCAGGAGAGGCACCCTGTCAAACAGGGAAAGCTCATGCAGGTCGGTCCGCGAGGGCCTTTGGTAGCCGCAATTCCAGGTGAAATAGTAAGCCGAAATTTCTTTGTTCTTATGAATGAGCGTATTGAGAGCCGCGTCATAATGCATTGGGCCTCCGTCAGGATGTCCCGGTGGCCGCTCCAGAATCTCGAATAAAAAATCCCTCAATTTCCCAAAGCACTTCCCGTTTACAGCATAGAAATGGGCCAGGTGTATTGGCCGGTCGACTGCTTTCCAGGCGGGCAAGTTTGAATTTTCTTCAAACGGATGCCCGAAATAGACGATGTCCCACTCCAAACCTTCCAGAGCCTTGATGGCCTCTCTACCGTATTGAGAAATGTGTCTGGAAAACTGTATGTCGTCCTCCAGGATCAAGACATTTTTCAAATTCAGGCGGATTGCCTCTTCCAGCACCCCCAGATGACTCAGAAAGCAGCCTCTGACGCCGACGCTCGGGAAGCCATTTCCCTCAGTGGGCGTAATAGCCTCAAAAAAGCCTGTTTTTTCATCATCGATGTGAAAGCCGTTGCGAGTGAACTCTTCAACTGTTTCTAAACGGCGATCCTTTCTTGACGAGATATTGATGATTCTTACTCGATCAAAATATTCGATCACATTCATCTGTCAGGTCCTTGGCGCAGACAATCAGGGCAGCTGGATTGGGGAACCCGAGTGCGGAAAACACCGTGCGGGCAGCATCAGAGCAGGGCCACTTTCTGCATTTCCTGACGGCTCGGCGTCAGCTTCCATGACCTCAACCTGACAGGCTGAGTACTTGGCGCTTTGTCCGTTTCTCTATCGACCCCGGATTGCAGTATAGGCAGCATTTCGTCTCGTAAATCGGTATGCAGCGGATAGGTCTGCTAGCCCTTTGGCGGATCGCGGATACAGAGCGAAGTCTTCAAGGTCTCCTATACTGGATCGTTCCGAGAGTGTCCCTACCCTTCACAGCGAGGAGAACGCATATGACCATTCGTATTGGCGACGAAGCACCGGATTTCACCGCCGAAACCACTGAAGGCACGCTCCATTTCCACGAATGGATTGGCGACAAGTGGGCCATCCTGTTCTCACACCCGAAGGACTTCACCCCGGTCTGCACCACTGAACTCGGTTATATGGCCGGGCTCAAGCCGGAGTTCGACAAACGCAACACCAAGATCATCGGTCTCAGCGTCGACCCGGTCGGTAACCATCAGACCTGGTCCAAAGACATCGAAGAAACCCAGGGCCATGCAGTCAACTACCCAATGATCGGCGATGAGAACCTGGTGGTGGCCAAGCTCTACGACATGATTCACCCGAACGCCAGTGGCGGCGCTCGTACTGCCGTGGACAACGCAACGGTGCGTTCAGTGTTCATTGTCGGTCCGGATAAAAAGATCAAGGCGATGCTGGTCTACCCGATGAGTGCCGGGCGCAATTTCGATGAAGTATTACGGCTGCTCGATGCTATCCAGTTGAACGCCAAGCACACCGTTGCCACTCCGGTGAACTGGCGTCCGGGCGAGGACGTGATCATTCCAACGTCGGTATCCGACGACGATGCAAGGAAGAAGTACCCGGAAGGCTTTAAGACGGTGAAACCGTATTTGCGTACGGTAGCGCAACCGAAGTAATGGTCAGGTGATCATCCTGCCTTCAATCGCGATGCAGGCGTCGTCGGTCCAGTGCATGGCTTTCCCTGAGCCGCCGTAGCCCGTTGCGGGGAAGCTGTTCCGGGTCGACGCCAACAGCCCGAAGCGGGCTGACGCCTCATGCGCAAAGCCATTTCACAGGGATAGAATTTACTGGGTTGCGGGGCATATTGTGGCGTTATTTTGACGCCATCCACCCTGAATTTAAATTTGGATTTATTATTGTGACGAGCTATTGACGTAATGGCGATGTGCTTATAGGCTCAATTTAGCCGATATAGATTTCTTAAACCGACAAAAGAATAACCCCCTTACGCAAGGAGGCGGTGTTATGCGCTCAACATTTGTCATTAAATTCGTGTTGTTGTCCGTGATCCTGAATGGTGCAGCCGTTGCTAGTGCGCAGGCGACCAGTCTGGCCTATGAAATTAGTCGCATAGGCAATACCAGCGAGGCGTTGAGGCCCAAACTTGGCGCGGTTCTTGAGAAGTATGCGGATGGCGCTTCGCTTACTTTGGGAAAGGGTCTTGGTTTGCCTTCGTTGATCACCGATATTTATTTCGATAATGCCGATTCCTCCAAATTTAATGGTGTCATCGATCACGCTGACTCAGGCGTTGGCGTATCCGTCAATTCTTCTTCGAGTGACGGATTAATGGCGGCGGCAAACAATAAGCAGATCAAGACTGATTCGGCAATCCAGGTTAAAAGTCTGGCTGAAACAACTGATACCAATCAACCGAATGCGGTACCGCTTTCAGCGGCAGCATGGTTGTTCTCTTCCGCATTGATTGGTTTTATTGTGGTTGCCAACCGACGGAAGATATAGATGGATGACACTAAGCGTTGGTTGTAAGTATGGATATAAAGTTAGTTGCATCGGCAAAGGTTGCCATTAACAGATTGACGGTGTTGCAGTTAAACCGGCTCAAGCGGGTATGGTGTGGCTAATATTGACGCAAATACGTCGAAGGCAGCTTGCTTGTTCCAACCTGTTGTTAAATAACGCTATTTTGTTGTCTTGCACTAACGTTCCGGTTTCGGGTGTGTTGCATTGTCGGAATTGACCACCCGGAAGCTCAAAGCGATCCTGTTTGGTAATTTCTTTTGCGTGAAATGGGCTAGAGTCATTTGACTAGGTTTTTTTGTTCTAAGCTCTTTGCATGGCTACTTAGACGGAGGGATCCCGATGTTCCGTTCATTGATACCTGTGCTGTGCGCGCTGGCCGTTTGGCCCAGCATTTCCAATGCCGTCGAAAATGACGGGGCTTACAAGCTGAATCAGGGAGACAACCTTTCTATTTCCGTTTGGGGGGAAGACAAGCTCAAGCAGGATGTACGCGTACTCCCCAACGGCAGCATTACCTTTCCGCTGGTAGGGCGAGTCGATGTTGAGGGGCTTGATACCACCGCTGTCGAGCAGCAAATCGCTGCCAGGCTTGAGAAATTCATACCTGATCCGCAGGTGAGCGTGGTCGTCACCGGCACCGAAGGTAATCTCGTCTACGTTCAGGGCAAAGTGCTGAAACCCGGCACCGTGCATATGTCAGGTCAAACGTCAGTGCTGCAGGTAATAAGCATGGCGGGTGGGCTCGACAAATTCGCCGATAAAGACGACATTAAGGTCGTGCGACTCAACGGGACTAAACAAGAGATCCTGCGCGTCAACTACAGCAAGTTGATGTCGGGGGATGACATGTCCACCAATTTTCTACTTAAAGCCGGCGATACGCTGGTCGTGCCTTAGCCTTGGCACTAAGGATTATCTTGCTTGGATTTCGAACTACCGGGGTTGCGACGGCAATCCTGGCTTTGTCGTGTTCGGACATGGCCTCTGCTGCTACTTGGCAATCAGCTATAGCCGTGCCTTCGACGGTCGAGTACGACAGCAACCCACTGCTGCTCACGAGTGATGAGGAAGGGGTGACTCGTACCATCATCGCCCCCGATTACAGCCTTGTGGGTACTTCCGGGCCGGATGAGTACCGGTTCGGTCTGGGGGTGAATATCGTGCGTTCGTCGGATACGTCGATCGTTTCGGACCGTGAAGATCCCAGATTAAGGTTGGGGTGGCAGCGCGAGACCGAAACGGGGGCTTTTGGGCTTGTGGCGAGGTATGAAGAAAACTCTACGCTTTCCACGGTGGTCCAGGAAACCGGCGTAGTTGCCTCTGATGGCACGCAAAAGATGTATTTGGTGGGCGGCAACTGGAGCACTGCTCTCAGCGAGCGAAGTACCCTGGTTAACGAAACTGACTACACTCATGTCACTTACGATATTGATTCACTGACCGACTATGACGAGCTGGCAACCCGCTTCAGCTGGAACTATGCATGGAGTGAGCAGGTCGAGCTGTTCACCCGTCTTGGCGTGAGGCGCTATGAGCCGGAGGAGGGTTCTGCGGTGGCTTCCTCAAACAGCTACACCCCAACGACCGGCTTGAATGTCCAATTCTCCGAGCGGCTACGGGGGACGGCTTACGTGGGTCTCAACCAAGTCTCCGGCACAGATAGCGGCCCAAAAGGCCAGGGCGGTTTATTGCTGCAATATGCCGGTGAGCGTATTGATACCAGCATCGATGCCAGTCGCAGCACGCTCGCCAGTGGCGACGGTGGTTTCGTCGAGGTTGATGCCCTGAGAGGTTCATGGAGCTATTCGATCGACGAGACCCGACGCACCGGTTTCGATGCTTCCTGGCAAGACGCCAAAGGCCGGACGCCTAATACCCTGCAAAATTACGGTGCCTGGTTTAGCCAAGAACTCTCGCCTTTTTGGATTGCCCGCCTATCCTACACATACAAACAACGCCAGCAAGATGGCTTGCCGGATGCCACTGCAAACGTAGTCGGGCTGACGCTGACTTATAGTTATCCCGGTCTCTGACATTCAGCTGTGTGAGAAATATGGCCACTGAATACGAAATGTCGTTCAACGACTACCTAGCTATCATCAAGCACCACGCCCTGCTGTTGATCGTGAGTTTCGTGGTCATACTCGGCGTTTGCGTAGCGGTAGCAATCTCTCTCCCGCCTACCTATGAGTCATCCGGCACGATACTGGTGGAGTCTCAGCAGATTTCGCCAGACCTGGTGGCGGCCAACAACAATACCTTTGCCGATGAGCGTATCGAAGTCATTCGCCAGCGCGTGATGACCCGTGAGCATCTGGAAGGGATCATCAACAAATACAATCTTTTTGCTTCGCAAAGTCGGCAACTGACCGTTACCGAGAAGATCGAAGAAATGCGCAATGCGATTGTGGTCTCCCTCGTCAGTGCTGCCGTCAAGGGGCGCGGAGAGGTGACGATTGCTTTCCGTCTTTCCTTTGAGCACCGCCAGCCAGAGATTGCGAACAAAGTTGCCAAGGAGCTGGTGACGCTGTTTCTGGATGAAAACATCAAGCAGCGCACCGAACGCGCCAGTGAAACCACAGAGTTCCTGACGCAGGAAGCGGACAAACTGAGGGTGGAACTAGAAACCCTTGAGAATCGGCTGGCGGACTTCAAGCAGGCACACAGCAACGCGCTGCCCGAGCATCAAGAGCTGCGCATGAACATGTTGACGCGCGCCGAAACCGAGCTGAAGGAGATCGACCGTGACTACAAGACTGCCCGTGAGGAGTTGCGCTTCAATGAGTTGGAGCTTTCCGCCGCAAATGCCGGGCTAGCGACAAGACCTGGAGCACTCGGTACGGCTGCTGATAAACCACAGGATCTGGCTAGCCTCAAAGCGGAGTACATCCGCTTGCAGTCGCTGTATACGCAAGCCCACCCCGACGTGCGTGCCGTCAAGCGCAAAATTGCTGCACTTCAGGCCGGCAAAGGCGCTGGCGCATCAGCTTCGGTCAATCTGGACGTTGCCAGGGCTCAGGCGCGGATCTCCGCAGCCGAAGCACGGATCAAGTCGCTGGCCGATCAAAAGCAGCAAATACTCGGAAAAATAGCCGAATACGAGGCACAAATTATTGAGACGCCGCAAATCGAGCGCGGCTTGGTCACGGTGATGCGTGACCATGATAATGCTCGTAAAAAATATGAAGAAATCCGCACCAAGGAAATGAGTGCGAAAATTTCAGAAAGCCTGGAGCAGGAGAACAAAGCCGAGCGTTTCGTTCTTCTGGAATCGCCGCTGATGCCCGAAAAACCGGTACGGCCAAACCGTAAAAAAGTGGTCGCCATGGGTTTCTTGCTTGCCCCGGTGGGTGCTGGCGCGCTGGTGATGCTCCTCGAGATGATGAGTCAGCGTGTGCGCGGTGCCCAGGCCTTGGCCAGCGTGCTGGGTAGACGCGTACTGGTCTCCATTCCTTACATTCACACCAAGGCTGAACTGGCACGCCGCAGGAAGTGGCGAATGCTATCGATCGTCTGTGGAGTCGCATTAATCGCGATTTTTCTAGTGCTCTTGCACTTCCTCTATATGCCTCTGGATCTTCTGATATTTAAAGCTTTGGGCCGGTTTGCATAAGGAATATAGCCATGGAAATAATCAATTCCGATACCGAAAAAGCCGAGCAACAGACCTCGTCAAAAGCCATGACACCGACCGCGCAATCAACAAGTCTGAATGCGCTCAGTTATGTGCAAACCAAGGTTGTACCTTTGCGACCGGGTCACCTTGAGCGCAACCGAATTGTGGCTTACAACAAAAATTCGAATGTGGGCGGAGCATTCGATCTACTGCGTACACAAGTGCTGAAAATCATGGAGGAAAATGGTTGGCGCACGCTCGCCATCACCTCGCCGACCCCGGAGGCAGGCAAGACGGTATTGGCTATAAACCTGGCGATGAGTATTGCGCATCACACCACCAAGACGGCGTTGCTGGTGGACTTCGACTTGCGTCGTCCGAAGGTGGGTGAATATCTGGGACTGCCGATGGATAAATCGCTTAATGAATTGTTGGCAGATGAAGCTGAACTGCAAGAGGTACTGGTCAACCCGACTTTGCCGCGCTTTGTAGTCCTGCCGACGCGCGAGCCGATTCCTCTTTCCACCGAAGTGTTGTCATCGCCTGCAGTGAGCCATTTGATTGCTGATCTGCGCGAGCGCTACAACTCACGCATCGTGATTTTCGACTTGCCGCCGTTGTTGAGTTCGGATGATGTGATTAACGTCCTGCCCAGGTTCGACTGCGTCCTGCTCGTTGTCGCTAATGGATTGAACAGCAAGAAAGAGATCGAGGAAAGTCTGCATCATCTTGGCACAGCCAACCTGATTGGCACGGTGTTGAACAAAGCCGAGCCTGAAAACCGCTCTTACTACTAGAGCATCATCCGCACGAGGTCGGCGCTATCGGCTGGCGCCGACGCTCAGTGCCAAGGGTACTTCTGCTCCCAGCTCCAGGCATGCGCCACTATCTGTTCAAGTGAGCCAAATTGCGGGTGCCAGCCAAGTAATGTGTTGGCCCTGCGGGGATCGGCCACCAGGCGGGGTGGATCGCCCGCGCGACGTGGCGCTGCGCTGACAGATATAGCCTGGCCGGTCACGTAGCGCGCGGTATCGATCACTTGCTGTACTGAGAAACCTTGACCGTTACCGAGGTTGAACGCCGTGCTTGCACCGCCTGCCAGCAGATAATCCAAGGCAAGCGCGTGAGCGGCAACGAGGTCGACAACGTGGACGTAGTCGCGGATGCAAGTACCGTCAGGTGTGTCGTAATCACAGCCGTAGACGGTGATGGTTGCGCGCCGTCCCGAGGCTGCTTGCAGGATCAGGGGCAGCAGGTGGGTTTCCGGTTCATGGCGTTCACCTAACTGTCCTTCAGGGTCTGCTCCGGCGGCGTTGAAGTAGCGCAGGCAGACAGATTTCAGCCCGTATGCACGATCGAAATCTTCTAGCATCTGCTCCACCATCCACTTGCTGCGCCCATAAGGGTTGATCGCTGCCTTGGGATGCTCTTCGTCTATCGGTACATACACCGGGTCACCGTAGACTGCGGCGGTAGAGGAAAAAATGAAGTTTTTAACCCCGGCGCGAACCATCGCCTGGAGCAGCGTCAGGGTGGCGGTGAAGTTGTTTTGATAGTACTTGGCAGGTTCAGCGACAGATTCGCCCACCTGTATAAAGGAGGCGAAGTGGAACACAGCATCAAAGTGGTGTCTCGCAAACAGGACATCCAGTGCCTGTTCGTCGGCTATGTCCAGTTCGACCAATGTCCCGCCTCTCAACGCGCTGCGATAACCCGTTGAGAAATTGTCTGCCACCACAAGATCGTGACCTGCGCTCAGTAGCTGCTTCACCATGTGCGAGCCAATATAACCCGCGCCACCCACCACCAAAAATTTCATCCTGATCTCCGATTTCCTGGGCGCTTTGCTGTGAGCTCGAATGATTGTATAGCGGCAATCAAGGCAGGTCGCAAACAGCTTCTTCATTTGTTCCTGCATGCCAAGGATGCACAGCGCCAAACCTTGCAGCTCGCTACGTCTGGAGCACCAAACGAGGGAGTATTTTTGAACGTAATGCAGCGAGTACGCCAATTGGAGCTACCCTCTGAGGAGGCATATGGGCACCCTGCGGGAATAATTACCAATGAAAAATTCTGTCAAAATTATTGATAACTCATTAAGAATATTAAAAGCAGAATGGCCAAATTTAGTGTTGTGGTCATATTTGCTTTCACCCTTGGTGGTTAGAACGCTGACAAGCTATCAGTACTCTAAAATTGATTTGTTAGTCTTTTACACCCTTGGCATGTCGGTGTTGTGGCTTTTGGCAATCAGATTTATTTCCTCCAATCAATTCAAGGTTCACCTCATTCTACTGCCATTCTATTTGGTAGCAGCTATTGATCTCTTTTTGGTTTTGAACTTCAACTCGAGATTGACGGCTGCCTATCTGTTTATTGGCTTGACGAACTTCCAGGAAGCAAGCGAATTCCTGCCGACTTATTGGCGACCCATCAGTATCGTTTTGATGATTTTCATACTGTGCTATGGGGCTGGATTAATAGGCCTGCATAAACGCAAATTATATAAGAGCAAAGGTGTTTTTGTTTTGGCTGTTAGCGCCTTGATCGCAGGGTATGGGGCGTATTTTTATAAAACCGTTCAGCTTAACTCGTTCGGCAAGTCTGCAGTCATGGATCTCCTTGCAAAAGATCAAAGCACGCCAGTAGGTTATTTGTCGCAAATTACCCTTACTGCAAACTTGTATTTTGGGACGGAGAAGCTCATCAAACGTCGTCGGGAATCTGACGTAAAAATAACCAGCCTATCGGATCAGTCAACTATAGAAACCATTGTTTTTGTAATCGGTGAGTCATCGCGGCCGCACAACTGGTCCCTCTACGGTTATGACAAGGACACAACTCCGAATCTTGGTAAGCAGGCGGGCATTTTCAAGTTTAATAAGATCTGTACGACAGCCCCATACACCTCGTTCGCCGTGCCTTCAATGCTGAGCCTTGAGCCTATATCGGATTGGGACTCCATTGCGTCAACGAAATCGTTGGTGAGTATATATCGGGCGGCCGGGTACATGACCTATTGGTTGTCGGTGCAGGAAGTTGATAGTTTTGGCGGAATAATTCCACAAATAGCCGCCGAGGCACAATACCGTCAATACTTTGAGAGAAGTTATGATGGGGCGTTGATGTCGGAATATGAAAAAATACTCAATAAAAACGAAACGGAAAAGAAAGCCATATTCATTCATGTCAAGGGAAGCCATTTCGAGTATTCACGCCGATACCCGGAAAGCTTCGATCAATTCAAGCCGGCAACAAGCAGCTTCAAAGACAAGATCACTGCAGAATATGATAATAGTATTTTGTATACAGACTGGTTGTTGAGTACGATTATTGATCAGTTGAAGTCGAGCAAAAAACCATCCGTCTTGTTTTACTCATCAGATCATGGCGAAAACATGATGGATGACAGTCGAGGGTTGTTGGGTCACGGGATTGGCAATAAATATGATCTTCCGGTTTCGGCGTTTATCTGGGCGTCCGAGAATGTTTCAAACCAGCAATCGCTCAAATTTTTAAAGCTGAAGGAAAGAGAAAGTCAGAAAATAAGCATATCGTCCTTGCCCCATACGCTTTTAAATATCACCGGGGTTTTTACGAACAGGTATAAAAGTTCGGATGATTTATCAAGTGATGATTTCGTTTCGTCGAAATGTCCGCATTTACTCGGCGCAGGCTATGTTCCATCGTTTGATTTTGACGCTCTTTAAATACCCCTCGTTGAACAACGCCGCAAGGCGTTGTTCTCAGGTTGAGGCCGGTTACGGCGCCTAAGGTTGTGCTGGCGTGACGTCCTTTTTCAAGAACAACCAGTTTGAGGCCTGTAAGCCGTCGAGCTTGATTGTGTAGCGGCCATCGAGGTAGGTCGCAGGCAGTTTCTTCATTTGCCGCAGAATACCGTGGGTAAACAGTGTCAAGCCTTGCGGCGCCTGAATGGTTAGCGTGCCCTCGAGGGGCTCCACGTAAAAAGGTATTTTGTCGCCGTCTTGGGGGATGGCACGGGAGCCCAACGAAATCATTAAATCCTGCGATTGACCCAAAGGTGAGTCGTCCAGGCTTTGCACCGCCACACTGGCGTTGGCAGTCTTCACTTGAATCTTGATGTTGCCAAGGCTGATCGACTCGCCGCCGATCCAGCCGGTCGCAGCCTGGGTGCGCGGCGTATTGATGGTGTAGACGCCTTGTTTCCAGTTGCGCTTTAGCTCACCGGTGTCGGTCGTGGACTCGCTGGTGTTGGCGTCCAGCAGCGACTGGTCAGGATCATGAAATTCCTGTGCATTGCTTGGGATAACGCTCGGTTGCAACCATGGCAATTCCGGTGTCTGTGGCATCGCGATTTCCAGCTTGCCTTTCTCCATGGCTGTACGCAGGAAAGCAGAGCTGGCCGGTGTGATCATTTGATTGAAAAGAGTGCCTGGCGTCGGAGCGAAGACGTAGGTCGTCGTTGCTCCGCGAACGTCTGCACGGCGATAAAGCAAAGCGGCGGCGGGCAGGGTGGCCAGCATTGCAGGGTCGTTATAGGCATGCCAGTTATTGGCACTCATCCCGTTGCCGCCCATTGGCTCCTGGCTATAGGCATATTGCATCAGTGCATCCCAGCCTTGGTGGCTGGCGGTGCCGGCGATATAGAGTGGCAGCGAGTGACGGTCTGCTGTCGGGAAGGGCTCATTGTTCCACTCGGTAACGGTCAAGGGTTTGCCGACGACCTGGCCGGCGGCAATCCAGTTCACTATGCTTTCGCTGTAGTGCGGATTTTTCTCTATCTGTCCCGAACCCCCGTAGCTATGGACATCGATGACGTCCCCGGCGGTAAGGGCCGGCAGGGAGTTCAGGCCATTGCGACCCCAGCTACTGGTCGTGGCGATGGGGACCTTCACGCCTATACCACGCAAGTGTTGAATCATGTCGACGTTGAAACGTCGTTCCAGATCGTTAAGGAACATCTTGGAGGGGCCTGGCTCCCAGGAGCGCCAGGTCTGGTTTGCGGACAGGTTGTGCTGTTTGGCAAAAGCCTCGGCCTCGGCCATATAGATGCGGTTGTGTTTCGGTAAATTCTTGTCTGGCAGCAGGGCATTGCCAAAGTGGTTGGTGACGTCGTTTTCGTTGGTAATCAGTACGGCGGCAATCGCCGGGTCATCTTTGTAGGCGAGACCGGTATAGCTGTTTACATGGGTCAGGTAGTCTTCGGTAAAGCGCTTCATGGCTTTCTGAATGGTGAGATTCACATAGGAATAGCCCTTGAGATAGGTGTAGTTCTGTTCTTCTTTTGGCAATTCATCGAAGCCATAAATGTTGTCTTTTTCAGTAAAGACGCGCTGGACGTGCAGATCGAGCCAGACATAAATGCCTTCGTCTTTCAGGCACTTGATCCACCAGTCGATCTTTTTCAGCGATTCCGGGCTTAGTTGCTGGGTGCTGCGCGTGATCCTGCCGTCGCCAAAGATGTTCGGGAAGACCCATGGCGAGTCATGGTGGTGCAGTCGTACAAGATTGAAGCCCAGTGCTGACAGGCGTTTGGCCTGTAGCTTGATGGCATCGTCTGACGTGAGGAACAGCGAGTAGGCCGAAAGGTTGGTGCCCCAGAAACGCGCCACAGTGTTGTCGGCAAATTGCAGTTGCTCACCGGAGGCTTTGATGAAGCCGCGCTTGCCGGCTGGTTTTTCCTGAGCGTTGAGAAAGGACAGGTCGACTGGCGAGGTTTTCCAGTCGAGCTTGTCGGTCGGCCAGCTCTTGGGGTCCGACAGCCCGAAGCGCTCGGTTGTGGTTGGGCCGACCGTCACATCACCAGAAACGCTCAAGGTAGCCGTGAAATCCTGGCGGCCACGTTTGAGCGTGTTCTTGTAGAGAAAAGCACGCACCTCGGATTTGCTGCCCGGTTCAAAGTACACGCTCTCCAGTGCGGGCTCGAAGCGCATTTCGATGCGCCGCCCTTGTGCATTGCCCCAGGTCCAGCCGCGGTTGTCGGGTAGCAAAGTGGGCTCGCCCATTTCTCCAGCGAACAGAGCGGGGTCGAATGTGAAGACGATGCCACCACCTGAAAGGCCCGACTTCCCACTGCGTGCATCCAGTACAAAGTTCCAGGTCAGCTTTTGCTCGCCTTGCTTCTGAATCTGAGCAGTCAAGTCGAAATCCAGCGCTTTGTTTTTACCCGCGAAGGAGTATCGATAAGGGGTGTTTACCTTGAATTCAGGGTGCAAATACGTCCAGCCCCAGCTGGGTCCAAAAAACGAGAATGTCGTAACGAACACCGGACTGCCACCACGCTCCAGCATTGGCAGGCCGTTGCGCTCATCCACACTGACGACCCAGTCCGATGCCCAGGTGCCAAGCGGCCAAATGGCAAAAAGCAGCAGGAGCAGTATTTGAGGGCGGCGAGACAACTGGATCATGGGGGCTACCTGAGTTGGAGGTGGGCACTCGCCGCAACGGCCGTCGAGGTGTTCTTGAGCCTGCGTGCCATCTGAGCGTAGGCCACGCACAGTCCAGCCACCGACCAATACACCACGGGGATTACCGTAATACTGCTAACGGTGACGATGGTGATCAGGATCCCGGCCAGTGTCGCCAGCAGTGCACGTCCGAGTCGGCGTGCCTCATCGTCTTCTTTGGGGAAAGAACGAATCCCCTTGCGCAGGCCCTGCAGGACACTGACGAAAAAAACCACGAAAAGTGTCAAGCCAATCAAGCCGAACGACAGCGCTATGCCGATATAGGTATTCACGATATCGATGATTCCCTGGCCTTGAATCATGGACTGCATTTCCGGTGTGCTGCGGAAATTGAAAGAGCCCAGCCAAGGGTTGCGCTGGATAACGATCACGGCGTTATCAATCAAGCGCTGCCGATAGGTGATGTTTTCGACTTCCACCGTGCCGATAAACGGTAGCAGATCAAGCACTTTTTGCCCGCCCGGCACGATGGCCAGCAAGGGAAGTGCGAGGATCCCGGCGACCGCCAGCAGCGTCAGGCGTTTGATCGCTTTGCGGCCAGTGCCGATGAACACGACGATAATGACGGCTGCACCAATCCAGGGGCCACGCGACAGCGGTGCGAACAGACCACCGGCTAGCAACAGTGCGCCGAGGGTGCGCTGTAATTTGCTACGTACTTCCTCCTGCAAGTACAGGTAAAAGCCGATGGACACACTGATGACGAAGCCCAGGGCAATGGCCTGGCCGGTAGTGGCGCTGGCACGTAGTGAGCCACCGCGACTCAAGTAGCCAGGATCCCATTGCATGCCCATGGCGGTAACAACCGCGCTATACAGCTGCCAGTGCTTGGCATATTCGAAGAGACCTATAAGCGACAGCACCATGGCGGCGAGTACAAAACCGAGCAAAGCGTCCTTGAAGTCGCTGAGGTTTTTCAGCGCCCGGCTGGCAACGTAGTAAGGCAAAAAAACTTCGATGAACAGGTAAAGCATTTGGCGCAAGGTGTCGGTGACGGTGGTTTCGCGCAGGAAAAGCAGACTCGTCAGCAGGAGGTAGGCGGCTAACAGTCTGTCAGGCCAGGTGCGCCCGAAAGAGACCGTGTCGGCGCGCCTGCGCAAAGTGAAAAAAGCCGGAAGCAACACGCACAGTGCCAGCACACGAATATGGTTGAGGGAGAAAAAATAGTTGACCAGGCCGAAGCCCGGAATCTCCGCCGTGGCCGGCGGGATGAGAAACAGCAGAAGAAAAAATAGCGCCATCGGATTGCGTTCGCGACTTCGTGCGAAGGTCAAAACGATCGTGGCAATGCCTGCGTACACCCAGAAACTGTGCGAAACAAATGCCAATAGCGTCAATACGAACCACAAGTTGCGCCGACGAGTGAAATTACGGTCGGGAATCAGGTCTGCTGCTGGTCGACGTGCCATGGCAAAAACGATGCCGGTGAGGACCAGAATGACTACTAACGCTCGGAAGTGCTCAGGCATGGATGATTGCACTTATTGATTGTTGATCGACGGCTAGTGGAATGGCTAAACGCGACTATAGTTCGTTTTGAGCCATTGAGTCCGGGGATGATGTTATGTCGTTAGTCGATTCGCCAGCGTTGGGCCTTCGTAAGCGAGCGATCTCTGCCGGCGCATGGAATTTCGGGGCGCTGGTTACCTCTCAAGCCTTTCGCTTGGGCGGCAACCTGATAATGGCCCGTCTGCTGATGCCGGAGATGTTCGGCATCATGATGATCGCCATCACCGTTTCTCTGGTTCTGCACATGCTTTCCGATGCCGGCTTGCGCCAGAACATCATCCAGAGCCCACGTGGCGACGATCCGGTGTTTCTCAATACCATCTGGACCGTGCAGATCGTGCGCGGCTTTATCCTTTTTGCTTCAACACTTCTTCTTGCGGCCCTCGCCTGGTATGCACAGACCATTAATTTGTGGGCGCCCAATTCCACCTACGCCGCCCCCGAGTTGCCGTTGGTGTTGGCCGTGACCAGTTTCTCGGCAATCATTGTTGGTTTTCAGTCGACCAAAATGGACCTGGCAGTGCGCACTTTCCAGCAAAAGAAAGTGGTACTCACCGAGTTTGGTTCTCAGGTCGTCGGGCTGTTGGTCATGCTGGGTATCGGTTACTTCACCAGGTCCATCTGGTCGCTGGTGATTGCAGGTCTGGTCCAGTCGATGGTCAGCACGCTGCTGGGGCATTTCTGGTTTGAAGGCCCTTCCAACCGTCTACGGTGGGAGCGTGCTGCGCTCAATGAATTAGTCGGTTTCGGCCGTTGGATTCTGTTGTCGTCAGCGGTGGGCGTATTGGCCATGTACGGTGATCGCGTCTGGTTCGGCGGCAGCATGACGGCCAGCGAACTGGGCGTTTACTCCATTGCCGTGCTGATTCTGGGCGCTGTTCAGCTTGCGTTGCAAAAGATCGTCGGGGCCGTGGCCTTGCCGGCCTTCAGTGAGGCCTCAAGAACTAATGACACCGTACGGCTCCACGCTTTGTATTACCGCTTGAAATTGATGCTCGATCTTGCCTGCCTGTTTCTCTGTGGACTGTTCCTGACCGGCAGTCCACTGCTCATCGGCATCTTGTACGATGAGCGTTACGCTCAGGCCGGCAACATGATGGCCATTCTTTCACTCTCTTTTTTCACAATGCGCTACCTGTTGGCGAATCAGGTCTGGATTGCCTTGGGACTGACCAAGTACCAGGCCATGGATAACATTATTCGCGCCGTCTCGTTGTGGGTGCTGCTGCCTCTGCTGTTGGCGATTGGCGGGGTCGACTATGCGATTTGGGGCGCAGCCCTGTACACGTTTCCTACGCTTATCCTGGTTTTTTACGTCAATTATCGTCTGGGGCTATTCAGCCTCAAGCGTGAATTGATAGTGCTGCCCATGCTCGCGGTGGGGGCTTTGTGTGGGGAGTTATTGACGGATCTTTTTAAATGGCTTTGATCTGATCTGTTTCTCTCAAGTTTTCAAAGCTGTGGCACAGCGTCGCCATTGAGGTATTGATGGCCGTCGCCAAAGTATGTGGCCTTGATGTGTAGTTGAAATTTTCAACGCAATTTCGATGTCGTGGAGCTTTGAATCATGAGAGCAACTGATTTGAATACCTCTGTGATGGGGCGCAGAAGCTTTCTCCAGGCTTCTGCTCTATTGAGTATTGGAGGACTCATGTTCGGATTTTCAAAAACCGTTGCCCGGCCGTCTGTTGTTAAATCCGAGTTTGTTGTAATCAACGGATGGGTGCTGCCTGCCCAGCATTTTCGGCAAACGCCAGCATGATCAAAGACTACCAATCGCAGAAAGAACTCCGCGATCACTATGACCTCTGCATCATCGGTGGGGGCCCCGCCGGCATTACGCTGGCCTTGCGTTTAGCTGGTAATGGTCGACGTGTGTTGCTTGTCGAGGGTGGAGGGCACGAGTATTCGTCGACTTCGCAGGACCTTTATAAGATTTCATCTTCAGGCCTCGAGATGTACGCCCATGAAACCCGCCTGCGTTACCTCGGTGGGACCTCCAATCACTGGGCCGGGCGATGCCGCCCATTCGAAAAGTCGGACTTTACCGTAGGACCTCCGGGTCCCGTGCCGGGTTGGCCCATCGCCTTTTCCGAGATCGAGCGCAATTTGTCGGCGGCCATGGATATTGTTGATCTTGCGCCGCACTCCGGATTCAAGGCGATCAATGCAAGTCTGGACGGTACCGACTTTGAAGCGGATCGTTTCCTGCTTAGCCCGCCGACGCGATTTGCACAAAAATATGCCAAGGAACTTAATGAGACCGAGGGGCTGGATGTTTTCATCCATTGCAATTGCGTCGATCTTGAGTTCGACAGCAAGACCGGCCGCATCGCAACGATAGTCGTCTCGGACTACCAGTTACATCGAGAGCGAGTTACGGCAAAACGATTCATTCTGGCGACAGGCGGAATCGAGAATGCCAGGCACCTGCTCAACAGCGAGTCCCTGGCGGCTGGCGGTATCGTAAAAAAGGACGGTTTCGTCGGCAGATGCTTCATGGAGCACCTGAACGTCGAGATGGGAAACTTCATCCTGAAAGACGGGCAGGACACAGATGCTCGGCAGGAATACTTCACGACCGATGCATTCGTGATGGCGCACAACTCAGGTAAAGGGAATGTGACGGCCACGCTTGTCTCGGAAGTGAAATCCTATGGACGAATGGCTGCCATCAAAAGCTTTTTCGAGAACCTCATTTGCGAAGTAGGCGCGGAGCGCAAGGTTGAGTTCATCGCCAAGTTCGATTGCCCTGGAGATGGGGTGATCGGCACGTTGATCGAGCAGTTTCCCAACCCCGATAGCAGAATTTCATTGCTCGACGAGCGAGATGCATTGGGGATGAGGAAGGTCGAGATTCATTGGGCGCTAACGCCAGCAGACAGGGAAACCGTCAAGTCCATAGGGCTGGAAGTGGCGAAGTGTTTTGCCGACACAGGGCTGGGCTTCGTCAAGCTGGAAGAATATGTGTATGACGTCGATTTGCCACTGAGGCTCAATCCCCATGCCCATCATATGGGGACCACGCGGATGGCGAGTTCGCCAGAGTTTGGTGTGGTCGATGAGAACTGCAAAGTGTTTGGTGTTGAGAATCTTTACGTTGCGGGCAGCAGTGTGTTCTCTACAGGCGGTGCCTGTAACCCCACGATGCCTCTTTTGCAACTTGCTTTAAGGCTGGCAGAACATCTCAACCATCAGATGGGGCCCGGGGTGGGCAGGTATTCCTGAGCGCGGCGCAGGTGGATTATTGGAGTGTTGGATTTTAGGGAAGCGTCTACGCTTAGGGTAGTGGTAATGAAGAATCAGGGTGTATCTAACCTTGGCACAGGTGTCTATCGCTGAATCAATGAGGCTGACAGGATGATTGGTCTACTAAAACGCACTATTGCTTATATTGCAAAAACAACGGGGTATGGGACTCCGCTCTATAAAAAATTCTGTAAACCGGACGGGTATGAATGGGCTAAACATATGGTTCGGTGGGGGGGGCTGCACTCCATCGGTCAAGGCGTATGGATCAATCCTGCTGCCAACATACCTGACCCTTCACTAGTACGACTCGGAAATAATGTAGGTTTATCTTGTTGCACGCTGTTCGGCCACGATGGAGTAGTCGGCATGCTCGAGGTGGTCTTTGATAGAAAACTTGATTCTGTCGGTCCTGTCGACATTCTTGATAATTGTTTTATCGGCTATGGCGCTATGATCTTACCGCGTGTGACTGTTGGCCCTAATTCGATTGTCGCAGCCGGTGCTGTAGTCGTAAAAGATGTTCCGCCTGGGGTGGTGGTTGCGGGTAATCCAGCCAAGGTTATTTGTACGCTGGAAGAGGTGTTGGCGAAAGTCGAAGAGCGTAGTGCCACTTATCCGTGGATTGACCTTATCAGGCAGCGCAGTGGTGTATACGACTCGGAACTTGAACCGACGCTCATAAAAATGAGAGCGGAATACTTTTTTGGCGCGCGATCCAATGGTTAGTGCTCCTCTTGACGTATTGGTAGTCAATTACAATACAGCGGAGTTGTTGCAACCGATGTTTAATGCGTTACGCCAGTCAAATAGCGTGAATCGCACGCGCTATTTGGTGGTGGATAATGCCTCTGTCGATAATTCGCTGGAATGTCTGGCAACTATCTGTCCAGAGGCAGTGCAACTCGCCAATGAAAATAATGTTGGCTTTGGGCGTGCCAATAATCAATTGGTTGAACACCTGCAGGGCAAGTATGCGTTGCTCCTCAATACCGATGCCTTTGTGGCCGCGGATACGCTGAGCAAGACGCTCGACTACATGGAGACTCATCCTGATTGCGGTGTCCTCGGCGTTCGATTGGTTGGACGTGAGGGTGATTTGCAGCCCTCCTGTCGCTATTTTCCAACACCGTTAAATGTCTTCCTTTCGCATACAGGGCTTGAACGTTTTGTCCCTGTGGTGAAAAGAATCGACGACATGGCCTGGGACCATGCTTCGGTGCGTGAGTGCGACTGGGTGCCCGGGTGCTATTACCTGATCCGTCGTGAAGTCATCGACGAGGTTGGCTTGTTCGATCCGCGCTACTTCCTTTATTTCGAAGAGATCGATCACTGCAAACGCGTTAAACAGGCAGGCTGGAAGGTCGTTTACTACCCGCATACCACGGTGGTGCATATCGGCGGTGAAAGTGCCAAGTCTGTTGACAAGCTCAATGCGGATAATCGCCAGTTACCTACGTTACAAATCGAAAGTCAGCTGTTGTACTTTCGCAAGCACTACGGTCTGCCTGGTTTGGCCTCACATATGCTGCTGGTGAGTCTGGGGGATCTGATTGTGGCGCTCAAGGCGTTATTGAAAGGCCGCGGTCGGGCCGCTTTAGCAGCGTGTTGGCAGCATACTCGTGTGACCTGGGCGTTGTTGCGTGACACCAAATTCGCTAGCCAACCAACACGGTAGAGCCAGTTATGTTCGAAAACATACGTGCGGATTTACGTGCATACGGCGGAGATTGGGGGGCTCAGGGGTTTTGGGTGATGGTGGTTTATCGTTTTGGGCGCTGGCGTTACGGTGTGCGACCGGCCCTGTTACGCAAGCTGTTCTCCTTTATATACAAAGTGCTCTTCAAGCTGATGCAGATCGTCACGGGTATCGAATTGCCCTGTGAGGTGGTGGTCGGGCGCAACTTCGTCATCGATCATTTCGGCGGAATCGTCATCAGCGGCTATGCGCAATTCGGCGATGATTGCCGTATCCGCAATGGTGTCGTTGTAGGCCTCAAGAATGTGAATGAGCCGATTGCTCCGGTGATGGGTAACAATGTTGATATCGGGGCAGGGGCCAAGGTGCTGGGCAATATCCGCATCGGTAACAATGTCGTGATTGGTGCCAATGCGGTGGTGCTGACCGATGTACCGGACGACTCGGTGGCAGTGGGCGTGCCGGCGACTATCAAGAAAAGGAAATACGCAGAATCGAGGGAGTTCTCATGAACCACCCGATGGATTACTTCAATTGCGTCGCTGAGTGAACGCCATGGTTATGGGGATGGGTGTCGTTGTTATCGGTCGCAACGAAGGCCTACGACTTGAGCGTTGCCTGACTTCCCTCGTCGGTTCGGCGCAGAAGGTTGTATATGTCGACTCTGGATCAACGGACGATTCAGTGCAGACGGCACTCAGGCTTGGGGTCGATGTGGTTGAGTTGGATATGACGATTCCCTTTACGGCTGCGCGTGCACGCAATGAAGGATTTGCCTGCCTGAAACGCTCATTGCCGCAGATGAGTTATGTGCAGTTCGTCGACGGTGATTGCGAGGTGGTCGGCGGTTGGCTCCCCCGGGCGCAGGCCTTTCTTGATAAGCATCCTGACGTCGCGGTGGTCTGCGGACGGCGCCGTGAACGTTTTCCGCAGCACTCGGTTTACAACCTGCTGTGTGATTTCGAATGGGATACGCCGGTAGGCGAGGCCAAGGCATGTGGTGGCGATGCGCTGATGCGGGCCGACGCCTTTGCCGAAGCATCCGGGTTTCGACCGGGACTTATTGCCGGGGAAGAGCCTGAATTGTGCGTGCGTCTGCGCGGGAATGGCTGGAAGGTCTGGCGTCTGGGCGAGGAAATGACCTTGCATGATGCAACCATGACCCGGTTCGGCCAATGGTGGCAGCGTACCCTGCGCGGTGGTTATGCCTTTGCCGAGGGCGCATTTTTACATGGGGCCGCACCGGAGCAACATTGGTTGCGCGAGTCACGCCGTGCCTGGTTCTGGGGATTGGGTGTCCCGCTGGCAACTGTTATCGCGAGTTTGGTGGCGGGGTGGTTTGGGCTGCTTGTGCTGCTGGTCTATCCACTGCAAGTCGTGCGCCTCGCCCGCAGGGGCGACAGATCCACACGCGAGAACTGGCTGCGGGCTTTTTTTCTCGTGCTGGGGAAATTTCCCGAGATGCTCGGGCAAGTCAAGTTTCTACTGAACAGATTCGGCGCCAGCAAGACGGCGTTGATCGAATACAAGTGAGACTTATATGAATAATTGGGTGATAGTAAAAAGTGTATTTTTTTTACATGCCGGGTACTCTTTAAGGGCGTTGAATAATAAGTTTAAGATGCTGGTGCTGGTTGTAAAAAACTGGTCCGAACTTAAGTTGTTTTGCGGGCGTATGTCGAGCGCCTTGGGTAAGTCCGGTGTCGAGAAATTAGGCGGGGATTGTGTCGGCGTTGTTCATTGGCCCTACATCAGCAGAAACTGGGGCCCGAAGAATAAACTTGGCGTGTTGGCCTCGCATTACGAAGTGGTCACCCAACGCTGTCCGCAACTATTGCTGTTGGGGCGAAATGAAAGTTTGCTGCTGAGTGATTTATCGGAGTTTGCTGATGGCTGCTCCCTGGTGCTGGATCGTCCCTTCTGGTTTATGCGTGAAGGGGAATTGGTGCTGAACTTGTTTCAGGGGGATCTGCGCATTGCATCTATAGCATTTACTTTGTGTCGTACAGACACTGAACTATGTATTTTTATTGGCGCCGTTCAGGGGATACATAAAGGCGTCGACAGTGAACTGTCGTTGAGTATCTACAGGGACCTGACAAAAGACTTTGAAGGTCTTCGACCAAGAAGCTTTCTGATTGAAGTCATTAAATACATTGCCATTAACATCGGTGTTGAGAAAATTTACGCAGTAGGGGACGGGTATCGCCACCATCGTCATCCGTATTTTGGCGCTCACAAAGCTCTGGAACTGGCGGCAAATTACGATGTGATCTGGTTAGAGCATGGCGCGACGCCGTCAGAGCGCGAAGATTTTTTTGAGATTCCAATGGTTCTGTCCAGGAAACCGCTCGACAGTATTGCGTCAAAAAAACGCGCCATGTATCGCCGGCGCTATGAGCTGCTGGACGACACTTTTAAAAAGATAGACAGCGTGTTGATAGGTAGTTATTGCAGTAACCGTGAAGCTGGTTGAGGTTCCTGCTACCTGTACTACTGTGGGATTGCTTGCAGTAATAATCCACCGCAACGACAACTAAGTCTGGTTCCTATGCGCATCGCCTATTTCATCAATCAATACCCCAAAGTCAGCCATAGTTTCATTCGCCGGGAGATTTTGGCGTTGGAACGTCAGGGGTTTGTGGTGCAGCGCATTGCTCTGCGTGGCTGGGATGCCGAATTGGTGGATGCCGAGGACGTGTCTGAACGCGATAAAACCCAGTATGTGCTGGAGGGCGGAGTCAAAGCGCTGTTAGTGCCTGTGCTGCAGGTATTGCGCGCCCAGCCGCGACGTTTTTTTTCGGCGCTGTGGCTGGCGCTGCGCATGAGCCAGCGTGCCGATCGCCCCTGGCCATACCATTTGGTTTATTTATCCGAGGCGTGTGGTGTGCTGATGTGGTTGCAGGCGTTTGGAGCCGAGCACGTGCATGCGCATTTCGGCACCAACTCAACCGAGGTGGTGATGCTGGCCAATGTACTCGGTGGGCCAGCGTACAGTTTTACCGTGCACGGGCCGGAAGAGTTCGACAAACCGCAGTTTATTCATTTGGGCGAGAAAGTCCGGCGCGCGGCTTTTGTCGCGGCGATCAGTTCTTATGGGCGTAGCCAGCTGTTTCGCTGGGTGGCTCATGCGCATTGGCCAAGAGTAAAGGTGGTGCACTGCGGGCTGGAGCGGGCGTTTCACGATGTGCCGGCCGTTGCCGTGCCATCTGCGCCGCGGTTGGTTTGCGTCGGTCGTTTGTGTGAGCAAAAGGGACAACTGTTGTTGCTTGAGGCTGTCCGCAGCCTGGCAGCACAAGACGTGGAGTTCGAACTGGTACTGGCGGGTGATGGGGAAATGCGCGCAGAAATCGAAAGCCTGATTGCACGGCATGGCTTGCAAGCACGGGTGCGAATTACCGGCTGGATCAGCAGCGATCAGGTGCGGGCGGAAATTCTCGCGGCGCGGGCCTTGGTGTTGCCGAGTTTCGCCGAGGGGTTGCCAGTGGTCATCATGGAAGCCATGGCGTTGCGCCGACCAGTATTGACGAGCTATGTGGCAGGGATTCCCGAGTTGGTACAACAGGGTGTGAACGGTTGGTTGTTTCCCGCGGGAGCCGTGGATGAATTGGCGGCGGCGCTGGCGGACTGCCTCGCGCAACCTGTCGAGGTGTTGCAGCGGATGGGCGAGGCGGCTTATCAGAGAGTGCTGGAGCGACACGACATCGACATCGAAGCGGCCAAGTTGGCTAATTTGTTCAGGGCGCAAGCATGACTACATTACTTGGTTGGCTGTTCAGCTCACTGCTGATGCTCATCCTCCTGCCGGTGTTGGTGCTGTTTGTGCAGGTGTTGATGGCCTGCCTGCCTGCGCGTTCGCCTGCGTCGGCGCAAGGCTCGCGACCGCGGGTGGCGGTGTTGATACCGGCACACGATGAATCCTCGGTCATCGTCGCGACGTTGAATAGCATTCGGCCGCAGTTGCTTTCGGGTGATCGCCTGCTGGTGGTAGCGGATAACTGTTCTGACGACACGGCGGCGCTGGCCCGCACGGCGGGCGCCGAGGTGGTGGAGCGCAGCAATGCTCAGCAGCGTGGCAAGGGTTATGCGGTGGACTGTGGGGTACGTCATTTGGCCAGCGATGCGCCGGACGTCATGATTGTTGTCGATGCGGACTGCCAGGTGGCCGAGGGCTCAATTGAGCGTTTGGCCATCCGTTGCATCGACTCAGGGCGGCCAGCGCAAGCTCTTAATTTAATGCTTGCTCCGGCAGGTTCCGGGCTAAAAGTGCGGCTTGCCGAGTTTGCCTGGTGTGTGAAGAATCGGGTACGGCCGCAGGGTTGGACCCGACTAGGTTTGCCCTGTCAGCTAATGGGCACGGGAATGGCTTTCGTCTGGCAGGATCTGACGTTGATCAATTTGGCCAGTGGCCACATCGTTGAAGATTTGAAGATGGGCCTGGATTTATGCCGAAACGGCAAGCCGCCGGTGTTCTGCCCCGATGCTCTGGTGACCAGTTACTTTCCGCGCAGCGATGAAGGCTTAACGACCCAGCGTACGCGCTGGGAACATGGTCATTTAGGCGTAATTCTTGGGGACACGCCAAAGTTGCTGGTCGAGTCGCTTGGCCAGCGTAACTGGCGTCTGCTGGCGATGACCCTGGATTTGCTGGTCCCTCCGTTGGCCTTATTGACGTTGGCCTTGGCGGCGGCATTTGTTCTGTCATGGTTGGTCTTTCTACTGTCCGGAGCGTTGGCGCCCGCATTGATAGCTTCTTGCGGGGTGGCAATTTTGGGTGTGGCTATCTTGCTGGCATGGAGCCAATTTGGTCGCGGGATTATTTCTTTTTCAGCCTTGATGTATGCGCCGTTCTACGCGATGAGGAAAATCCCGCTGTATCTCGGGTTTTTGCTCAAACGCCAGGTTGAATGGGTGCGGTCGAAGCGAGATGACAGCTAATGCGCGCTTTATCCTGGCAGCACAGCTGGCAAACGATTACCCGGAAACTCAGGGTGGTCAGCGATGCTGATGACGAGCAAGCATTGATTGATGCGTTATCCAGACCTGACGTAACGACAGTGCTCGGGTTCGCCAATGCCCATGCCATGAATCTGGTGGCGGCCAACCCCGACTACTTCAACGCCCTGTTGGCTACGGACGTGTTACTACGGGATGGCTCCGGCATGGCTATTCTGTTTCGTCGCCTCGGCCTGGAGCCGGGGTTGAATATGAATGGCACCGATTTCATTCCCAAGTTATTGGCCGCGTTCAAGGGCCGTCGCGTGGCTTTCTGGGGTACTGAAGAGCCCTTTCTGGCCAACGCGGTGCAGCGAAGCGAAGCGATATTTGCGGTCAATGTCGTCTCTGCTCACCATGGTTTTGCGTCGGTGGATACCTATGTAAACCTTGCCCGGCAGTTTCAGCCGGAACTGGTTGTGCTGGGTATGGGCATGCCCAAGCAGGAAGCCGTTGCTGCGAGGTTAGCCGCCAGTGGCGCGCCCTGTCTGGTCGTGTGCGGAGGGGCGATCCTGGATTTTCTCGGCGGCAAAGTCACTCGTGCTCCGCAGTGGGTGCGGCGTCTCGGTTGTGAGTGGGTGTTCAGGCTGATAGGTGAGCCAAAGCGCTTATTCAGACGCTATGTGCTGGGTAATCCGATGTTCTTGTTGCGTACATTGATCTACAGGGACAAGGGCAGGGGTAATGCGTAAGTTCATATCCGTTTGGCGGTCTTTTTAAATAACCTCCATTGTTCCGGGGGAACCCTGAATGGCCTTGAGATCGCCCAGACACTCGAGAATGGCTAGTAGGCATGTTTGCCGGAGAAGGCAAACACCGTTCGTAAAAGGATGACGAAATCGAGCCATAGCGACCAGTTGTTGATGTACTCGATGTCCGAGTCAACACGCCGAATCATCTGGTCTATATCCTTCGTTTCGCCTCGATAGCCACGTACCTGAGCCAGGCCTGTGATGCCCGGCTTAATGTTGTGGCGCGCAAAGTAGCCCGAGACATCGGGCGAGTACTGCACATCGTGTTGGATAGCGTGCGGGCGAGGCCCCACCAGGGACATTTCCCCCATCAAGACGTTAAATAACTGCGGTAGTTCATCCAGGCTGGTTCGCCGAATAAAGGCCCCAACCCTGGTCATGCGCGGGTCGTTCTTTTGCGCCTGTTTGACGATGCCGTCTTCATCCTGATGGACGACCATGCTTCTGAACTTCCAGATCCGAAAAGCTTCCCCACTCCAGCCCATCCGCTGCTGACGAAAGAATATCGGGCCGGGGCTATCGAGCTTGATGGCAATGGCGACGACTACCAGGACGGGCGCTGCAAGAACCAAAATGAGAAAGGCCAGGACTTTGTCCTCAAGGTTCTTCAGAAACAGGCGCATCCCCATCAGCGGAGTTTCAGACAGGGTCAGGACGGGAATGCCGGCAATTTCGCGAACGCTGTGGTTGATCAGGCGCAACGAGAAAATGTCAGGCACCCAGTTAACAGAGATGTGTTTATCAAACAGCCTTAAGTAAACATCCTGGATGACCTCTGAGCCACCCAGAGGGGTCACGAAATAGACGGTACGAATGGCATGTTTGACAACTAACTCATCAAGGTCGGCGATATCGCCCAGGATCGACAGACGCTGAGCGCCTTCCAGACTTTCCTTTCCCCGGTCATCGTCCGCGCCAATCAACACACAGCCAACTATGCGCTCGCCGAGCCAAGGGTTATTGCTGATTTTCTTGTGAAGATAGCTGGCCAGTTCGCCCGAGCCAATGATGAGCGAGTTTTCCAATTGAGTCGGATGGGCCAAAAACTTTTTTTGCATCTCGCGGGTCGCGAGGTGCAAAAGCAACTGAGCAAAATATCCAACAACGAATAACTGCCCGACCAATAAACGCGAGTACTGTTCGCTTTGCTTGGTAAGAAAGGCCATGGCAACGAGAAAGCCAAACGTGGCAGTCCATGCTTTCAAAAGCTTGAAGGCTTTGACGGTAAAACCGACATTGCTGCGGTAAATGGCGTAGTGGTCGTACACGACGGCTAAAGCCCCCAGCAGCAACAGGAGCAGGATGACATAGGACTGCGTTATGAAGCCGATATGATAATTGATCAAAAACCATGCAACACCGGTCACCGCAACACAATCGAGACCCGCCTGGACAACGATACTGGTGCTGCTTCTTCGCTGGAGAACGGAACGGGTACTGTTGGGCTCAAATATCATATTTAGACCTCATGTCTGCTGCCCCCTCGCGCTCGATGACGCGATTCAGTTCATGCAGCCCTCGCTTGAGAGCATTGGCGTCACCGTGATCAGCCACCCACCTTCGAAAATGACAAGCGTTGGGGGCATGTGGGGGCGCGTGCTATCACTTTAGCAGTGCTGTGAAATCATTCACTGGAACTGCTTGGTTCTGCGTAGTTTAGTAGAACCTTGCGCACGCATTTGCTTGATCAGTTCGGCGCGGGTGCCGGGGAGGTAGAACATGTTTTTTGCGCAAATACCGCCATGTCGTCAGCGCGCCAAGACTGATAATTCGCCAGCGTGCTGTTGTTCGCCTTGCAATCAATCGGGGAGGGAGTTCGAGTGGGGTCGTGCAGTATTCGAGGCTTGCACCGAGCTGGAATCTGCGTGCATTGCGCACTGATTCCATCGCACTAAAACGAGGCGGCGCCATAATCGGCGCCGCCTTCGTTTGGGTCGATCAGACGCGTTCGAACAACACGGCGATGCCTTGGCCGCCGCCGATGCACATGGTTGCCAGGGCATAACGACCCTGAACACGCTGCAGTTCATGAATCGCCTTGGTGGCGATAATCGCACCGGTCGCGCCCACCGGGTGGCCCAGAGAAATCCCCGAACCGTTCGGGTTGACCTTCTCCGGGTCGAAGCCCAGCTCCTGCGCCACGGCACACGCCTGGGCCGCGAATGCTTCGTTGGATTCGATGACATCCAGGTCGGCAACGGTCAGGCCGGCGCGTTTGAGGACCAGACGGGTGGCGGGAATCGGTCCCAACCCCATCAGCTCGGGTTCCACGCCGGCATGGGCATAACCGACCAGTCGGGCGATGGGCTTGAGGCCTTGGTCGAGAACCATCTGACCCGTGGCCAGGATCAATGCACCGGCACCATCGTTGAGGCCGGACGCGTTGCCGGCGGTGACGCTGCCGTCTTTTTTGAAGGCCGGCTTCATCTTGCCCAATTGCTCGGCATTGACCTCGGCGCGGACATGCTCGTCCGTCGCAAACGTCACGGTGCCTTTGCGCGATGCCACTTCGATCGGCACGATCTGGTCGGTAAATCGCCCTTCGGCAATCGCCCGGGCCGCTCGTTGCTGGCTGAGCAGCGCCAACTCATCCTGAGCCTGACGAGTGATGCCATAGCGCTCGGCGATGTTTTCCGCAGTAATGCCCATGTGGAAACCGCCAAACGGATCCTGCAGAACACCGAGCACGTAGTCGATGGCTTGCATATCGCCCATGCGTGCACCCCAGCGTGCCTGCGGCAACAGATAGGTCCCGCGGCTCATGGATTCGACGCCACCCGCCAGCGCAGCCCCGGCGTCCCCGAGCATCAAACTTTGAGCGGCACTGACAATGGCCTGCAAACCAGAACCGCAGAGACGGTTGACGTTGAAGGCGGGCGTCTCTTTCGGCAGGCCGGCATTCATCGCCACGGCACGAGAGATGTAGGCATCACGTGCTTCCGTCGGGATCACATGCCCCATCACCACGTGACCGATGTGTTCAGGCGCCAGCCCCGAACGTTCAATGGCGGCGCGGCAAACATCAGTCGCCAATTGAATGGGCGGCACATCTTTGAGCGAACCGCCAAAGCTGCCGATAGCGGAGCGGACGGCGCTGATGACAAAAATGTCGGATGGGTTCATGCGGGTTCCCCTGGAACAGTCCTGGATTCAAGTGTGCTTTTGCACTGTTATTTGGAGTGAGTCTAGACACCGTGATGATTTTGGCCTATGCCAAAACTGCTCAAGGGGGGTGGCGTTTTTGGCCATTTCAGTTGAAGTCGCTTTTTGATCTCTTCGTGGTCCGTAAGCTGTTCACTCACTCTCCCAATGGCCAAGGCTTTCTGGTTCCCGGGATCTTGTACAACCACCCGGTTGTCATGAAATGAAAAGCCATTGTCGTCTGATGAGAAGCGACCCTGCAGACGTCGTCCTACAGTCCAATCAGCGCAATTCGACGCAGCACGCCCATCTTAAAGATTGGAGAATAAGAAAAATGGCCAAAGCCGTACGCTTCTACGAAACCGGTGGTCCCGAAGTCCTCCGCTATGAGGAGGTCGAAGTTGGCGACCCCGGTCCAGGCCAGGTTCGTCTTCGTCATGTGGCGGTCGGCCTGAACTATGCCGACACCTACTTTCGCAACGGCACTTACCCGATCCCGATGCCCAACGGCATGGGGGTTGAAGCGTCCGGTGTGGTCCAGGCCATCGGCGAGGGGGTTACCAATGTCCGTGTAGGCGATCGCGTCACCTACACCGGGTTTCTCAATACCTTGGGGGCCTACAGCACCGAACGCCTGATCCCGGCCGCGCCGTTGATCAAGCTGCCGGAAACCATCAGTTTCGAGACCGCCGCCGCCATGACCATGCGCGGCCTGACCTCTTCGTACCTGATGCGGCGCATTTACGATTTCAAGGCTGGCGACAGCATTCTGCTGCACGCCGCTGCCGGTGGTGTGGGCCTGATCGTTTCGCAGTGGGCCAAGCTGCTCGGCCTGACCGTCATCGGCACCGTGTCCACCGCGGTCAAGGGTGAAATTGCCCTGGCCCATGGCTGCGACCATGTCATCAATTACAGCCACGAAGATGTCGCCCAGCGCGTGCGCGAGTTGACTGATGGCGTGGGGGTCAACGTGGTGTTCGACAGCGTCGGCAAGAACACCTTCATGGGTTCGCTGGATTCGCTCAAGCGTCGTGGCCTGATGGTGTGCGTCGGCACGGCATCCGGTCCGATCCCGGCCTTCGACCCGGTAATGCTGGCGATGAAAGGCTCGCTGTTCATGACGCGTCCGGCCCTGGCCGATTACATTTCCGACCCCGCGGAAAAAGCGGCCCTGGCTGGCGAATTGTTCGACCACGTTGGTAGCGGTCGGATCAAGATCGAGATCAACCAGCACTATGCTTTGCAGGATGCCGTGCAGGCCCATCGCGACCTGGAATCACGCAAAACCACGGGCTCTTCGATTTTCGTCATTTAAGGGAGTTGTCCGCCATGAAAGTCGAACAATTGACCTGCAGCATTGGCGCCGAACTGATCGGCGTCAACCTCGCCGACGCGGTGCATGACGACGGTCTTTTTGCCGAGATTCGTGCTCAGTTGCTCAAGCATCGAGTGGTGTTCCTGCGCGATCAGGACATCACTCGTGCCGAGCACGTGGCTTTCGCCCGCCGCTTCGGTGAGTTGGAGGACCATCCGGTGGCTGGCAGTGATCCGGATCATCCCGGGCTGGTGCGCATCTACAAGAACCCGGACCAGCCGATGGACCGCTACGAAAACGCCTGGCACACCGATGCGACCTGGCGCGAAGCACCGCCGATGGGCTGCGTGCTGCGCTGCGTAGAATGCCCTCCGGTGGGCGGCGACACCATGTGGGCCAACATGGTCGAGGCCTATGCGCGCTTGCCAGAGGACGTGAAGGTGAAGATTGCCGACCTGCGCGCCCGCCACAGCATCGAAGCGAGTTTCGGTGCCGCCATGCCAATCGAAAAGCGTCTGGCGCTCAAGGCGATGTATCCGGATGCCGAGCACCCGGTGGTGCGTACCCACCCGGAAACCGGGGAGAAGGTGCTGTTCGTCAACGCCTTCACCACGCACTTGAGCAACTACCACACCCCCGAGCGGGTGCGCTTCGGCCAGGACGCCAACCCTGGCGCGAGCGAGTTGCTGCGCTACCTGATCAGCCAGGCCTACATCCCCGAGTATCAGGTGCGCTGGCGCTGGAAACCCAACAGCATCGCCATCTGGGACAACCGCAGCACCCAGCACTACGCCGTCATGGATTACCCGCCGTGCCATCGCAAGATGGAGCGTGCCGGGATCATCGGCGACAAGACCTACTGATCGACCGCAACTGCATTCGCACTCGTAAACACGCCTGCCCGGCACGATCCCGGGTGGGCGCGACAATCATAAGAACAGGAGTAACTCATGCAATTCTTCGACGATTCCCTGCACCCGGAAAACATGGAAAAGGTGGTGATCACCGTGGCCCCGTACGGCCCGGAATGGATGCCTGAAGACTTCCCCGAAGACATCCCGCTGACCATGGACGAACAGGTGCAAAAAGCGGTCGAATGTTACGAGGCCGGTGCCACCGTCCTGCACTTGCACGTTCGCGAGCTGGACGGCAAGGGTTCCAAGCGCCTGTCCAAATTCAACGAGTTGATCGCCGGCGTGCGTGAAGCCGTGCCGGACATGATCATCCAGGTCGGTGGCTCGATTTCCTTTGCGCCGGAAAGCGATGGCGAAGCCGCCAAGTGGCTGTCTGACGATACCCGGCACATGCTGGCCGAGCTGACGCCAAAACCGGATCAGGTCACGGTGGCCATCAACACCACCCAGATGAACATCATGGAGCTGCTGTATCCGGAATACCTGGAAGGCACGTCCCTGGCCAATCCGCTGTATCAGGCCGCCTACAGCGAAATGACCGTTCCGGCAGGCCCGGCCTGGGTCGCCGAGCACCTCAAGCGTCTGATGGACAACGGCATCCAGCCGCACTTCCAGCTGACGGGCATGCATGCCATGGAAACCCTCGAGCGTCTGGTGCGCAGGGGCGTCTACAAGGGCCCGTTGAACCTGACCTGGATCGGTATCGGCGGCGGTTTCGATGGCCCCAATCCGTTTAACTTCTTCAACTTCATCCACCGCGCGCCAGACGGTTGCACCCTGACCTCCGAGTCGCTGCTGAAAAACGTCATGCCGTTCAACACCATGTCGATGGCCATGGGTATGCACCCGCGTGTGGGCAATGAAGACACTATCATTGATCACAAGGGCGATCGTTTCGGCTCGGTTGCGCAGATCAAGCAGACCGTGCGCATCGCTCATGAGCTGGGTCGCGAAATCGCCACGGGTAAAGAAGCCCGTGAGATCTACCGCATCGGTGTGCAGTACCAAAGCATCGAAGAAACCCTGTTGGCCAATGGCATGGCCCCCAACCGCAAGGCCGGGCAGAAAGGTGTGCCGCAACGCGGCTGATCGGCAGACGAAGCGGGCGGTCAATGGCCTCCCGCTCGCTGCACTGCAACACGCTTGATAACAACAATAAAACAAAGCTTTGAGGAGGCTGCATGGCCTTTCACCCAATCGCTGCAGACGATGACGACTGCAGTGGCGTCGGCGTTGCGCGCAAGTACGCCTGGATCGTCTTTGCACTGACGTTCGGGCTGTTGATTTCCGATTACATGTCACGTCAGGTGCTGAACGCGGTGTTCCCGATGCTCAAGGGCGAATGGGCCCTGAGCGACGGCCAGCTCGGCCTGCTCAGTGGCATTGTCGCCCTGATGGTGGGGCTGCTGACCATTCCCCTGTCATTGCTGGCGGATCGCTTCGGCCGGGTAAAAAGCCTGGCGCTGATGGCTTTGCTGTGGAGCCTGGCGACGCTGGGCTGCGCATTGGCGCAGGACTATCAGCAGATGTTCATTGCACGGTTCATGGTCGGCGTCGGTGAAGCGGCGTACGGCAGCGTCGGCATCGCCGTGGTGATCTCGGTATTTCCCAAACACATGCGGGCAACCCTGGCCAGTGCGTTCATGGCGGGTGGCATGTTCGGTTCGGTGTTAGGGATGGCGCTGGGTGGTGCAATCGCCGCCAAGCTTGGCTGGCGATGGTCGTTTGCCGGCATGGCGCTGTTCGGCCTGCTGCTGGCGGTGCTTTATCCGATCATCGTCAAGGAAGCACGCATTGCGCCGCAACGTGCCGCTCAGGTGGCGAACAAGGCAGCTGCCGCGGTCAAGCGCCCGTTGCGTACGCTGTTTTCCAGCCGCTCGGTGATCGCGGCCTACATCGGCAGTGGCTTGCAACTGTTCGTCGGCGGCACCGTGATTGTGTGGATGCCCAGTTACCTCAATCGTTATTACGACATGGCCACCGACAAGGCAGGTGGCCTCGCGGCAATCATCGTGCTGTGCAGCGGGGCGGGGATGATCCTGTGCGGCATGCTCAGTGATCGACTGTGTCGCCATTCGCCGGAGCGCAAAGTGGCGTTGGCCATCGCTTATTGCCTGGGCAGTTGCCTGTTGTTGTCGGCGGCGTTCGCTCTGCCGGCGGGGCCTGGGCAATTGCTGCTGATCTGCCTGGGCATGTTGATTGCCGCCGGCACGACCGGCCCTTGCGGAGCGATGGTTGCCAACCTGACGCATTACTCGGTCCACGGCACGGCCTTCGCCACGTTGACCCTGGCCAACAACATGCTGGGGCTCGCGCCTGGGCCGTTCATCACGGGCAGGGTGTCCGACCTGATTGGCTTGCAGGCTGCTTTTCAGCTGGTGCCACTGGTCAGCATCGCGGCGGCGGCGGTGTTCTTTTATGCCAAGTGTCATTACCACAAGGACATTGCCCGGCTTAAGGGCGAGCAAGTCCGAGATTCGATTAGCAAAGCGGTGTTAGAGGTGAAGTTGTGAGTGGTCGTCGTTTACGTATTGATGTGTTCTTCGATTTCATCTGCCCCTGGTGCCTGATCGGCAAGCGTCAACTGGAGCATGCGCAGGTACAGTTTCGCAGTCGCCACCCGGACGTGCAGATCACCACGGTGTGGCATGGCGTGCAGTTGCTGCCTCAGTTGCCGGTAGAAGGCGAGCCCTTCGCCGATTTCTATCGCAAACGCCTGGGCAATGCCGACGCCATGACCATGCGCCAGGCCCAGGTACAGCAGGCTGCTGCGGCGGTTGGACTGACCATCGACCTCAGCCGTATCGAGACGATGCCCAACACCGCCGACGCCCACCGTTTGTTCGAACGCGTCAGCGTACTGGGCAATGCTGCTCAGCGTGAAATGTTGCTTGAACGGCTGTTCGCCGCTTATTTCCGCAAACGCGAAAACCTCGGGTGCCGCGAGACCTTGCTCGCCATTGCCCGCGCCTGCGGCGTCGATACGGACGTGGTGCTCGATTGCCTGAAGGGCGACGCCACGCCATTTGAAGGCTTGCCCGGCGCGACCAGTGGGGTGCCGAGCTTTCAGTTCGACCGCCGTATGACGGTGATCGGTGCACAACCTGCCCAGACGCTGCTCGGGGCCATGAGCCAGGCACTGAAAGAAAGTGATACCGAGCGGCAACCGGCATGAACCGGCGTATCCCCGTGCCTGCCGGAAAACTCCCGCAGGCGGGCGGTCGTGCACTGTTCGAATTCGATGACAAAAGCCTGGCGTTATTCAACGTCGAAGGTGACGTGTTCGCCATCGACGACAGTTGCCCGCACCAGGGCGCCTCGCTGTGTGGCGGGCGCCTTGATGGACGGGTGATTCAATGCTGCGCCCATGGCCTGCGCTTCGATTTGCGCAGCGGTTACTTGCTCAATTCCACCGCAGTCAAAGTCGCCAATTATCCGGTCGAGATCATCGACGGCCAGGCATTCATCGTTATCGTTGCCGAGGAGTCCGCGCCATGAGCGCCATCGCTCTCACCCGTATCCACAGCCGAACGCGCGAGCTGGCGCCAGGCTTTGTCGTTAGCCTGATCGTCGCAGCCGCTGCGTCCTTTTTGTCCGAGCACTATGGCGCGCCGGTAATGCTGTTCGCTTTGTTGCTGGGCATGGCGCTGAACTTCCTGGCCGGTGACGGTGCCTGCAAGGCTGGCATCGAGTTCACCGCACGCACCGTGTTGCGCATTGGCGTGGCGCTGCTGGGCATGCGCATCACGCTCGAACAGATTGCCGCGCTGGGCTGGAAGCCTGTGGCGCTGGTGGTGATTGTGGTGGTGGTGACCATCGGCGTTTCAGTGATCGCAGCCAAGGCGCTGGGCTTTCAGCGTTTGTTCGGCATGCTCACCGGTGGCGCCACCGCGATTTGTGGTGCATCGGCCGCATTGGCGCTGGCGGCGGCATTGCCCAATCATCCGCAGAAAGAACGCGCGACATTGTTCACGGTGATCGGGGTGTCGGCGCTGTCGACCCTGGCGATGATCGTGTACCCGATGATTGCCAACTGGCTGTCGTTGTCGCCACAAGTGGCGGGCGTGTTCCTGGGGGCGACCATCCACGATGTCGCGCAGGTGGTCGGCGCCGGTTACAGCATGTCGACCGAGACCGGCGATACGGCCACGGTGGTCAAGTTGATGCGGGTTGCCATGCTGCTGCCGGTGATCGTCTGTGCCGCCATGATCACCCGCATGCAAGGTGCCGATCCGGCCGGAAAACGGCCGCCGCTGCTGCCTTGGTTCGCCGTCGGGTTTCTGATCCTGGCCTGTATCAACAGCACCGGCTGGGTGGCCCCGGTGGTGCAAGGGTCGGTCAATGAACTGTCGCGCTGGTGCCTGGTGGTTTCCATCAGCGCCCTGGGCATGAAAACCCAGCTCAAGGAGCTGGCGGCGGTGGGCATCAAACCGATCCTGCTGATGGTGGGGGAAACGGTGTTCCTCGTCGTGCTGGTGCTGCTGTTGCTGCGTTGGGGCCTCTAAGTCCGTTAAAAATATTGGCGGCGGTAATGCGATCCGTAGCAGCTGCTACAGCCGGACCTCGCTCCACATTGCAGTGGAACTCCTCGGCCGGTGTGTCATAAACACCGGTTCTTTTTACGGCGACTGTGCCAGCAGTCGCCGTTTTTTTTGCCTGTCCTGCGTCTGTTCCGTCCGGTTCAGGGTTCGCTGGGGCCGGGCAGGGGGCTCAGGTCCGACGGTGCCTTGACGGTGTGCTTTTGCGCGCTGCGCCAAGCGGCGGGCGGCATGCCGAACTGGGTGATGAACCAGCGGGTGAAGGAACTCGCCATGGAGTAGCCGAGCATGTCGGCGATCCGGCCCAACGAATAATTCGGGTTTTCCAGGTAGCGCAACACCAGGTCACGGCGCACGTCGTTGATCAGGTCGTTGAAGGCGCAGCCGTCGTCTTTGAGGCGACGTTGCAGGGTGCGTACGTTCATGCCCTGGGTCTGGGCGATCTGCTCGATGGTGGCGCGCCCCATCGGCAACAACAGGTAAATGGCTTTGCGCACCTCGAACAGCATCGACGGACCTTCGTGGTGCAGCAGTGAGTCGAGGTAACTCTGGGCGTAGCGCGCCATGGCCGGGTCGGCATGGGGGTTGGTCATGTCGAGGCTGGCATTGGGACAGACGATGCCATTGAACTCGCTGCCGAACTCCAGTTTGCAACCGAACAGGCGGCGATGCAGTTGCAGGTTGTCGGGAGGCTGGTGCGTGAAGTTGACGCTGTAGGGTTGCCAGTGCGCGCCGAGCAGGGCGGCGCACAGGCGGAACATCACCCCGATCGCCAGTTCATTGGCTTGTCGGCAGGGCATCGGCGATTCGGTGACCACCTCTTCGCGAATGATCACCATCTTGCCCGCCTCCTCGATGAAGAGGGCCAGCGAATCGTTCATCAGATGACGGTAGTGCACCAACACTTGCAACGTGTCGCGCAGCGTACGCTGGTGGCTGAGCAACAGGCTGACCACGCCGAAGTCCGAGAGCTGGCGCGACTCGGCCATGCTCAGGCCGAAACTCTGGCAGCCACTGGCGACGGCCGAATCCTCCAGCAAACGCACGGCGGCATCGATGGGAATGCGATGTTCAGGGGCTAGCAGCTTGGCTTTGCTCAAGCCGACGCCGGCCAATACATCGCGCGGGTTGAACCCCAGGTATTGAGTAACCTCCAGGTAGTTGGTCAAGACGGCGGCGCGAACAAGCTTGGGCATGCGAAGGTCTTTCCTGGGCCAGTTGCGATTCAAATTTGCGTGGCGACTATATCCAGCACATCAACGATTGAACAGTTGTGACGTTGTCGAGGGCGTTCGCCCAATGCTGTCCAAAATCACACCGTCGTTGTCCAGCAATCGACGCTCACCCTTTGATTACAGTGAGCTGTAGAGAACCTGTGGGGATATTCGACCAATGGTCGCTGTGTGCCCGACACCTGGAAATCTGTCATGAAAAGAAAAGTGCCTGACGTCTAATGAAAAGCGCTTCGGGCGGGCGCTCTTTAATGTCAGTCCTACAAAAAGCCCCTGGCGAACAGAGCCAGTCGAGTCATCGAGAAAGCGAAGGTGTTGAAAGTGAACAAACTGCAAACTGCAGCAACCGTTCTGATCGTACCGGGCCTGCGCGAGCACGTAGCCGAGCATTGGCAAACGCTGCTGGAGGCCAGGCTGTGCAAAGTACGCAGTGTGCCACCGCTGGACACCGACAAGCTCGATTGCGCCAAGCGGGTCGAAGCGATCCAGCACGCGCTGGAGCAGATCGACGGGCCGGTGATTCTGGTCGCTCACAGCGCGGGTGTGCTGATGGTCGCGCACTGGGCGGCGCAGCACAGTCGGCCGATCAAGGGTGCGCTGCTGGCCGCTCCGCCGGACCTCGATGCCCAGTGGCCGCAGGGCTACCCATCCGCTGAAACCCTGCGTAGCCAGGGTTGGGACCCTCTGCCCAAAGGCCGGTTGCCGTTCCGCAGCCTGGTGGCCGCCAGTACCAACGACCACCTTGCCAGCCTGGATGCCGCCACGCGCATGGCCGACGGCTGGGGCAGCGAACTGCTCAACCTCGGCGAAGTCGGTCACCTCAATCCTGCTGCCGGGTATGGGCACTGGCCACACGCCGAAGCCCTCATCCTCGAGCTGGATCGCTAGTTCAGGCGCCGTTTGGCCCGCGCCATCCGGCATTTGCCCTCATTCCTGAAACCGTAAACCCCTGGAACAAGGGGTTGCGCGAGGGCGGCTGCGCTTAAAACAAATACAAAAAGGCGGAGACAACGCAATGCACAACAATAAGAGTCACGGGTTCGCACCCTCGCGTTACACCTTGTTGGCCTCGGCCATCCTGGCCGCAGCCGTGCCGGTCGCGCAGGCGATCGAGCTCGACACAGGTAACCCGGACTGGACCGTACGTCTTGATAACACCGTGAAGTACAACTACGGCGTACGCACCGAAAGCGCTGACAAACGCATGCTGGCAACGCCGAACAACAACGACGGCGACTACAACTTCCGCAAGGCCGGGACCAACATCACCAACCGTGTCGACCTGTTGACCGAGCTGGACGTGGTCTACCAGAACCACATGGGTTTTCGTGTCAGTGCGGCCAGTTGGTATGACAAGGCCTATGAAAACACCGGGTCCAATTCCAACCCGTTCGTCAACGGCAACGACGCAAGGTCGGGGCTGGTCGCCAACGATCCACGTCTGGCCGGTGTCACCGGTGACAACGTTGGCAACGGCAGCCCGCACCTGAGCAACTATGCCCAGCGTTACTACACCGGTCCGTCCGGCGAAATCCTCGATGCCTTCGTGTTCTACAGCACCGAAGTGGGCGAGGAGTCACTGCTGAGCGTCAAGGCCGGTCAGCACAACGTGTTCTGGGGCGAGACCATTCTCAACCCGGTGCACTCGAACAGTTACGGCCAATCGGGCCTGGACCTGGCCAAACTGGCTGCCTCGCCCGGTACCGAAGCCAAGGAACTGTTCGTTCCGCGTAACCAGTTGTCGATGTCGTTCACCGTCAATCCCGAGTTAACCGTGGGTGCCCAGTATTTCCTCGATTGGGATGCTGCGCGCCTGCCTGAAGCCGGTACTTACTATGGTGGTTCCGATCTGGTCGGTTTCGGTGCGCAGTCGTTCCTGCTGGGCAATACCAATGGCGTGGTGCCGGGCAGCCCCCTGGGTTGTGGCCTGGCGCCCTGCAATGGCTTGACCAATGTGCGTCGCGGTCATGACCTGACACCGGACAAGCGCGGTGACTGGGGCGTTATGGCCAAGTGGTCGCCGGCCTGGCTGGATGGCACCCTCGGCGTTTACTACCGCGAAACCTCGGAAATCCTGCCGCAAGCCTGGCTGGATGCCAGAGGCCTGAGTTCGGCCAACCCCAACGGCACCCGGCCGGCCGGGCAAGTGCCTGCGGTGATCAACACGCTCAACTCGCTGAGCACCGCCACCTATCAAATGGCCTATGCCGACAACATCAAGATCGTTGGCTTGAGCCTGTCCAAGGATGTGGGCGGGGTGAGCGTCGGTTCTGACCTGAACATCCGTCACAACATGCCGCTGGCCAGTATTCCGGCGGTTGTCAGCACGAACAGTCCGCTGGGCCTGGGCGCGGGTCTTGGCCTGTTGCCGGCGCGTACGGCGGCCACCGGTGTGGTGTATGACACCCCGCAGGGGGGCGACAGCATGGCCGCCACTGGCGACACCTTGCACTGGACGCTCAACGGTCTGATGACCATTGCCAAAACGCCGGTATTCGACTCGGCAACCCTGCTGGGCGAGCTGTATTACAGCAACCTGCTCAAGCTCGATAGCAAGAACGAGGCGCTCTACAAAGGCAAGGACACCTATCGCGGCATCGACCAGCCGACCCGGGACAACTGGGGCATCGCGGTCAACTTCACGCCGACCTGGTACCAGGTGTTTCCTGGCGTAGACCTCAACGCACCGATGTCCATCAACGTCGGTCTCGACGGCGTCTCACCGGTCTCCGGTGGCGGTGCCAAGGACACCGGAAACTACGCCATCGGCCTCGGGGCGGTTGTGTACAACAAATACTTCATTGACCTGAAGTACGTGGACTCCTTCGGCAAGACCGACAAGTGCGACACCAGCGGTCTGAGCACCGGCGCGGCCAATGCCGGCAGCGGCGACGGTTCCACACCCAATGCCTTTAGCGGCAATGAAAACTACGCCTGTTACGGCGGTGGCTACTCAGCCTTCTCCGGTGGAGGGGCCACGACTGAGGACCGTGGCGCCGTTTACCTGACGATGAAAACCACTTTTTGATGCACCACTGATTTGCTCAATGCAAGCAGGAGAATAACAAGATGAAATTCGCAAAAACCGTGTTGGCCGCTTCGCTGGCCATGGTCCTTGCCGCCCAGGCACAGGCCGCTGTTTCACCTCAGGAGGCTGCCAAATTGGGCAGCAGCCTGACCCTGGTGGGCGCCGAGAAGGCCGGGAACGCTGATGGTTCCATCCCCGCCTATGAGGGTGGCTTGACCACGCCGCCGGCCAGTTTCAAATCCGGTGACAGCATGCGTCCGGATCCCTTCGCCAACGAAAAACCATTGCTGGTGATCGACGGCAAAAACGTCGATCAGTACAAGGGCTTGCTCAGTGCAACCACGGCGGAACTGGCCAAACGTTTCCCGAGTTTCCACGTCAATGTCTACCCGACCCACCGCACCGTTTCGCTGCCCAAAGCCATCCTCGATAACGGCGTGAAGAATGCCAGCGGCGCCAAGTCCCTCGAAGGCGGTCTGGCCATCGATAACGTGCTGCCGGGCGTGCCGTTCCCGATCCCGCAGTCGGGCAACGAAGCAATGTGGAACTTCCTGCTGCGCTATCAAGGCGTGAGCATCAATTCCAAGTACGACTCCTGGAACGTCGACTCCGCCGGCGTGCCGAGCCTGGCGACCACCGGCCAGGCGTTCATTTCCTACCCGATCTACGAAAACCTCGCGCAGCCGATCAGCAGCGCCGACGTGTACTACCAGATGAAGCTGTCCTACACCGGCCCTGCGCGCCGGGCCGGTGAAGCGGTGATGCTCAAGGACGCCGCCAACCCGCTGCAACAGCCGCGTCGCGCCTGGCAATACCTGCCTGGCCAGCGTCGGGTCAAGCTGGCGCCGAACCTGGCTTACGACACGCCTAACCCCGGCACCGCCGGCGCGGGCACCTACGACGATGTTTTCGTGTTCAACGGTGCACTGGATCGCTACGACTGGAAGCTGGTGGGCAAGCAGGAAATGATCGTGCCCTACAACACCTACAAGCTGACCTACGCCCAGGATCCCAAGTCGCTGACCACCGCCAATCACCTGGCTCCCGATTACGTGCGTTGGGAAAAACATCGCGTTTGGGTCGTGGAAGGCAACCTCAAGGCCGGCGCCCGACACATCTATCAGAAGCGCCGCTTCTACCTCGATGAAGACAGCTGGACCGCTCTGGCTTCTGATCAATACGACGCCCGTGGTCAGCTGTACCGTGGCTCTTTCGCATTCCTCAGCCAGAGCTACGACAAGCAGATCCCGGATTCCACGCCCTTCATGATCTACGACTTGGTAGGAGGCTCGTACAACATCAACGGCGTGGTCGGGCCTTACGGCGGCATCAAGTACATCGATCCGCTCTCCAAGGCGCAATGGTCGTCGGAATCCCTGGCCGGCAGCGGCATTCGCTAAGCCAACCGCAAAAAGCGCCCGCAAGGTCCACGGCTCACCAAGCGTGGATCGTGTGGCGGTCGGTGCACGCCGATCGTCGCGGGCGCCAGGTGTGAACGTCAGACACACGGATGTGTGTCCCGGCGCGGTTTTCCGAAGAGGACGCGGTATGTGTTCGTATAAGAATTATTTGCAGGTGGCGTTTGGTGTGGTGCTCGGCCTGTTGCAGGGCGTCACCCACGCGGCCGATTACGTCGATGTGCTGGACCTGCCCGCCAGGGTCAGTGCCTTGGCCATCAACAGTCCGTTGTCCGGCATGGCCCGCGCCGGTGAGCGGGTGATCGCCGTCGGTCAGCGTGGCCATATTCTGTTTTCCGATGATTCCGGTAAGCACTGGCAGCAGGCCGTGGTGCCGGTCAGTGCTGACCTCAATGCCGTGAGTTTTCCTTCCGCAACCCAAGGCTGGGCGGTGGGCGGCGACGGTGTGGTGTTGCACAGCAACGATGCGGGCGCGACCTGGCGCAAGCAACTGGACGGTCGCGAGATCGGGGCCTTGCTGGTCAAGCATTACGGTGCGTTGGCCAGTGCAGAACCGGGCAACGAACAATGGCCGCTGCTGGTCGCCGAAGGTGAGCGCCTGGTGGCGCAGGGCGCCGACAAACCGTTGCTCGATGTCTGGTTTGCCAACGAGCGCCTCGGCTATGTGGTCGGGGTGTTCAACCTGATCCTGCGCACCGAGGATGGCGGCCAGAGCTGGACACCGTTTCAGGACCGCACCGACAACCCGCAGGGTTTTCACCTCAACGCCATCGCCTCCACCGGGGATGCGCTGTACATCGCCGGCGAGCAGGGCTTGTTGCTGAAATGGGATGACGCCCAACAGCGTTTCGCCGCCGTGCAGACACCTTATCAGGGCAGTTTTTTCGGGGTGCTCGGCAAACCCGGGGAAGTCCTCGTCTACGGCTTGCGCGGCAATGTGCTGCGCAGCACCGATGGCGGCCTCAGCTGGACCCCGCAGGACAGTGGCCTGCGCGTCAGCATCACTGCCGGAATCGTCGATGCCCAGGGTGATTACCGCCTGTTCACTCAGGGCGGGCAGATGCTGGTGAGCCAGGGGGGCGGTGCGCAAATGCACTGGTTGCAGCAAGCCGAACCAGTCCCGGTGACGGGCGTCACGCGTGCCGCCAACGGTGCGCTGGTAGTGGTTGGCAGCCGTGGTGCACGGACGCTGTCCGTTGACAAGCCCTCGAACCCTTAGAGCGAGTACCCAGACATGGGCAATATCAAACAAGAAACCATGCCGGTAATCCGCGATCTGCGGGATTTCGACCGCCATTCCGGCAACCTGCTGGAGCGGCTGGTGTTCAACTACCGCCCGTTGTTCATGCTGCTGATGGCGCTGGCCACCGTGGTGTTGGGCTACATGGCCGCAACGCGTCTGGAGCTTCGCCCCAGCTTCGAAAAAATGATTCCGCAGAGTCAGCCGTACATCCAGAACTTCCTGGAAAACCGCCAGTCGCTGCGCGGTTTGGGCAACTCGGTCCGGGTGGTGGTGGAGAACACCCAGGGCGATATTTTCGACCCCGGTTACCTGGACGTGCTCAAGCAGGTCAATGACAAGTTGTTCCTCACCGAAGGCGTCGACCGCGCCTGGATGAAGTCGTTGTGGAGCCCGGCGGTGCGCTGGACCGAAGTCACCGAGGAAGGGTTCCAGGGTGGCCCGGTGATGCCCGATACCTATGAGGGCAAGCCTGAGCAAATAGAACAGCTGCGCCAGAACATTTCCCGCGCCGGTATCGTCGGCAGCCTGGTGGCCAGCGACTACAAATCGAGCATGCTGATCGTGCCACTGCTGGACAAGGCCACGGCCAGCGGTCAGCGCATCGACTACCACGCCTTTTCGCAGATGCTCGAAGAGCAGTTGCGCGACAAGATCGAGTTCGCCGGCGACAGCGCTGCACGCAAGGCCGGGGAGGAGGGCAAGGGCCAGTACAAAGTCCGGGTGATCGGTTTCGCCAAACTGATGGGCGACCTGATCGACGGCTTGATCCAGGTAATGATGTTCTTCGGCCTGGCCGTGGTCACGTCGCTGATCATCATCTACGCCTACACCCGATGCGTGCGCAGCACCTTGCTGGTGGTCGGCTGCTCGTTGATCGCGGTGGTCTGGCAACTGGGCATCGTCGCCTGGTTGGGCTATGCCATCGATCCGTACTCGGTGCTGGTGCCGTTCCTGATCTTCGCCATCGGTGTGTCCCACGCGGCGCAGAAGATGAACGGGATCATGCAAGACATCGCCCGCGGCACCCACAGGCTGATCGCCGCACGCTACACCTTTCGCCGCCTGTTCATTGCCGGCGTCACCGCGCTGCTGGCCGACGCCGTCGGGTTCGCGGTGCTGATGCTGATCGATATTCCAGTGATCCGCGACCTGGCGATCACCGCCAGTATCGGTGTGGCGGTGCTGATTTTCACCTCGCTGTTGCTGATGCCGGTGGCGCTGTCTTATGTCGGCGTCGGCGCCAAGGCTGCCGAGCGTGCGCTGAAAATCGACACCCGCGCAGAGGGGCACAAAGGCTTCGGCAAACTGTGGGACTTGCTCGACCGTTTCACCACGCGCAAGTGGGCCACGGGGGCGGTATTGGTCGCGATGCTGATGGGCATCGGCGGCTTCATGGTCAGTTTGCAGCTGAAGATCGGCGACCTGGAAAGTGGCGCGCCGGAGTTGCGTGCCGACTCGCGCTATAACCGTGACAACGCCTACATCACCAGCCACTACGCGCTGTCCAGCGACCTGTTCGCGGTGATGATCAAGACTGCGCCAGAAGGCTGCTTGAACTACAAGACGCTGGTTCTCGCTGACCGCCTGGCCTGGGAACTGCAGCAGTATCCGGGCGTACAGGCCACGGCGTCGTTGGTCAACGCGGTGCGCCAAATCACCGCCGGCACCTACGAAGGCAACCCCAAGCTCAACAGCATCCAGCGCAATCAGGACGTGCTGAACTACGCCGCACAGCAAGCCTCGGTCAACTCCCCGGAGTTGTTCAACACCGACTGTTCGCTGATGCCGGTGATCACCTTCCTCAAGGACCACAAGGCCGAGACCCTGGATGCCGTGGTGGGCATTGCCGAAAAATTCGCTCGCGAGAACAACAGCGAAGATCGGCAGTTCCTGCTGGCGGCCGGGTCGGCCGGGATTGAGGCGGCGACCAACATCGTGGTGCGCGAGGCCAATCGCACCATGCTGCTTTACGTCTATGCGGCGGTCACGCTGTTCTGCCTGATCACCTTCCGCAGCTGGCGCGCCACGTTGGTTGCATTGTTGCCGCTGGTGCTGACATCGATCCTCTGCGAGGCGTTGATGGTGGCCATGGGCATTGGCGTGAAGGTCGCCACCCTGCCGGTGATCGCATTGGGCGTGGGCATTGGCGTGGATTACGCGTTGTACCTGCTCAGCGTGCAGTTGCATTACCAGCGTCAGGGCCTGCCGCTGTCTCAGGCGTACCGCAACGCCGTGTCGTTTACCGGCCGGGTCGTGGGCCTGGTGGGCATCACTTTGGCGGCGGGCGTGGTGTGCTGGGTCTGGTCGCCGATCAAGTTCCAGGCCGACATGGGCATCCTGCTGACCTTCATGTTCCTGTGGAACATGCTTGGCGCGCTGGTGTTGATTCCTGCCCTGTCGTACTTCCTGCTGCGTCACCCCGTTTTGCAAGCTCACGTGGCGCAAGCCGCTGAAACCGACACCTCTCAACGCCAGGGTATGCCCCATGCCCTGACCACTTCCGAGTAAGCCAACCATGTCTGATTACAAAGCTCCTTTGCGCGATATGCGCTTCGTACTCAACGAAGTCTTCAAGGTGTCCAGCTTATGGGCCCGGTTGCCTGGCCTGGCCGAGGTGATCGATGAAGAAACAGCCGCTGCGATCCTTGAAGAGGCCGGCAAAATCAGTGGCGAAGTCATCGCGCCACTGAACCGCAGCAGCGACGAGCAGGGCTGCACCTGGAGCAATGGCGCAGTCACGGCCCCGGATGGTTTTGTTGCGGCCTACCAGGCATTCGCCGAAGGCGGTTGGGTGGGTGTGGGCGGCGATCCACAGTTCGGTGGCATGGGCATGCCCAAGGCGATTTCGGCTCAGGTCGAAGAGATGGTCAACTCGGCAAGCCTGTCGTTCGGCCTCTACCCGATGCTGACCGCCGGTGCGTGCCTGTCGATCAATGCCCATGCCAGTGAAGCGCTCAAGGAACGCTATCTGCCAAACATGTACGCCGGCACCTGGACCGGTTCCATGTGCCTGACCGAGGCGCATGCCGGCACGGACCTTGGCCTGATTCGCACCCGTGCCGAACCTCAGGCCGACGGCAGTTTCAAGATCAGTGGCAGCAAGATTTTCATCACCGGCGGCGAGCACGACCTGACTGAAAACATCATTCATCTGGTACTGGCGCGGTTGCCTGATGCACCCGCCGGCCCCAAAGGCATTTCCCTGTTTCTGGTGCCCAAGGTGCTGGTCAATGACGATGGCTCGCTGGGCGAGCGCAACTCGCTGTCCTGCGGTTCCATCGAGCACAAGATGGGCATCAAGGCTTCGGCCACCTGCGTGATGAACTTTGACGGGGCCACCGGCTGGATCATCGATGCGCCGAACAAGGGCCTGGCGGCGATGTTCACCATGATGAATTACGAACGTCTGGGCGTGGGTATACAGGGTCTGGCGTTGGGTGAGCGTTCGTACCAGAACGCCGTCGAATACGCCCGTGACCGCCTGCAAAGCCGTTCGCCGACCGGTGCGCAGAACAAGGACAAGGCCGCCGATCCGATCATCGTGCACCCGGACGTACGGCGCATGTTGTTGACCATGAAAGCGTTGAACGAAGGCGGGCGGGCGTTCTCCAGCTACGTGGCGCTGCAACTGGACACTGCCAAGTACAGCGATGACGCCACCACCCGCAAGCGCGCGGAAGATTTGGTGTCGCTGCTGACCCCGGTGGCCAAGGCGTTCCTCACCGACATGGGGCTGGAAACCACGGTGCACGGCCAGCAGGTCTTCGGCGGCCATGGTTACATCCGCGAATGGGGTCAGGAACAACTGGTTCGCGATGTGCGCATCACCCAGATCTACGAAGGCACCAACGGTATCCAGTCACTGGACCTGGCCGGGCGCAAAATCGTCGGCAGTGGCGGGGCGCTGTACCGGCTGTTCGCTTCGGAAATCCGCACCTATACCGCCAATGCCTGCGCTGACCTCAGAGAGTTCACCCAACCGTTGAACGCCGCCGTCGACACCCTCGACGAACTGACCACATGGCTGCTGGACCGGGCCCAGGGCAACCCGAATGAAATCGGCGCGGCCTCGGTCGAGTACCTGCACGTGTTCGGCTACACCGCGTACGCCTACATGTGGGCGCGAATGGCCAAGGCGGCCATGAGCACGCATTCAAAAGACGATTTCTACGCCAGCAAACTGGCCACCGCGCGCTTCTACTTCGCCCGTCTGCTGCCACGCATCCACTCGTTGAGTGCATCGGCCAAGGCGGGCAGCGAATGCCTCTATCAATTGGACGCAGCGCAGTTCTGAGCCCACGTAAAAAGGACCGGGAACCACAACCATGATGGCGACAAAAATAATTCCGCCCGCCGACGGCGCCTATGCCTACCCCTTGCTGATCAAGCAATTGCTGCTGTCCGGCGTGCGCTACGAGCCGGGTCGGGAAATCGTGTATGCCGACAAACTGCGCTACAGCTACCAGACCCTCAACCAGCGGATCCGCCGGCTGGCCAACGCCTTGACCGCTGCCGGCGTCAAGGCCGGGGACACGGTGGCCCTGCTCGACTGGGACAGCCACCGCTACCTGGAATGCTTCTTTGCGGTACCGATGATCGGTGCGGTGCTGCATACGGTGAATATCCGTCTTTCGCCGGATCAGGTGCTCTTCACCATGAACCATGCCGAGGACGACCTGGTGCTGGTGCATGACGATTTCCTGCCTCTGGTAGAACAGATTCACGGGCAGCTCAAAACCGTCAAAGGCTACCTGCAGTTGACGGACGACACCGCCATCCAGACGTCGCTACCGGTGCTGGGGGAATATGAAAACCTGTTGGCCGGGGCGGCTGACCAGTACGACTTTCCCGATTTCGATGAAAACTCCGTGGCGACCCTGTTCTACACCACGGGCACCACTGGCGACCCCAAAGGCGTGTATTTCACCCACCGCCAACTGGTGTTACACACCTTGAATGCCGTCGGCACGTTGGGCGTCTATCAGGGGTTGCCGCTGCTGCGCTCGGATGACGTCTATATGCCGATCACGCCGATGTTTCACGTGCATGCCTGGGGTGTGCCGTATGTCGCCACCCTGATGGGGATCAAGCAGGTCTACCCCGGTCGCTACGAGCCCAACAGTCTGGTCAGGCTGTATCGAGAGGAGAAAGTCACGTTCTCCCACTGTGTACCGACCATTTTGCAAATGATCCTGAACTGCGAAGAAGCTGAACGAACTCGATTCGATGGCTGGAAAATGCTCCTGGGCGGCAGCGCGCTGACATTAGGTATTGCCAGCGAAGCGAGTGCCAAAGGCATTCAGGTGCACAGCGGCTATGGCATGTCGGAAACCTGTCCGTTGCTGTGCCTGACTTACCTGCGTGACGAAGACCTCGAACAATCCCCGCAAGCCCAACTGGCTACCCGCATCAAGACGGGCACACCTGTGCCGATGGTCGACCTGAAAATCATCGACGCCAGTGGCAATGAGGTTGCCCATGACGGCGAGTCTTTGGGCGAGATCGTGGTGCGCGCACCCTGGCTGACCCAAGGCTATTTCAAGGAGCCGGAAAAGGGCGCCGAGTTGTGGCACAACGGCTGGCTGCACACCGGTGACCTGGCCTCTATCGACCCGCTGGGAGGAGTGGAAATCAAGGATCGCATCAAGGATGTGATCAAGACGGGCGGGGAGTGGATCAGTTCTCTTGAGCTGGAGAGCCTGATCAGCGAACACGTGGCTGTCATGTCGGTCGCGGTGGTAGGCATCGCCGATGAGCAATGGGGCGAACGGCCGATGGCGCTGGTGGTGTGCGAGCCCGGGCAGTACCTGGACCGCAAGATCCTGGAGGCGCACCTTCAAGGGTTTGTCGAGCGTGGTCGCATCAACAAGTGGGCGATTCCCAAGCAGTTCAAGTTCGTTGCCGAGATCCCTAAAACCAGCGTCGGGAAGATTAACAAGAAGCTCATCCGGGAAAGTGAATTGGGCTGAAGCCTTGCCGATATCCCTCAGGGATTTGCGCGGCCAGGACCCGCAGCAGCACGCGTGGTTCTGGCCGCTTCACTGATAACGATAGAAAAGCGCGCCCGGATCACTCCAGATGTTCTGGTTTGACCGGGTCGCCTGATTTCATATCCAGCTGCTCCCTCATGTCTTCGAACATCAAGTCGTAGAATTTGTGGTTTGACCCAAGGCTGCTGTGCACTTTGGGGATACCGTGCTTTTCAAGAATTTTCGTGACATTCCTGGCGAAGTTGTAGGCTTGATCCTTGGGGAGGAAGAACGTTTCCGTCATCTCCTTGCCCTGGATCGAACCGTGCAATGTGAACTGCATCCCTTTGCCTTCCTTGGGATCCTTGAACACTTCATAGTCCAGGTGCAGGTTGTAGTTGACATCGTCCTTGGTCAGCGCGTGGCGCTCGATGTGCAGATGTCCGGGGTCGAACGTTGCCATTGTCGTCTCTCCTCACAAATAGGTAATGCCAGATGCCTTGGTGCTGATACGGGTGCCCGCTGTGCCCTGAACGATAGCCTCGATGTCCGAGAGTGAACCGATTACCGCGACTTTGCCGGTATGGCGGGCGAACTCGCAGGCGGCCTGGACTTTCGGCCCCATGGACCCAGCCGCAAAGCCGAGTTTTTCCATTTCGTCGGGGTGAGCCTGAGCGATGGCTTTCTGGGTGGGTTTGCCGAAATCGATGTAGGCGGCATTGACGTCGGTGGCGATCACCAGCAGATCGCTTTCCAGCTGTTCAGCCAGCAGCGCCGAGCACAGGTCTTTGTCGATCACCGCTTCCACGCCCTGCAGTTTGCCGCTGGCGCCGTACATCGTCGGGATGCCGCCACCCCCCGCGCAAATCACAATACTGTCTTTTTCCAGCAGCCACTTGATCGGACGAATTTCAAAAATACGCTTGGGTCTTGGGCTGGCGACTACGCGACGGAACTTGTCACCGTCCGGGGCAATCGCCCAGCCTTTTTCGGCCGCGAGTTGTTCCGCCTCAGCCTTGGTGTAGACCGGGCCAATGGGTTTGGTAGGGTTCTGGAACGCCGGGTCATTGGCATCGACTTCGACTTGAGTGAGCAGGGTGGCGAAGGGCACTTCGAAGTCCAGCAGGTTACCCAGTTCCTGTTCGATGATGTAGCCGATCATGCCTTCGGTTTCGGCACCCAGCACGTCCAGCGGATACGGCGAAACCGAGGTGTAGGCTGCGGCTTGCAGCGACAACAGGCCGACCTGCGGACCATTGCCATGGGCGATGACCAGTTGATTGCCAGGATGAATCTTGGCGATCTGTTCGGTGGCGATCCGGATGTTGGCGCGCTGATTGTCCGAGGTCATGGGTTCACCACGGCGGAGCAGGGCGTTACCACCCAGAGCAACGACGATACGCATAATGCAGTCCTTCTAAACAGTGAGGCAACGGACGGCTCGGTCTCCTGTGGGAGCGTGGCTTGCTCGCGATACAGGCAAGCCACGCTCCCACAGAAAGGCAAACCGCATCAGCCGTTACAGGTCAGCAAGGGTCGACACCAGAATCGCCTTGATGGTGTGCATGCGGTTTTCCGCTTGCTCGAAGGCAATGCAGGCTGGCGACTCGAACACATCGTCGGTGACTTCAATACCGTTGCTAAGGTGCGGGTATTGTTCGGCGATCTGCTTGCCGATCTTGGTGTCGCAGTTGTGGAACGCCGGCAGACAGTGCATGAACTTGGTGCGCGGATTGCCGGTGGCTTTCATCAATTCCGCATTGACCTGGTATGGCAGCAGTTGTTTGATGCGTTCGGCCCAGGCTTCAACCGGTTCACCCATCGATACCCAGACATCGGTGTGAATGAAGTCCACGCCTTTGACGGCGGCTTTAGGGTCTTCGGTCAGGGTGATGCGAGCGCCGCTTTCCTCTGCGTATTTTTTGCAGCGAGCGACCAGATCGTCCGCCGGCCACAGGGCTTTCGGCGCGCAAATGCGCACGTCCATGCCGAGCTTGGCGCCGATCAGCAGCAGCGAGTTGCCCATGTTGTTACGGGCGTCGCCCAAATAGGCGTAACTGATCTCATGAATCGGCTTGTCGGCGTTTTCACGCATGGTCAGCACGTCGGCAATCATTTGCGTCGGGTGGTACTCATCGGTCAGACCGTTGAACACTGGCACACCGGCGAACTTGGCCAGTTCTTCGACGATTTCCTGCTTGAAGCCACGGTATTCGATGGCGTCATACATGCGACCCAATACGCGGGCGGTGTCCTTCATGCTTTCCTTGTGGCCGATTTGCGAAGAGTTCGGGTCGATGTAGGTGACATTGGCGCCTTGGTCATAGGCTGCCACTTCGAAGGCGCAACGGGTCCGGGTCGAGGTTTTTTCGAAGATCAACGCGATGTTGTTGCCTTTGAGGTGTTGCTGCTCGGTGCCGGTGTACTTGGCGCGCTTGAGGTCGCGAGACAAGTCCAGCAGATAGCGTAATTCGCGAGGCGTGTGGTGCTCCAGGCTCAGCAAATTACGGTTGTGAATATTAAAGGCCATTTTGGATCTCCTTGGATGTCGGTTATCCCAACGCCTGTGCTTTATAAGCGCAGGCGCAGGTGGGCAAATTAATAGTCGATAGGGTCGCGAATGATCGGGCACGTCATGCAGTGGCCGCCGCCTCTGCCGCGACCCAGTTCGCCGGCGCTGATGGTGATGACTTCCACGCCAGCCTTGCGCAGCAGCGTATTGGTGTAGGTGTTGCGGTCGTAACCGATCACCACACCCGGCTCCACGGCGACCACGTTGTTGCCGTCATCCCACTGCTCGCGTTCGGCGGCGAAGCTGTTGCCGCCGGTTTCGACGACGCGCAGCGCTTTGAGGTTGAGGGCTTTGGCCACGGTGTCGAGGAAGTTGGTCTCTTCGCGACGGATGTCGATGCCACCGGGTTTGCTTTCGTCAGGGCGAAGGGTGAAGGCCACGATCTGGTTCACCACTTCCGGGAAGATGGTCACTACATCGCGGTCGCAGAAACTGAACACCGTGTCCAGGTGCATCGCTGCACGGGATTTCGGCAGGCCGGCGACAATCACTTTCTCCACCGCTTTGTTCTTGAACAAATTGACTGCCAGTTGGCCGATAGCCTGACGAGACGAGCGTTCGCCCATACCGATCAAGACCACGCCGTTACCGATCGGCATGACGTCACCTCCTTCGAGGGTGGAATTGCCGTGGTCCTTGTCCGGATCGCCATACCAGATCTGGAAGTCGGCGTTGGTGAACTGCGGATGGAACTTGTAGATGGCCGTCGCCAGCAAGGTTTCCTGACGGCGCGCCGGCCAGTACATCGGGTTCAGCGTCACTCCGCCGTAGATCCAGCAAGTGGTGTCGCGGGTGAACTGGGTATTGGGCAGTGGCGGCAGAATAAAACTGGAGTGGCCAAGGAAATCGCGGAACATTTCGATGGTCTTGCCACCGAAACTGGTCGGCAGGTCATCGGCAGACACCCCGCCAATCAGAAACTCGGCGATCTTGCGTGGCTCGAGGCTGCGCAGCCAGGAACCGGTTTCGTTGATCAAACCCAACCCAACCGAGTCGGCGGTGATCTTGCGTTCCAGGATCCAGTCCAACGCTTCGGGGATGGCGACGATATCGGTCAGCAGGTTGTGCATTTCCAGCACATCGACGTTGCGCTCGCGCATTTTGGTGACAAAGTCGAAATGGTCACGCTTGGCCTGGGCGACCCACAGCACATCGTCGAACAGCAGTTCGTCACAGTTATTCGGGGTTAGCCGCTGGTGAGCCAGGCCTGGGGAGCAAACCATGACTTTACGCAGTTTGCCGGCTTCGGAATGGACGCCGTACTTAACTTTTTCGGTGGTCATTGCAGTGATCCTCCAGATGACAAAACACTTAGGCGTTACAGGGTCAGGAAGCCGTCATACAGCCCGTAGGCTGCGACCAGGGCGCCGACGACGACTGCTGCGAAAATCAACTTCTCGACGTTGGTGAAAACCGGTTTATTGACTTCAAGTTTAGCCTTGGCGAACAGAATGACGCCGGGGGCGTAGAGCAGGGCGGAGAGCAGCAGGTATTTGACGCCGCCGGCATAAATCAGCCAGATCGCATAAATCACCGCAATGGCGCCGATGAACAAGTCTTTCCTGCGTTCGGCCAGAGCGTTTTCATAGCTCTCACCGCGCATCGCCAGCAGCAGCGCATAAGCCGCAGACCACAAGTACGGCACCAGAATCATCGAGGTGGCGAGGTAGATCAGCGACAGGTAGGTACTGGCCGAGAACAGCGTGATGATCAGGAACAGTTGCACCATCGCATTGGTCAGCCACAAGGCGTTGACCGGCACCTGGTTGGCATTTTCCTTGCGCAGGAAGGCCGGCATGGTGTGGTCCTTGGCGGCGGCAAACATGATTTCCGCACACAACAACACCCACGACAGCAGCGCACCGAGCAACGAAATGATCAGGCCGACGCTGATCAGTACCGCGCCCCACTCACCGACCACGTGTTCCAGCACCGCGGCCATGGACGGGTTCTGCAGTTTGGCCAATTCCGGTTGGGTCATGATCCCCAGCGACAGTACATTGACCAGCACCAGGAACAGCAGCACGGTGATGAACCCGATCACGGTGGCTTTACCCACATCGCTGCGTTTTTCCGCACGGGCCGAGAAGATGCTCGCGCCTTCAATGCCGATGAATACCCAGACGGTAACCAGCATCATCTTGCGCACCTGGTTCATCACGCTGCCCAGGTCCGGGTTTTTGAGGCCCCAGATATCGGCGGTGAAGATATCCAGCTTGAAGGCGAAAATCGCGATCAGGACAAACAGCAGTAGCGGTACGATTTTGGCGACCGTGGTCACCAGGTTGATGAATGCGGCTTCCTTGATCCCGCGCAGCACGAGAAAGTGCACGGCCCAGAGCAGCACCGACGCGCCGATGATCGCCGCCACCGTGTTGCCTTCACCGAAGATCGGAAAGAAGTAACCAAGGGTGCTGAACAGTAAAACAAAGTAACCAACGTTACCCAGCCAGGCACTGATCCAGTAGCCCCAGGCAGACGAGAAACCCATGTAGTCGCCGAAACCCGCCTTGGCGTAGGCGTAGACACCGCCGTCCAGATCGGGCTTGCGGTTGGCCAGCGTCTGGAAAACAAAGGCCAGGGTCAGCATGCCAACGGCCGTAATTGCCCAACCGATCAGAACGGCACCGACGTCAGCACTGGCGGCCATGTTCTGCGGCAGGGAAAAGATCCCACCCCCGATCATGGAACCGACGACCAATGCAACCAGCGCGCCGAGTTTCAGTTTTCCCGGGGATTCAGACATTGCATGACTCCATTGCAGGGGAGGAGAAACAACATTGGTTTCGTTATGTTCTTTCGATTAATGCATATCTATATTTCATTGTTATTTAAAGACTTACGAAAATAAGGCTGTTCGTAATAATCTTGTTGTCGTGACTGTTTTTAAGCGGCCAGGGAGAAAATAATTGCTGACTTCACGCTAGTTGGTTTCCAGTGTTTGGCAAATTTTAATTGCTGTTTCATGGGTGCCCAATGAGGTGCTGATAATTACACTGCTGTTTTTATTGCGAAACGTTATAAAAAATCCTTTGCCTGGCGTTAATCGGTAACCCCTATTACGCTTTGTCAATTGGTTAATACCGACTATGAAAGTCCCCGCGGGTAAACGGAGGCGCAAAAAATGTCACAGCCGACGCAAAAGCTCCGCTTGAATGCGCTGATTGCCTTAGTAGTGGGGTCGATGATTGGCGGCGGGATCTTTTCCCTGCCGCAAAATATGGCCGAGAAAGCCGACGTAGGCGCGATATTGATCGGCTGGGCAATCACTGCCGTTGGCATGCTGACCCTGGCCTTCGTCTTTCAGACGCTGGCCAATCGCAAACCCGAGCTGGATTCCGGGGTGTATGCCTATGCCAAGGCCGGGTTTGGCGATTACATGGGTTTTTCTTCCGCCTGGGGTTACTGGATCAGCGCCTGGCTAGGCAACGTCGGTTACTTCGTGCTGCTGTTCAGCACCCTGGGTTATTTTTTTCCGGTTTTTGGCCAAGGCAACACGCCGATCGCCATCGGCTGCGCCTCGATCCTTCTGTGGTCGGTGCATTTTTTGGTGATGCGCGGAATCAAAGAGGCCGCCTTCATCAATCAACTGACCACCGTCGCCAAGATCGTCCCGTTGATCATGTTTATCGTGATCGCTGCCGTGGCCTTCAAGGCTGACATCTTTACCCGGGATATCTGGGGCCGCAGCAATCCGGATTTTGGCGGTGTGATGGATCAGGTGCGCAACATGATGCTGGTGACCGTCTTCGTCTTTATCGGCATCGAAGGCGCCAGTGTGTATTCGGCCCGGGCGGAAAAGCGTTCGGATGTAGGTCGAGCGACGGTCATCGGTTTCCTCGGGGTGTTGGCGCTGCTGGTATTGGTTAACGTGCTGTCCCTCGGCGTCATGAGCCAGCCCGAATTGGCCAAACTGCAGAATCCGTCACTGGCGACGGTGATGGAGCATATCGTCGGTCATTGGGGGGCGCTGTTGATCAGCATTGGTTTGGCGATTTCGCTGTTGGGGGCGTTGCTGTCATGGGCGCTGCTCTGTGCTGAAATCCTCTTTGCCACGGCCAAGGACAAGACCATGCCGGCCTTCCTGAAAAAGGAAAACGCCAACCATGTACCGGTCAACGCCTTGTGGCTGACCAATGTGATGATCCAGATTTTCCTGCTGATAACACTGTTCTCTGCCGGCACCTATACCAGTCTGATCTACCTCGCGTCATCGATGATTCTGGTGCCCTACCTGTGGTCGGCGGCCTATGCGGTGCTGTTGAGCGGGCGCGGCGAAACCTACGAACACGCATCGGCCGAGCGCACCAAAGACTTGATGATTGGCGGGATCGCACTGTGTTACGCGGTGTGGCTGTTGTATGCCGGCGGGGTGAAGTATTTGCTGCTCTCGGCGTTGTTGTATGCGCCCGGAGTGATTTTATTTGCCAAGGCAAAACATGAGCAGGGCGAGCCTTTGTTTTCGCCTGTCGAGAAAGGGATTTTTGCCTGCGTTATCGCCGGGGCCGGGTTGGCAGCGTATGGGTTGTACAGTGGATTGCTGTCGTTGTGAGGTGCTCAAGAACGAAAAAGCCCGGCGCCAGGCCGGGCTCTTTATACACGTGGCCAAATCCCTTTGGCTGCCTGCAGTGTGCTTGGTCGGTGTGACGAAGGCATGACAGGTGCAAAGCCCGGGGTGGGGCAGACTCTTGAACGATCGGCATGCAGCTAGCCTGCCATTGCAATTCTCAGCGCCACCGCAGCCTCAAGCAGCTTATTCGCCTGATTCGAGACGGCCGTCGCCAAGGCATCGTTTCCATCCTCTTTCAGCATTGCCGCCAAATCGAGCAGTTTTCCAATCTCGATCTCAACCACACGAACGGATTCGGTTATCTGGTATTGAAATGAGTGCGCCATGCCATCAACCCTCGTTCCAGATCCAAGACGGTATTCAATGAAGAACCCTGCGACTTTCACCAATCCTGATCCGGTCCAGCGCCCGGTTTAACGCATCCAAGGCATCGAGGAGGGCTTTAGCCTCGCTCTCTCGACCATCTCCCCACAGGCGTTCAGCCATTTTGTTCAGGGCTTGGATGGATTTCTCGATATCTGCAGCACTTGCAGCAGTGTCAACTGGCCGCTTCTTTGGCATTGTCAGTGAGCGTCCTTTTAGCGAGAAGTCCAGACCCAGTAGGGTGCGGAGCTGATTCAGTTCGCACCGTGAACGCCGTCGCTGCCCTGCCGGGTCAATGAACTGCCGAAGACCTGGGAACCGGGACGTGATCAAATCTGGAAATTTCTTTGATCCAGAAGCGACGGTATTTGGTTTGGTCTGGTGACAACGGTTTGTGATTTGACCAGGGATGCTCAGCTTTCAAGCTGGCTCGGTAAACCTCCCACTCTTTCTCCTCGGCCACTTCCTTGGCCCTTTTCTCGTCATCGAACCAACCCAGTACGTAAACTTCGCCCTGATCCATACCATGCTCGATCAGTAGATAGATATCTTTCATAAGCCTGAACTCGCTACTACACGTTCTAAAATCCCATGATGCTGGGGCATTGTTTTGACTATCGGCAGGCACTTTCGATTATTTAGTTTTATCGATGAGTGGTGCGAAATCGATCCTGAGTCCGAATCGCTTGACCGATTGCTCGATCAGCCTCCGTCTCGGTCAAGGGGGGTGATGAGCTCCCGCCCCTGATTCCGTACGTTGCCGACAGCATTGTCAACCTTGAACCACTCGAAGGCCTCGGCAGGTTCTCCCTCAAGAAGGACCATTTGCTCGGCGCGCTCTTTCGGCAGGGCCGGGTCCAGCCATTCTCGGGCCAGCTCCGGGCTCAATGTCACCGGGCGTCGGTCGTGGATATCGACCATGCCTCCGGCGCTGTCGGCGGTGATGATCACGAAGCCGTCCTGCTCACCCGGTTCACGCTCAGCGATGGGGTACTGACCGATCGCGGCACAGAGGATCGGTGTCCGGTCACGGTGGCGAATGAGGTAAGGCTGTTTCTTTGGCCCGCCTTCATAAACCCACTCAAACCAGTTGTCGATCGCAATGATCGCCCGATGAGGCCAGATCGCTTTGAAGAACGGTCCGTGGGCAACTTTCTCAACCCGGGCATTGATCGGCGCGACGCGGTCTTTGGCCCAGTGCGGGCGCCAGCCCCAGCGAACCATGTCAGCGCGCAGAAACTGACCTTCTTGGTGAATGAGGGCAAGCTGAGTGGTCGGAGCGGCGTTGTAGCGCTCGAAAGGCTGGTCGCCGGCATAGTTGATCAGTGCATGGGGGATACTGAGCGCCGCGACGAAGTCGTGAATTCCCCGGTACTGTGAAAGGCGTCCGCACATGATTGAACCCTCCTGCTGTTCATTCAGGGTAGACCAGCGGGTGAAGGCGTCGTTACAAAACCTCTTCCAGCGCATGTCTGGCAATCTTCATGGCGGCGGGGCAGGCGTAGAACCTGGCCAAATCGAGACGCGGCTATCGCGGCGCGGACGAGGCGACGAGCTGTCGCTCCAGGTCACTCCGGGGTCATCAGCACTGCCAGTGTCAGCTTGATGAACTCCTCGTTCTTGTCGATGGTGTCCAATTCGGCGCGCACGTTGTCTGCAATGTCAGCCGAGCCGCGCGCCTCGACCCAGTTGGAAATTTCCAGGATGGCGGCCTCCAGGGCGAGTTGGTTTTCGTTGATCTTGTACAACAAGGAGGGGAGCAGGTCTGAATGTGGCATCGCGATTCCTCGGTTTTAAGGACAGCGTAGCCCCATTTGATGCCAACAGGCTCAGCGCATGTGCACGTAGGTTCCCGGCGCAGCCTCGGCAGCTGCATAGGCTCGGTTGCCCAGTCTACGCGGAGCTTTTTTGTGATCACCCGAGCGTGTCTGCAGCCATTCCAGCCAGTGGGGCCACCAGGAGCCGGCCTGTTGACTGGCGGCGTCCATCCATTCCTGAGCCTCGTCCGGCAGATGACTGCCGGTCATGAAGCGTGCCTTGGGGTTGCCCGGCGGGTTGAGGATGCTCTGGATATGCCCGCTGTTGGACACCACGAACTCGCCCTGGCCGCCAAACAGATGCATGGAGCGGTAGCAGGCGTCCCACGGGGTGATGTGGTCGCTCAGGCCGGCGATGCAGTAGAAGTCACTGGTGACCTGGCCGAGGTCTATCGATGTGCCGCAAACTTCCAGCGCACCGGCGCGGGCGAACGGATTGCTCTGGTACATATCGATGAATTCGCCGTGCAGCGTGGCGGGCAGGTTGGTGGTGTCGTTGTTCCAGTAGAGGACATCGAAGGCCGGCGGCTCGTTGCCGAGCAGGTAGTTGTTGATCCAGTAACTCCAGATGAGGTCATTAGGGCGCATCCAGGCGAAGACCTTGGCCAGCTCGCGGCCCTCCAGCACGCCCGCTTTCCAGGAACGACGCTTGGCTGCCTCGAGGGTCTTTTCGTCGGCGAACAGCCCGAGCTGGGTGTCGGGTTGTATGTCCAGCATACTGACACCCAGGGTAAAGGCATTGATCTTGTTCTCGTCCAGGGCGGCGTAGTGACCCAGCAGCGAGGACAGGGTGCAGCCCCCGGAACAGGCACCGAAGGTGTTCAGGTCGGCGCTGCCGGTTATCGCAAGCACCGCGTCGATTGCTTCCTTCAAAGCTTCCACGTAGCTGGACAAACCCCATTCACGCTGTGCCTTGCCCGGATTGCGCCAACTGATCGCGAAGGTCTGGATACCGCTGTCGAGGAGAAAACGGATCAGGCTCTTCTCCGGCGTCAGGTCAAACAGGTAGAACTTGTTGATTTGCGGCGGTACCACCAACAACGGACGCACTTGCACCTGCGCGGTACGGGGCTTGTACTGGATCAACTCCAGCACGTCATTGCGAAACACCACTGCACCTTCAGTGATGCCCAGATTGTGGCCCACCTCGAACGCCGTCTTGTCCACCTGGCTGGGCATGCCGCCGTTTTTGATCAGATCCCGGGTCAGCTGCGAGAAACCATCGAGGATGCTCTTTCCACCGGTTTCAAAGAAACGTTTGAGCGCTACCGGGTTGGCCAGGGTGTTGGTCGGCGCCATGGCATCGGTCAGCAGGCCGATGACAAACTGACCACGCTGAGCGTCCTGTTCGCTGAGGTTGCTGGTGCTGATCCAGTCGTTCATCTCCTGGCACCAGGCCAGATAAGTCTTCAGGTAGCGACGGTAGAGCGGGTTGCGCTGCCAGGCCAATTCGTCGAAGCGCTTGTCGCCCGCCGCCGGCTTGAGCGGCGAGCGGTTGAGCAAGACATTTTTCAGCTCGATACCGAATGCAGCCATGTGCCGCGCGCTATGCACCGGCTGCTTCAACACCTGTCGAAGGACCATGCGGGCGGTGCCGAGCAGGTCGCGCGCGCGAGGACTGACCGCCGGATTCAGGTTCAACGTGTGCGTTGCAGCTAGCTGGGACAAATCTTTATTTTTCTTGTTCATTGCGCCACTCCGGTAAGGCCCAAAAGACGGGCACTTTGCGGTTATAGGGCTACGAGCAAGTCGTGCATTGGGAAAATGCAGGGCTTGCCACGCAGATCTTGAGGAGCAGCTTATAGACGGGGGAGCGGTGGACATTACATTTGGCGACAACGCCTTTTCACTTCATGACAATCCCGTGACCTTTGATCCGCGATTGTGCGGCGAATATGACGCTTATCGCCCGGACGTGATGTTAGAACCAGCCCTCCCGGAATTCACAAGTTCGATGCGGGCAAGATGAGGGCTTAGTTAACCATCACCTCGTCCAGTGCCTGCTCAAGGGTGCTGACCGTGCGCTCGATGTTGTGCAGCTTTTCGAGTCCGAACAGACCGATGCGGAAGGTCTGGAAGTCGGCCGGCTCGTCGCATTGCAACGGCACTCCGGCGGCGATCTGTAGGCCGTGGTTGGCAAATTTCTTACCGTTCTTGATGTCGGCATCATCGGTGTAGCTCACCACTACGCCAGGAGCCTGAAAGCCGGCTGCGGCCACGCTTTTGATGCCTTTGCCGGCCAACATTGCGCGCACCCGATCGCCCAGAGCCTGTTGGTCGCCGCGGACCTTGTCGAAACCGTAGGCTTGCGTCTCTTTCATCACGTCATTAAATCGCGCGAGGGAATCGCTGGGCATGGTCGCATGGTAGGCATGTCCGCCCTGTTCGTAGGCCTGCATGATCTGTAACCATTTTTTCAGGTCGCAGGCGAAACTGCTGCTTTGCGTCTGTTCGATGCGCTCGAGGGCCAAAGAACTGAGCATCACCAGGGCGCAGCAAGGGGAGGCGCTCCAGCCTTTCTGCGGTGCGCTGATCAGCAGGTCGACTGCGCATTTCTGCATATCGACCCAAAGCGTGCCTGAGGCGATGCAGTCCAGCACGAACAGGCCACCCACCGCATGCACGGCATCGCCGACGGCCCGCAGGTACTCGTCGGGCAGGAGAATCCCTGACGAGGTTTCAACGTGGGGGGCGAAGACAATCTGCGGCTTCTGCGCCTGAATGGCTGCCAGCACTTCGTCCAGAGGGGGTGGGGCGTAGGCAGCCTGACGACCCGTGTCGACCGGTCGGGCTTTCAGCACCGTGGTGGCCGCCGGGATGTTGCCCATCTCAAGGATCTGGCTCCAGCGATAACTGAACCAGCCGTTGCGTATCACCAGGCATTGCTGGGCGGTGGCAAACTGTCGCGCCACCGCTTCCATGCCGAATGTGCCGCTACCCGGCACCACCGCAACAGCCTGGGCGTTGTAGACCTGTTTCAGGGTTTTGGAAATGTTCTTCATCACGTCTTGAAATGACTGTGACATGTGGTTGAGCGAGCGGTCGGTGTAGACCACTGAATACTCGACCAGCCCCTCGGGATCGACACTGGGATATAGCTTTGACATGGGGTGACTCCTTTGACAGAGATCTCAGTGGTATCGACCCTGCCCTAAGCCTTGGCAAATGACAAGATTGCTCGGGATTGAATGGCGACTTCTTTCGAGCGACTGGCCTCATCAGGTCGATTACTGGACGTAGCAATGCTCGCAGGTGGCTGGTCACTTTTTCAAAAGACAGGAACGAAAAAGCCCTGAATAATCAGGGCTTTTTCGTATAAATATGGCGGAGGCGATGTCCGCTAATTTGACGTATTTCGAGTTCTATTGATGTCTGGCAGCTTGTCCGAGAATCTTGAAGTCCCGTTCTGTTCGGGGTGACAGCATGACCTTTACCTCTGAAAAGATCCGGTTAATTGCGAAGTAATCGCGCTGTCGCACTGACAAAAATCAGCAAAACACTCACGCAGCCCAGAGCAAATGACAAGGTACTTAGATGGGCGACCGCCCCGATAAATACGGGTCCTATCAGAATCCCCGTGTAGCCCATCGAGATGACAGCGGGGATAGCTACCGCCTGTGGCATACGTTGCTGGCGGCCTACAGCAGTAAAGAGCACAGGGACAATGTTTGAGCATCCAGCACCGACCAGAGCGTAGCCAATCAAGGATGCGGCCCAGCCATCGATTCCAAGTGACACGATCATGCCTGCGGCTGCGCAGAGTCCGCCAAGTGCAACGACGCGCACGCCTCCTAGTTTGATGACGATGGCATCTCCTGTCAGGCGACCCACCGTCATCGCAGCGGCGAAGGATGCGTAGCCCAAGCCGGCGATGCTCGGCTCTAACCCTCGGTTCGAGACAAGGAAAACCGCGCTCCAGTCGAGGATTGCGCCTTCGGTGAGGAAGACGATGAAACAGAGCGCCCCTAAAAACAGCACGATACCCCTGGGCACCGCGAACATGGGTCCACCCCGTTCAGTGCCGTAAGTCAGCAAAGCCGGCGCAGCCTTGTAAAGCGATCCCAGAACGGCGGCAACGATACAAAGCGCCGCAATCAATGGATCCAGCCCGAAGGTCAATAAAGCAGTCATCGCCCCGGCGCCCACTATGCCACCGACGCTGTACAGTCCATGGAAGCCGGACTGAAGTGCCTGGCCGCTGTTTTTTTCGACAATGACGGACTGAATGTTCATGGCGCAATCCAGCATGCCCATGCTGGCGCCGAAGAGAATGACCGCGATCACCAGGCCCGGCAGCCACGCCACGGTGCTCAATAGCGGAAGAAGGGCACACAAGACAATCGTCGCCCAGATTACGACCGGTCGGCATCCATAGTGTGCAGTGAGATAACCAGCGAAGGGCATGGCCACGATAGATCCACCGCCCAGGCCAAGCAGCAACAACCCCAGGCCGCCATCGTCCAGGCCAGCGCGGGCTTTAACCAATGGGACCAGAGGCGCCCATGCGGACATGAGTAAACCCGCGATAAGGAAGGCGATGCGTGTAGACATCCGCTCGCTGTGGTTAGCCGTGGGTACCAACACGGGCGATGGAGCATTCATAGTTCTCGGTAATCCTTATCGATGATGCTAGCCATCGTTTGTTGGGCTTAGACAGTACGGGTTTCTTGTGTGTGTTTGGCGGGCCGAGGTTTCGGAAAACCTAGCGCCTGCGCTCATACGTTGCTCTATAACTACTTGGCGCTACGCCAAAGAAGTCACGAAAGCGCAAATGGAAATTGGCGAAACTACAGAAACCGGTCGCTATCGCGATATCGGTGATGGGCCGATTGCTCTGCAGAATAAGCTGCCGCGCTCGAGTCAAGCGCAGCTCAAGGTAGTAGCGTGTGGGCGTGGCCCCCACGAAACGGCAGAAGCGACGCTCTAATTGTCGTCGGGAAATGTTCACACACTCAGCGACTTCGTCGATGGATAACGGCTCTTCAATGTTCTTTTGCATCAGTTCTAAAGCAAGCTTCAGGGTTTGAGGCAAGGTAGGGTCAGAGTCAACGATGACCGTCGATATCCCAGACACTTCAGCGGTCTGATCACAACTGAGTATTTCCTCGACAGCATGGGTCAGCGAGACGCTTTGTTTAGTAGTGATGAGCTCGAGCATCATGCGTAACGAGCTGCTGGCGCCAGCGCACGTGATACGGTTTTTGTCAATTACGTGAGTTCGACAAGAGACCAGGACTTTGGGGAAAACATCCTCCATCATCGCTCGTCCATCGGGATGGAAGGCGCACTCGACACCGTCCATTAGCTGAGCTTCCGCCAGGAAAAATGCACCGTTCCACAAACCGCCCATCGTCGCGCCAAGAGAGGCGACGTTACGCAGCTTGCGTCGTAATAGTGGATCGCTGACCAGCTTCACTCGTAAACCACCGGCGACAATGAGAACGTCGATACGATCCGGTAGTTGTGACAGCTCCAGGTCTGCTGAAATCGCAATGCCCAAATCGCTCATTACCAGACGGTTTTTGATGCCGACAGTCAACATCTCAAATGCCGGTGTCTCGCTAATCAGGTTGGCGGTCACCAGCGCATCGATAGCGCCGGTGAACGACATCATCGAGAAGTTGCTCAAAAGCACGAAAGCTACACGAGTCACCGCCTGCGGCTTTATTGGTTTCTCTGCCGTATAGGAGTACCCCATGTTCTTGTCTTTGAGCACGCTCTCGAATACGAATGGCATAAATCCTCTTTGACACCTGAACGAATAGCTAAGAAACCGTTGCGGATCTACGCAGCGGTTTTTGGAGCAGACAGCAACAAATCAAAGAATGATTGGCAGTCATCGCTATCGGGCAATGTTTCAACACTGTTTTTGATGGCATTGCTGAGTGTGGTTCCCAAACTGTCATCAGCCAGTAAATGGTATTTAGCGGTGAGTTCGTCACTCGACATAGGGTTGCCGGGGTCGCCCTTGGCCGTCGCGGTTGGGCTCGTAAGACGTGTGCCGTCTTTCAGGGTAACCGTGACGCGGGACAGAATTTCCTCCGGGAACCTGGTCGACAGGTCAGGCGCCTCATGAAGGGTGATTTTCTCGCTGATGCTCAAGATGTCTGGTGCATGAATGGAATCACCGGTGACCTCTTTTGGCCCCAGCTTCCCGCGAACGATCAAGGCCGCCAGCGGGAACGCCAGCGCATACTGGGCTTCGTCCGCGTTCTTCGGAAAATGCCCCTGCAAGCACACAGACTCATGGAATGTTTCGACATCTATGGTCTCTATCAACTCTGCAGTGATGACCGGATGTGCTCGCATCAAATCGGTCATGGCGGTGAGTGCCGGTTGCGCCCAGCGACATACCGGCCAAGGCTTGAAATATTGCTTGTCGATCTCCCAACGGGTTCCAATGTCCTGCCAGAAAGTGGAAATCTCCAACGGTTCAACGGTGGCGGCTGGGGCGCCAGTGACACCGAGCTGCGCCATCAGTAGTGCGTTCAGTCCGGCATACGCCCCGGCGCCGTGGGCATCACGCAACATTGTCGGAAAGCTCACCAGGCGCATCATCGGGCATCTCGGGCCGAAGTATTCTGCGATACCCAGCGCATGACGGAATGTCGCTTCATCAAGCTTCAGCAGGCGGGCACCGGCGCAAACGACCCCGATTCCGGAAAAGGCGCCTGAGGCATGATATTCAGGAGCGGTGGCCATCAATGCCTGGCCCGCACGCAGGGCGGTCTCGTAACCGATGCACAGTGCGCTGAGGAACTCCTCGCCGCTGATCTCTTTGCCCTGGCTGCGATACGCGTCAACCAATGCAACAAGGGCCGGGACAACGGTTGCACCCGCATGTCCCTTGGAGGTGAAGTGACCTTCATGTGCATCCAGGCTATCAACGCAGAAACCGCCTGCATACGCAGCGCCCAATGGATGCACGGCTCTGCCGTCGAACCAAAGGCGGCTGGACAGCTTGTTGGCAGAGTAGTGGGTGTCAGCGTAGGTTTTGAGCATCACGCTGGTTTGATTGTCGCGAGCACCGGCGGCCACACCAATGATGTCGAGCAGGCAAGTTTTAACCAACTCGCGTGTATGCAGGGGCGCGTCCTTGTAACTGAAATTCTGGACGAATGAATACAACTGCATTTCATGATTCCTGAATGATGAACGCCGAAACGGATAAAAAGTTGCCCGGGGAAGGGCAACCTTTTATGCAGATTTAAATGACGGGATTAATTTTTTGCGGTGGCGGTATTAGCCGCGGCTCGTGCGTCTACCAGCCAGCTGTTGTATTTCGCGTGATGGGCCGCGATCCATTCTTTGGCGTGACGAGTAATGTCAGCTGCACTTTTTTCACCATTGTGCATTTTGAGATTTTGCGCGCTTTCATCGTCAGTAGAGATCTGCATTTCAGACAGGAACTTCACGGCAGCCGGATTTTTCTCGGCGAACTCTTTGTTGATGACGGCTCTGACACTGTCGACCGCGAAACCAAGGTTTTTACCGTTGAAGGTAGTGTTGACATCGTTTTTACCACCTGGAAGATCCGTACGTGGCACGGTTAACCAAACAACATCTTTACCTTCGATCAGAACACCGGAGATCCACTGAGGTACCCAGGTGTAATAGAGAATCGGCTTGCCTTCTTTGTAACGAGCAATGGTGTCGGCCATCAGGGCAAAATAGGAGCCCTGGTTATTTGTGACAGTCTTATCCAGGCCATAGGCTTTCATATGGTGGGCAATGATCAGCTCACAGCCCCAGCCGGGGTTGCAACCAGTCAGGTCCGCTTTACCGTCACCGTTACTATCGAACAGCTTGGCAATCTCTGGCTTTTTCAAATCATCAAGAGAGGTGATGTGATACTGGTCAGCCGTTTTCTTATCGATCATGTAGCCCTGTAGTACGCCCGGCATAATATTGCCGGTTTTCACCATCGCTTCATCACCGCCGGCCTTAGCGTAGAACGATTTGTGCAGTTCCTCCCACAGATGAACCGAGAAATCAGCGTCACCATTGGCAATCGCAATCATCATGGTGGAGTATTCGGTTTCCTTAGGCGTCTGAACGTCGTAGCCCAATTCCTTGAGCCCCGCCATTGCGATCTCTCCGCGAAATCGCTCTTCGGCAATTGACGGGAAAATCGGGGTGATTGATATACCTTTTCCGGGCTCCTGCGCCGTGGCGGCTGATGCGAAAACAGGGGAGACCGCTAGTACTAAAAGCGCCACAGAGTGAATGAATTTCTGTTTTATTCCGAAGGTTGTGAAGTTCATTATCGTTTGCCTTGGCTGGATTAAAGAAGTTGGCATTTCTTTTGGTTCACGACGCGCCGCTTAGCGGAGTTAGCTTTCTTTAGGACTGACTTCTATTTTCATGACAGTGTTTTTTCTTTTCAGGCGATAAATGACGCCCGCCGGTCCTGTCTGGTACCAGTGTTCACCTTTGGTTGCCCTGTTACTGCGTTCGCCCATTGCCTGGGTCAGTCGGTCGAGGAAAATCGCCAGCAATACCAGACCCAATCCACCGACGGTTGCCAAGCCCATATCGAGGCGGCCAATCCCTCGAAGTACCATCATCCCCAGTCCACCAACCGATATCATTGAAGCGATCACCACCATGGACAGTGACAACATCAATGCCTGATTCAGACCCGCCATGATCGTCGGTGCAGCTAAGGGAAGTTGAACCCGCCTCAGCATCTGGCGTGGGGTGCATCCGAAAGCCCGTGCAGCTTCAACCTTGTCTTCCGGTACCTGGCGAATGCCCAAATTGGTGAGCCTGACCAGTGGTGCGACCGAAAAGATGATCGTGACCAGTACTCCCGGTACGTTACCGATGCCAAACAGCATCACCACGGGCACCAGATAAACAAATGCAGGCAGTGTTTGCATTGCATCGAGTACCGGGCGCAGAAGCATCTCTAGTCGGTCACTTCGGGCACACAGGACGCCCAGCGGAATGCCAATAACTGCACAGAAAAACAGTGAAGTGAGCACCAGGGCGAGGGTGATCATGGCGTCATTCCATACGCCGATCACTCCTAAGAGAGTGAGGGTGACGAAACAAAGTATGCCTATCTTTTTCCCTCCTATCTGCCAGCCGAAGAGCGTTGCAATAATAATGAATATTGACGGAGGAATAGCCAACAATCCGAACTGAATACCATTAAGTACTTGGTCGATTGGCCATCTTATCGATCGGAAAACCTCGCGGAAATTATGAACCAGAAAGTTCAGGGCAACTTCTACCCATTGGCCCAAAGGGACGTTGATGGATTGAAAGGGGTCTAGGAAATTGAATTCGTTCATGTCATCACCTGAATGTCCGAGCCTGGCAAGCCAGCAAATAGAGCCTGTTAGTGTCGGCTCATTGTTTGAAGCAGTAGGCTCTTGGAGATCGTGCCTTTGAACACACCCTGGCGATCGAGCACGGCAACTGGATTAACGGCATCAGCAACGATGTGAAAGACGTCCTGCAGAAGTACATCGTCGCGAAGCGTAGGAGTGGAGTGATCCATGGCGTACGGATGCTCTGCGCAAATTTTGGCGACATCACCCGCCTTGAGGATCTTCGAGGCATCAAAGCCTTTGAAGAAAGCTCTGACGTAATCGTTCGCTGGGTTGCAAAGCAGCTCTTGCGGGGTACCGATCTGAACGACCTGACCACCCTCCATGATCGCGATGCGATGGCCGATGCGAATAGCCTCGTCAATGTCATGGGAGATGAAGATGATGGTGCGATGCTGTTCTGCCTGCAGACGGATCAGTTCGCCCTGCATTTCGTGGCGAATCAGTGGGTCGAGTGCCGAGAAGGCTTCATCCATCAGCAGGATGGCGGGATCGTTGGCCAGCGCTCGGGCTAGACCTACCCGCTGCTGCATGCCGCCGGACAGTTGATGCGGATAGCTGTAGGCGTGGCCATCGAGCCCCACCTGTTTGAGTGCCTCGAGTGCACGTTTATGCCGTTCACTTTCCTCGACACCCGAGATTTCCAGGCCGAAAGCGACGTTGTCGATCACACTCATGTGGGGCATCAGGGCGAATGACTGAAACACCATGCTCATGTCTTTGCGACGAACGCTGAGGAGATCAGCATCTGACAGACCGGTGATTTCCTGGCCGTTGAGATGGATGGTGCCCGAGGTCGGTTCGATCAGTCGGTTGAACAGCCGAACCATCGTCGACTTTCCAGAGCCGGAAAGTCCCATGATGACGAAAATCTCACCGCGTTTTACGGAGAAACTGGCATCAAAAACGCCAACGACTTGACCGGTTTTGCTGAAAATTTCATTCTTGTCAGCACCGCGAGCCAGCATCTCCATCGCGAGCTTTGGCTGAGTACCAAAGACTTTGTAAATGTTTTTTACCGAGAGTATCTCGTCACCAAGACTCATAACCCCTCCTGCTGCAATTACGACGTAAGATCAAGAATTTAGGTGTACGTGTCTTGATCAGTTAAGACGGTGCTTGTGGGGGCAGACAAAATGGGAGACAGATTGGGAATTAGTCATTGTGACCATCCTCTTTATTATGTGATGTTTATTGTTTTTGTTTTATCGGCGCTGAATTAAGCAGTTCCTTGAGAACCAAGTTATTACCTAATAGGGTCAGCGTCTAACAACATTTCTTCCCGCCAATCAATAACGTGATGTTATCAATCATTTAAATAGGTCAAATTGCGACTGCGACAGTGCTAGTTGCGAAGACCACTGCCGCTGGGCCTGTCTTAGACCCACTGTTTCAGCTACGCTCCAGTTTAGGCTCTAGGTGCAACCCTTCGGCCGATCTCATCCCAAACGGCCCTCCGAAAGGCCCCAAACCGGATATTCAATACTCTAGGTTATGGTTAAGCACATCGATCCAGACATGACGCTGCTGAAAATGCCGTCTCTGAAAGCAGTGAAGTCATTCGTAGCCGCCGCCAAATATCAGAGCTTTACGCGTGCGGCTGAAGCGCTGTGCGTTACCCAAGCGGCAATCAGCCGTCAGATTCGGGAGCTTGAGGCGTACCTTGGGGTGGATCTTTTCAAGAGGGTGGGTCGAGCGGTCGAGTTGACGGAAGCCGGGTCCATTTTTTTTGATGCGGCACAGCTATCTTTCGTCAATATTTCCCAAGCGGCGGAGCGCATTCGCACCAACAATGCAGGCAAACGCACGCTGACGCTTTGCTGTTCTCCCGCGTTTTCAGCCCTCTGGCTCGCAGCGAAGCTGCCGGGGTTTTTTACCAAGAACGCAGACATCGACCTCAATCTGGTAACCACTCAAAACTTTTTGTCGATGGAGCCGGGTGTAACTCCGGACATCTTCATCACCAAGATGGCCAGGATTCAGGATGGGTATCGTAGCTATCCGTTGTTCCATGACGTCATCTACCCGGTGTGCACGCCTCGTTACAAAGCGGAGCACCCTGAGCTATCCAGCCTGGAAGGATTACGCGACGGGGTTTTGCTAAACCTCAGCCCCTATGGAAGATCCCAGGTAGCGGAGCACGTCGACTGGGGTGTTTGGCTGGCTTATCACGATGTTGATATCGAGAAACGCCCCCACGACAGTCCTCACGTTTTCAACGCGAATGACTACAACCTGGTGATTAGCATGGTGTTGACACACCAAGGTGTAGCGCTGGGCTGGAATCATCTGGTCGAGAACCTGATCGAAAACGGCACGCTGATTCGGCCGATCGACGAGGAAGTGGTTCTCCATGAAAGCCAGCACTATCTGACATTTCGTGAAGACCGGATCAATGACGACGCCTGTTGCCGGCTACGCGACTGGATTCTGGCCCAGTTTTCCTGAGCCGTTTAGAAGAAAGGAAGGCGGCCGTGATTGAGCAATCACTCGAGGTGCGGGGAGCTCCACCGCCAACAGGTATTGCTCAAGGCAGAACTGAAGGGGATGCCGGTGGTGATCATTCATGATTCTCACCACCGGCAGTGTTGCACTTAGCCGACAGATCTTAACGGGATGGTGTCATTGAGCTGATCAAGCATCGTTTTGCAGTACCAATCATCAAATTGACACACACCAATTTCGCTGGCTACCGACAATGGGCCAGGCTCATAAGCAGGAGAACTGACGCCGACCTGTGCCCCTTCAACCAAGGTGCGATCCTGGTCATTGGTTGCAAGCCAAACCTTGGTCAGGTGATCGATGTCGTAGTCGACACCTTCTTGCGCGTCCTTCTTGACGATCCATTTTGTGGTGACCAACGTCTCGCCCGGACCAATGGGCAGTACGCGGAAGCTCAGCGCGTGATCGCCCAGAAAGTGGTTCCAGGTTGATGGGTAGTTGAAATACAGCAGCGCTCCGATGTTGGCTTCTCCGGTGGTGTCCAACCGGCCAGCGACCGCAGGCTTGCCATCCATTGTGTAGCTGACAGCCCCGGAAAACAGGGGAATGCGCGTCATTCTGAAACGACCTTTATCATCCATGACCAATCGGCTAGGCAGACCTGCCGCCTCGCAGCGATCCCAGTGCTCTTTGAGTTCGGGATCTTCATCGCCGCCGGCGCCACCCACCGATGGGTTGTCCACGAATGAGTGCATCAATTCCGGGTGAGTACAATCGCAGTGGTAGCACTCACGGTTGTTCTCGAAAACCAGTTTCCAGTTGCCTTTCTCAATGATGTTCGACTCAAACGCGACTTTGCAGTCGTCCAGGTTATGAGGCGCAACGAAAGGGGTGACGGATTTTCTGAACGACGAAAAGTCTGGGGCGACCTCTGCAACGCACACATAGATGTACGTTTCGACGACCTCACAATGCACCGACTTCAACCCATGCTGAGACTTGTCGAAATCGTCCCCCATGTTCCCGGCGAAAAGCAGTTTGCCGTCCAGCTCGAATGTCCATTTGTGGTAAGGGCACACCAGTTTGGCAACTTTGCCGCTGGCTTCCGGGCACACCTTGGAACCGCGATGGCGGCAGGCGTTGTGGAATGCACGAATCTGCTTGTCTGCGCCGCGCACGATAGCGACAGGGTAGTCGCCGATTTGCAGCGACAGGTACTGACCTGACTTCTCCAGCTCAAATGTGTGCCCTGCGAAGATCCAGCTTTTGTGCCAGATCTGTTGCAGATCCTGCCTGTAAACGTCTGGATCGCTATAAAGGGCACCTGGCAGCGCGTGGTCAGGCTTGCGCTGCGCGATAAGATTTGAAACTGCCGATTTAGTGCTCACGGTCAACACACTCCAAAATACCAAGGGGGCGAAACGTTCAGCCTGCTCAGCGAGGTGAGGCCAAACGGTCTTGAGTTCGCAGTACCGTCTGAGGATGCAAGCCCATCAAACTGTGCTGCTTCTATCCGCGAACCGGAACGGTTTACCACGTCCAGAAAGCGCCTTACGAAAAGTGTGCCTTCTTGGATGGTGGTGCCATCCGTGCACTCATTTCGTTCAAGTCCTTACTCATGCAGACATTTCCGGAATGCCAATGTTTGCATCAATAGCTATATTTCTACATCACCTTAATTCGAGCCTGGGAAACCAGATCTTAATTAATGAGACGACTGTACGAGAAAATCTTTATCCAATGTATCGGTAGAATATCGCTGTTGTAAGGCTACGACGGCAATCGTGCGTCAACAAGAAACATTTACTCTTATCAATGCATAAACAAATGTTATCGATTGATGCCGTCGCTTCGGCGATGATTTTTTATATTGTTGATTATTAAGGGAAATTAATTTTATTGGCTGAAGGATTTACCCTTTCAGAAAGGTATGCGGCAGCAATACACACTATTGACCACCTTCTTGGCGCATGCGAGTCTGGATTCAGCAGTCCACCGCACTAGTTGGTAACACAGCCTCTGCAGGTCATTTGTGAAAGCAGAAAACTGCTCTTTGCAGGGACTTTAAACGTCAGGGCCTGTGTCCCGTGAAATATGGAGTTTTTTATTGCGCCTCAAGGCATCAACGCTGACGCGCTCGTTTATCTTCCACCTGACTCGCATTCGGAGCATTTATCTTGAAATTTGAAGGTATTTATACGCCAGCAGTAACTCCTTATAACTCGGACGGGGAGATTGACTGGAATGTGTACTCGCAAGTTTTGGAGTCGCTGATTGAGGCTAAGGTGCACGGCATTATTATCGGCGGGTCGACCGGCGAGTATTATGCGCAGACCTCCGAAGAACGCACCGAGTTGGCGGCCTACGCCAAAGATGTGATCGGCACTCGGGTGCAACTGATCGTCAGTACCGGGGCGATTCGTACCGAAGATGCGGTTCAGTACGCCAAGGATGCCAAATCGATCAAAGCTGACGCCATTCTCGTCACGTCCCCGCCTTATGCGCTGCCAACCTCACAGGAAAACGCGATTCACGCGCTCACTATCGATCGCGCAGCGGACTTGCCGATCATGCTTTACAACTATCCGGGGCGCATGTGCGTTTCGATGGACGAAGAATATTTCACGCGTGTCAGCCAATCGAAAAACGTTGTCGCCATCAAGGAAAGTTCTGGCGACATGGGCCAGGTGCATAGGCTGGCCCGGCAGTTCCCCAACATCGCCTTGTCCTGCGGATGGGACGACCAGGCCCTTGAGTTTTTTGCCTGGGGCGCCCGCAGTTGGGTGTGCGCAGGTTCCAACTTTTTGCCCAAGGAACACGTTGCGCTTTATGAAGCCTGCGTGATCGAAAAGAACTTCGACAAAGGCCGTCAAATCATGTCGGCGATGATGCCGCTGATGAATGCGTTGGACGGTGGCAAGTTCGTGCAGTCGATCAAGTACGGCTGCGAAGTTGCGGGATTGAAAGTCGGTAACGTGCGCCTGCCATTGCAGCCACTTGAAGCGGACGAAAAACAGAGTTTCGCGTCGGTCATTACAGAACTCAAACGTAACGTAGCCAACATTTCTTCGGGAGCCAGCCATGGGTGATCTTCTGAGCAAGGCCGAATATGCCGCTCTGGCCAAAGACATTTCGTTGCCATCCAAGGCGTTCATCAATGGCGCGTTCAACCCCGCGATCTCTGGCAGAACCTTCGCCACGAACAATCCGGCGACCGGTGACTTTTTGACCGACGTTGCAGCGTGTTCGTCCGATGATGTCGACTTCGCAGTGAGCAATGCCAAGGAGGCATTTGAGGATGGACGCTGGAGATCTATCTCTCCTCGGGAGCGCAAAGCGGTTCTGTTGAAGTTTGCAAACCTGCTTGAAAGCCATCAACACGAACTGGCCGTCCTCGAAAGTCTCGATAGCGGCAAACCGGTCAGTGAATGTCAGTTGGTCGACATCCCGGACACCATCCACACGATCCGCTGGCACGCAGAACTGATTGACAAGATTTATGACAACACAGCACCGGTTGGCAGCGACGCGCTGACCATGGTGGTCCGGGAGCCGATCGGCGTGGTGGGCTGTGTATTGCCCTGGAACTTCCCGCTGCTGATGCTTGCCTGGAAAATCGGTCCGGCGCTTGCTGCGGGCTGTTCGGTCATCGTCAAACCTGCTGAACAAACCTCGCTGACTACGCTGCGTGTCGCTCAGCTGGCGTTTGAAGCCGGTATACCCGCTGGTGTACTCAACATTGTCACCGGCACGGGTAAAGACGTTGGTGAGCCCATCGGTTTGCATAACGATGTCGACATGGTCAGCTTCACCGGCTCCACCGCGACCGGCCGCCGTTTCCTGCATTACGCCGCCGATTCGAACCTGAAACGCATCGTCCTTGAGTGCGGCGGAAAAAATCCGGCCGTGGTGATGGACGATGCCCAAGACCTGGATCTCGTCGCTCAGCATGTCGTCAATGGCGCATTCTGGAACATGGGCGAAAACTGCTCCGCGACTTCACGTCTGATCGTCCATGCGTCTGTTAAAGACGAGCTGCTGGAGCGCATGGGCGCCTACATCCGCGAATGGAAGATGGGTGACCCACTCGATCCGCAGAATCGCGTAGGGTCGCTGGTCAGCCCAGAGCATTTCGCAAAAGTGAAGTCGTACCTTGAGCACGCCACCGCCGGAAAGCTTCAAGTTGTTTACGGTGGCGCGACCCAAAACGGTGCCTTTGTAGAGCCAACGGTGATTGACGGTGTTGGTCGAGACGACCGGCTGTTCCAGGAAGAGATCTTCGGCCCGATCCTTTCGGTCACCACGTTCAACACGATCAGCGAAGCCATTGCGTTGGCCAATGACACGGTCTACGGCTTGGCCGCCTCGGTATATACAGGCAGTCTGCGGCGGGCAATCAAGTTGTCGCGGGAAATTCGCGCGGGCATCGTTACCGTGAACTGCTTTGGTGAGGGCGACGCATCGACACCATTCGGTGGCTACAAGGAGTCGGGCTTCGGCGGTCGGGACAAATCCATTTTCGCCCATGACCAGTACACCGAAATCAAAACCATCTGGATCGATGTGTCTGATCGGTCGGACGAAGAGACCGAAAAATGAGCACCCATACCATCAAGCGCCTGCCGGTAGATACCGGGGTTTCAGGTTGGGAGGCGATTTCCGCACGCACTGCGCCTGTCCGCATGCTTGATGGAAACGTGACGGCGGATTGGCTGATTATCGGTGCAGGTTTTGCTGGCCTGTCCGCTGCTCGCAGGCTTTCACAGTTACACCCGGGTGACAGCATTGTTGTGGTCGATGCTCATGAAGTCGCCAAGGGGCCGGCGGGCAGAAACTCTGGTTTCATGATCGATGTGCCGCACAGTCTGTCGTCCGGGGAATACTCCGTGGCGAGCGAGTCTGCAACGGCCCTGGAAATCACGCAAAATCGTTTTGCGATTGCATTTGCCGCTGAAGCTGCGCGGGAGTACGGCATGTCCGCCGACACCTTCGACCCTTCAGGGAAGATCAACGCGGCCGCCACTGAGCGGGGATTGAAGCTGAACGTCAATTACGCTCAATCCCTTGAGCGCATTGGCGAAAAGTTCGAGATGTTTGATGCCGCGCAAATGCGTGAAATCACCGGGTCCACCTATTACCACGGTGGGATCTACACTCCCGGCGCGGTGATGATTCAACCCGCGCAATACATTAGAGACCTGGCAGCAGGGCTCGACGGGAAAATCACGCTGTTCGAGCGCTCTCCGATTATTGAGTTGACCAAGCAGGGAAGCGGTTGGAGCGCTCGATCTCATAACGGTACGGTGCACGCACCCAAGGTCATCCTGGGGGTTAACGGGCACATTGAAAACTTCGGCCATTATCAAGGGCGCCTGCTGCACGTCTTCACTTACGCGTCCATGACGGCGGCATACAGTGATGATGAATTCAGGAAAGAGGTGCCGGGCAAAGCCAAGTGGGCGTTGCTGCCGGCTGATCCAATGGGAGCGACCGTTCGCAAGATCTCTTCAGACGGTCTCTCGCGAATTGTCATTCGGACAAAGTTCACCTATGAACCGAGCATCCAAGTCACTCCAGAGCAGGTAGCTGCGGTGGCTAAGGAGCAGCGTCACTCCCTGGATGCGCGCTTTCCCGAGCTGAAATCCACGGCGTTGGAATTCAGTTGGGCCGGCCGCCTGTGCTTAAGTCGTAACAGTGCTGCGGCATTTGGCGAGATTGAAGAAAATCTGTATTCGGCATGTTGCGAAAATGGACTGGGTACTGTGAAAAGCACCCTGGCAGGTGTGATGGCTGCGGAGTTGGCATCGGGCACGCGTTCGGCGTTTCTCGATAGCTTCTGTCACGCACCAGGCCCCAGCAAGCTACCACCTAAAATAATAACGAAACTGGGCGTCAGTTCGGTTATTCGCTGGCATGAGTTTTGGGCCGGGCGAGAAGGTTAACAAATTTAAGTTGTCGGACTTTCCAATAAAGGCCGTTTAACAAGTCACTAATAAGAACGGAATAATCCATGAGAAATATCTGGAAGGCATCCTGCGCGCTCGCGCTTGTGGGCGTGATGAGTTTTGGTTACCGGCCTTCGAGAGAAATGCGAATGGCGAAGTAAAAAACAGGCCGTTGCTGAAATTTTAAGGAGGAGGGCATGGCCGAGTTGCGATTGAAGAGCGACCGAACAAAAAATACTGCGCCCACTGTCGCCGCTAATCCTGGGGTCGCGAGGCCACGACTCGGGATCTTTCTATGCCTGCTTTCAATGCTTATCTTTGCGAGCCAGGACGGAATAACCAAGGTGCTTGTCAAAGACTTCCCGGTCGCCCAACTGGTCATGATGCGCTATTGGGTGTTTGTCGTTTTTGCACTCGGATATGCCGCCTGCCACGGTAGGGCAAAAGCGTCGTTTCGCAGTAAGCACCCCTGGCTGCAAATCATTCGAGCGTTGCTGGCTGTGGGTGAAACCGTACTGTTTGCAGTGGGGCTACGATATTTGGGCCTGGCCGAAATGCATGCACTCTATGCCGTATTTCCGCTGATGACACTGGCATTGGCGGGGTCGGTGCTTGGGGAGTTCATAGGGCTGCGGCGCTGGGTTGCTGCGGCGATAGGGTTCACCGGCACACTGATCATTCTCCGACCAGGCGCGGGCGTCTTTGAACTCGCGGCGCTGATCCCCCTGCTGGCTGCTTTGGCGTTCGCGGTGTTCAACGTATTGACGCGCCGGATTAGCCAGCACGACTCCTTCGCAACGAACATGCTCTACATGGCAAGTGTGGGTGCCCTGACGGTCACATTTGCGGGGCTGCCTGCATGGGTGACTCCGACTCCAGTCCAGGGCCTCTTGATGGGGATCCTGGCATTGACCGGAGTAGTCGCACAGATTCTCTTCATTCAAGCACTGAAATACGCGACCGCTTCTTCCCTGCAGCCGTTCAACTATGCGCTTCTGGTGTTCGCCACGTTGATTGGTGTGATCGTGTTTGCCGAGCGCCCGGACACCTGGGTGGTTGTCGGTGCTGCGTTGGTGATTATTGGTGGGCTGTATGCGATTAAGGCAAAGGCGTGAACGCACCTGAGTGTATGAAGTAATCAATGCGTGGTTGGTTTTCAGGGCGAGGCACGGCGATAAAAAAGGGCAGCTCAACGCTGCCCTTTTCCCAACCTACCCCTTAGGCCGCGCTAAACAGCTTGTGCGGGTCCATGACAAATTTCTTCGGCACCCCGGCGTCGAACTCGTGGTAACCGCGCGGCGCGTCGTCCAGGCTGATCACTTGCACGCCGACGACCTCGGCAATGTGAATGCGGTCCCACATGATCGCCTGCATCAGCTGGCGGTTGTACTTCATCGTCGGGGTCTGGCCGGTGTGGAAGCTGTGGGACTTGGCCCAGCCGAGGCCGAAACGGATGTTCAGGCTGCCATGCTTGGCGGCTTTGTTGACCGCGCCCGGGTCTTCGGTGACATACAGACCGGGGATACCGATATTGCCGGCGACCCGCACCACGCCCATCAGCGCGTTGAGTACTTCGGCCGGGGCCTCGTGCTGTGCGCCGTCATGGCCGTGGCCACGGGCTTCGAAGCCCACCGCATCGACCGCACAATCGACTTCCGGCTCACCGAGCAGGTCGGCGATTTGCTCGTGCAGTGGAGTGTCCTTGGTCAGGTCGGCGATCTCGAAGCCCTGAGCCTTGGCATGGGCCAGACGCAGTGGATTGACGTCGCCGACGATCACTACCGCCGCACCCAGCAGACGGGCGGAGGCGGCGGCAGCCAGTCCGACCGGACCGGCACCGGCGATATACACCGTGCTGCCAGGGCCGACACCGGCGGTCACCGCGCCGTGGTAGCCGGTCGGCAGGATATCGGAGAGGCAGGTCAGGTCGCGGATTTTCTCCATCGCCTTGTCGCGATCAGGCAGCTTCAGCAGGTTGAAGTCGGCATACGGCACCAGCACGTATTCGGCCTGGCCGCCAACCCAGTCGCCCATGTCCACATAGCCATAGGCACCGCCGGGGCGCGCCGGGTTGACCGTCAGGCAAACGCCTGTGTGCTGTTCCTTGCAACTGCGACAACGGCCGCAGGCGACATTGAACGGCACCGAGACCAGATCACCGATCTGCACGTTCTCCACGTCGCGGCCCTTCTCGATTACCTCGCCTGTGATCTCATGGCCAAGCACCAGCCCGACCTGGGCCGTGGTCCGGCCACGTACCATATGCTGGTCGGAGCCGCAGATATTGGTCGAAACCACGCGCAGGATCACGCCATGGTCAATGCGCTTGCCGCGCGGGTCTTGCATTTTCGGATAGGGGATGGTCTGCACCTCGACCTTGCCTGCGCCGAGATACACGACACCACGATTACCAGACATGATTTCACCTCGCTTTTGTTGTTGTGAGAACACGGCCCTTGTACTGCGAAGGGTCGCGTGGCCTTACAGTGCGGCGGTATATGTCTTGCGTTTGCGCGTGAATGCAGATTGGTTGGAAGTCACCTTCCAACGACGCATGATTAGCAGTCATCGTATCGATCCTACGCCTGGTATCAGTACCCGGCGAGAGCATTTAGCACCCATTCGCCACCAGTTTCAGGACGCTCAACTGTGCATACGCGAACTCTCGAGGCATCGTCAGTTCCGACCGAGCTGGGCGAATTCGATCAAAACGGCAGTGGTAGTTTCGCCGTGCGCCCACCATCCACCACCAGCACCTGCCCGGTGATGAAGGCCGATGATTCGGAGGCCAGGAAAACGACTGTCCCGCCAACATCCGCCGGCAATCCGGTACGCCCGACCGGGTGAAGGCGCAGGAGTGCCTGGCGCGCCGCACGCGGATCAGCTTGAGCGGCGAGGTACGCATCACTCAACTCGGAATTGATCCACCCTGGAGCAATGGCATTGCAGCGGATCCCGTCCCGGCCGAGATCGATTGCCAAGGCTCGGGTCAGCCCATGGATGCCGGCCTTGGAGGCACAGTACGCGGCATGTTCAGGGTTGGCACCTATGCCTTCGATCGAACCGATGTTGATGATGCTGCCACCGCCTCGATGACGCATCTGAGGCACCAACGCCTTGCACAAGAATGCTGGCGCCCGCAGATTGACTGCCATCATGCGATCCCAGTCCTGCTCGTTCATATCATCAATGGATTTCTCGAACATGAACCCGGCGTTGTTAACCAGGACATCGATTCCGCCAAGCTGCTCCTGGGCGAACTTGGCAATCAAATTGGGTGACTCCATCGAGGCGAGATCAGCCTCGACGAAATAGACTTGAGGGTGATTTTGCAAGTCGGCGTCCAGTGCCTGACGCTGAGCGATCAACACAGAAGCTCCCGCCTCAAGCAATTGTTCGGTGATGCCTCGGCCAATCCCTCTGCCGCCCCCGGTCACCACTACATTTTTACCGTTGAGCATCGCTACCTCTCCTTAGCCGGATACCGGCTTGGCGCCTGTGACTTCTACCGTTTCACCGGCGATGTACCTGGCCTCGTCGGACGCCAGAAATGCGATGACATCCGCAATGTCTTCAGGCTCGGCGATGCGGCCTAATGGCACGCTCTTGTTCAGTTCTTGCACGGCTTTGTCCGGATCCAGGCCGCGACGCTCAAAGCCGCTGCGTATCATCGGGGTGTTGATTTCGTGCGGGCATACGGCGTTGACACGGATGCCCAAAGGGGCGCAATCGCGGCCCAGATTTTTGGTTAATGCCGCAACAGCCCCTTTGCTTGTGCAATACGCCACATGAGCGGGGCCGGGATAAATGCCCCAGACAGATGATGTGTTGACGATTGCGGCGCCCGGGCGATTTTTCATGTGCGGTATCGCGGCACGGCAAATGAAGAACACCGCATTCAGGTTTACGCCCATGGCGTCGAACCACATGTCGTCGGTGGTTTCCTCAATCGTGCCGCGGGGAATGATGCCCGCATTGTTCAATACGATGTCGATCCCCGAAAAAACATCGACGGCCGTTTGGACAATCGCTTCGCAATATTCTTTTCGGCGTAAATCGCCTGCCACGTAGTGGACTTCTGCGCCCAGGTCACGGACTTTGGCGGAGATTGATTTGCAACCGGCTTCATCAAGATCAGACAAGACAAGCTTGGCGCCTTCTCGGGCGAACAATAGTGCTAGCGCCTGTCCGACACCGCCGGCAGCGCCGGTAATGACCACCACTTTATTATTGAATTTCATAGGGCAACCTGCCTGAAGTTTTTGGCGCAGCCATTATTTGGTTTCAATGGATCGCAACGTCCAACAACTTTTTTACTGGGCCAAAGGATGACGTGGCGTTATCCAAAAAATCGCGCGCGCAACATCCTCTTGGCATGGCGAACATATGTCTAAAAAATGTACGCCGATGTACATGCCGTGTACGCCACAGATTCCGAGGTGTACAGTGACGAAGAATTTTCAAAGAAAGGTGCAACCCGAATGTCACAGACAGGAAGGGCGAAAACCAAAGCGCAGGACGCAGGCTGGCGAGGCTCCGTCGATGGTTGGCTGGATGCCGCTTACGATGCTCTCAAAGAGTCGGGTGTGGATGCTGTGCGGGTGATGCCGCTGGCCAAGCGTTTGAATTTGTCTCGTACCAGCTTCTACTGGTTCTATGAAGATCGAGAACAGCTGCTAGCGGCACTCCTGGCTCGTTGGCGGGACAAGAACACCGGCGGTATGGTCAGCCAATGTGAGAGTTATGCAGAAAGTATTTCCGAAGCGATTCTCAACGTCTTCGAGTGCTGGCTGAACCCTGAGCTGTTCGACTCGCAGTTTGAATTTGCCGTGCGCAGTTGGGCGCTGCAATCGGACGAAGTCAAAGCTGAAATCGCTTTAGCCGATGAAGCGCGGATGAATGCCCTGGCCGCGATGTTCCGACGGTTTGGTTACGACGTCGAGGGGGCTGACGTTCGGGCCAGGACGATCTATCTCACACAGATCGGCTACATCTCGATGAAAACCAATGAAGATATTGTCGTGCGATTTCGACGGATTCCTCAGTACGTGAGCGTGTTTACCGGCAAGGTACCGAAGCGTCGCGAGCTGGACCGCTTTTATGGAAAGTTCGGCTACGCAGAAAAAGAGCCCGGTGTTTTCGTTCCCTTGGTCGATACATTCGAGGAGTCTCCTGCCGATGGAGAATAGAACCCTGGGTATCATTGGGGGCACCGGCTGGCTCGGGCGCGCAATCGCGCAGGCGCTCCTTGAAAGCGGCTTCATCAAGCCTGACCATTTGTTGATCTCGAACCGCTCCGGCGTCAGTGCTTTCGAGCCAGGCGTGAGGCTGCTGGCCGACAACCAGCAGTTGGTGGACCTCAGCCATATTGTCGTGCTGTCCATCCGGCCGGAGCAGTTTCGCGAACTGCTGATCAACGCCCGCGGCAAGTTAGTGATTTCTCTGATGGCCGGAGTTCCGGCGGCAGTCATCAGTGCGGCAACCGGTGCAGATGTAATCGTGCGGGCCATGCCGAATGCGGCCGTGGAAATCAGGCAGTCGTTCACGCCCTGGTACTGTGCCGGAAACCTTGTTGAGCGCGACCGCCAATGGGTGCAGCGACTGTTCGAGTGCGTAGGTTCGGCGGACGAAGTGCCTGATGAAGACTGTATTGATTATCTCAGTGCATTGTCCGGGACTGGGCCGGCCTTCCCGGCGATGTTGCAAATGGCGCTGACTAATCAGGCGGTGGCTGCAGGAATTCCACTTGCCATCGCGCAACACGCTGCACAAAGCGTGGTGGTGGGGGGAGGCCAGATGCTTGCCAGCCGCGATCCGCGACAAATGATTGAGTCGTTGATGGCTTATCGTGGCGTGACGGCGGCAGCGCTGCAGTCGATGGCCGATCAGAACATCGAGTCCATTGTGGGGACGGCGGTAAAGGCCGGCGCTGAAGTTGCGCGTCGGGGAATGTAGCCAGGGCAGGGGATAGACAGTGAAGGCCCGCTGAAGGGCCTTCACTGTAGAAAGCGTCAACCGATTGCGATTATTCGGCCTTGAAGCAGTAGACAGCCAGTTTGTTGCCATCAAGGTCCCGAGCGTAAGCGGCATAGGCATTTTCAGCCCAGCTACGCGAACCCGGTTGGCCTTCACAGGTGCCACCCGCCGCGAGTGCGGTTTCGTGGAATGCATGTACTGCAGCGCGACTTGGCGCTTCGAAACTCACGGTCACGCCATTGCCAACGTTGGCAGGATTGCCATTGGCGGGTTTTAGCACGAAGAACGACGGTTTATCCACGCCCCAAATGGAGCCGGATTCATCAAGGTCGGCAACACGGTTAAGACCAATTTCTTTGAGAACACGATCATAGAAGGTCCGTGCTTCGGCAAGGTCATTGGTACCGACAGTGACATGGGTAAAAACAGACATTTTGATTTCCTTTGGGTTGTGATGCGGGTGTGAGCGCTGGCCGGTATCACGGCAGTGCCTTGGTCAAAAATGAATGACGGTGCGGATGCTTTGCCCTGCATGCATCAATTCGAAAGCCTTGTTGATGTCTGAAAGGCCAAGGTTGTGAGTGATGAAGGTTTCCAGTGGAATTTCGCCGGTGCTCGCTTTCTCGACGTAGCTGGGAAGCTCCGTGCGGCCCTTGACTCCACCAAACGCGCTGCCACGCCAGACGCGCCCGGTTACCAGTTGGAAAGGGCGGGTACTGATTTCCTGGCCCGCACCGGCAACACCGATAATGATCGATTCACCCCAGCCCTTGTGGCAGCACTCCAGAGCAGCTCGCATCAATTTGACGTTGCCGACACATTCAAACGAATAGTCCACGCCACCGTCGGTGAGCTCGACAATCACGTCCTGGATGGGCTTGTCATAGTCCATGGGGTTTATGAAATCGGTGGCGCCGAGCGATAGGGCGACGTCCCGCTTGGCCGGGTTGATATCAATGGCGATGACTCGCCCGGCGTTGGCCATTTTCGCGCCGATGATGGCCGCCAGCCCGATCCCGCCGAGCCCGAATATCGCAACGCTTGCCCCGGCCTCGACCTTGGCAGTGTTGAGTACGGCACCTATGCCTGTGGTCACGCCACAGCCCAGCAGGCACACCTGCTCTAGAGGCGCATCCTTGGGGATTTTGGCCAGGGAGATCTCTGGCAATACCGTGTACTCGGAGAAGGTCGAGCAGCCCATGTAATGGAACACCGGCTGGCCCTCAAAGGAGAAGCGCGATGTTCCGTCAGGCATCAAGCCCTTGCTCTGTGTCGCTCTGACTGCCTGGCACAGGTTGGTCTTGCCCGACAGACAGAATTTGCATTGCCGGCACTCGGCCGTGTACAGCGGAATCACATGGTCGCCGACCGACAATGACGTCACGCCTTCGCCGATCGACTCGACAATCCCGCCACCCTCATGACCCAATACGGCAGGAAAGATCCCCTCGGGATCGTCGCCCGACAGAGTAAAAGCATCCGTGTGGCAGACACCGGTTGCCACGATTCGCACCCGTACTTCGCCAGCCTTGGGCGGTGCGACATCAATGTCCACCAGCTGCAACGGCTGTCCTGGGCCAAAAGCGACTGCCGCCTTCGATTTAATGGTCACTGCTGACATGGTTCCCCCTCTTGTTTTTGGCGAGCCTCCGTTCCAACAAGAATGAAGGCTCGAATTCAGATTTCTTTCACCAGGCGCAAAGCGTCGTAGATGGCCGCGTGGGTGTTGCGAGCAGACACGGCGTCGCCGATCCGGAACAGCTGGAAACGTCCTTCGGGATTGGTGACGATGTTCTGTGCCGTGCCGGCTATCAGGTCATGCTGCTCTACCGCGCCGCCATTGGTGGAGAGAGGACGCAGGTCGAAGTACAAGTCGTCCAGAGGAAGAGTGCCGTGGTTGACGACCACCTGATCGACCACGCGCTGCTTGTGGACCTGCCCGTAATCGCTGCCAAAGGTTGCAACGAGCCCGTCATCACGTTTTTCCACTGTGTCGACCCGATAGGTGACGGTGAAGGTGACGTCCAGGTCCTGCAGGCTGCGCATGTAGGGCACCAGGTTCATGGCCATGACTTCAGGTGCAAACGAGCGGTCAGGGGTCACGATTTCTACTTTCGCGCCGCTATTGGCGATGACTTCGGCTGCCTGTAGAGCAGCATGATCCCCGGCATCGTCGAAGATCAGTACGTTGCGACCGGGCTTGATGTCACCGGAAATGATGTCCCAGGTTGAAACCACGAGTTCGTTGCCTTTGCGGAGCACCTCGGTATCCGGTAGACCGCCGGTCGCAACGATGACCACGTCAGGCTCGAAGGCTTGCACGGTGTCGGCTTCGGCCCAGGTGTTGAAATGAAACTTCACCCCCAGTCGTTCGCATTGCGCCATGCGCCAATCAATGATGCTGATCATCTCGCGACGACGCTCGCTCAATGCCGTCAGACGAATCTGCCCGCCAGGTTGGTCAGCCGCCTCAAGTACCGTTACATCATGGCCGCGCTCACCGGCGACCCGCGCCGCTTCCAGCCCGGCAGGGCCCGTACCGACCACCAGCACCTTGCGCTTGACCGCGGCTTTGGGAATGTCATGAGGCATGGTGGTTTCCCGCCCCGTCGCTGCGTTGTGGATGCAGTAGGCCGCGCCACCCTGATAGATGCGATCCAGACAATAGTTGGCGCCGACGCACGGGCGAATATCTTCTTCGCGCTTCTCGATGATTTTGCGCACGATGTGCGGATCGGTCATGTGCGCGCGGGTCATGCCCACCATGTCCACTTTGCCCGAGGCGATCGCGTAGCGCGCCGTGGCAACATCGGGAATCTTCGCCGCGTGGAAGGTCGGGAAGCCTGTTGCCGAACGGATCTCTCCAGCGAAGTCGAGGTGGGGTGAGTTGCGCATACCCTGAATCGGGATGACATCGGTCAAGCCAGCGTCCGTATCGATGTGGCCGCGTACCACGTTCAGGAAGTCGACCAGTCCGCTGTCCTTGAGCATGTGGGATATCTGCATGCCCTCGCTGGCATTGAAGCCACCGGGCAGTTCTTCATCTCCGGTGTAGCGAACCCCGAGCAGAAAGTCTTCGCCGACCCGTTGGCGGATGCCACGCAGGATGTCGAAGGTAAAGCGCATGCGGTTTTCCAGCGAGCCGCCATAAGGGCCGTCGAGGTCATTGGTCAACGGCGACCAGAACTGGTCCATCAAATGCCCGTAAGCCTGAAGCTCCAGACCATCGAGACCTGCCGCCTTCATGCGTTCCGCGGCGTCTACATAGTCCTTGATGATCCGCTCAATGTCCCATTCCTCCATTTTCTTCGGGAAGGAGCGGTGTGAAGCCTCGCGACGGTGTGACGGCGACACCACCGGCAACCAGTCGGCCTTGTCCCAGCGGGTGCGGCGGCCCAGGTGAGTCAACTGGATCATCACTGCCGCGCCATGTTCGTGGCATTCATCGGTCAGGTCCTTCAACCATCCGACCACTTCATCCTTGTAGGCGAGCACATTGTTGAATACCGGCGGGCTGTCTCGGGAGACGGCTGCGGAACCGGCAGTCATGGTCAGGGCGACACCGGCCTTTGCGCGCTCCACGTGGTAGGCGCGATAGAGATCCTTGGGCATGCCATCCACAGGGTAGGCCGGTTCATGGGAGGTGGTCATGATCCGGTTTCTGAGGGTCAGATTCTTGATTTTATAGGGTTGCAGCAAGGGATCGCTGGACATCGTGGTGCGCTCCAAAGTGGGCTTCATCAGGCTTGGTGACTAGAAATTAGGATAAATGTACACCTGTGTCAATGGTTGGTGACACATGTGTACATTTTGCTTGCGCAACAAAAAATCCAGGATTAACATCCGTCAAAACAAGGACTGAACTGGCTCATCCACGCCTTTCATCCATTGCATCGATTGATGAGTGCCCGAGGGAATTATGAAAGTGCTCGTAGCGGTAAAACGCGCCATCGACCCGAACGTGAAAGTTCGTGTTAAAGGCGATGGTTCAGGCGTCGACCTGAATGGCGTAAAAATGGCCTTGAACCCTTTCTGCGAAATCGCAGTGGAAGAAGCTATTCGCCTTAAGGAAAAAGGCGTGGTTTGCGAGGTGGTGGTCGTTTCAGTTGGCACTTCTGCTGCGCAAGAACAATTACGTACGGCATTAGCGCTTGGCGCAGATCGAGCACTCCTGGTGGAAACGAACGCGATGCTCGAGCCGCTCAACGTGGCCAAATACCTAAGCAAAGTGATCGATAACGAAAAGCCTCAATTGATCCTTTTTGGTAAACAGGCTATCGACCAGGAGAACAACCAGACCGGGCAGATGGTTGCGCAATTAATAGGTAGTGGTCAGGCCACCTTTGCCTCAGCCATCAGCTATGCCGATGGCCGATGGGTTGTTGAGCGTGAAGTCGATGGTGGCAGCCAGGTTGTGGCCCTTACGGCACCCGCAGTTGTTACCTGTGATCTGCGCCTTAATGAACCGCGCTACGCCTCGTTACCGAACATCATGAAGGCCAAGAAAAAACCGCTCGAGGTGATTGCCGCTGATGGCTTGGGCGCGAGCGTGAGGGAGCACACCCGGCTGCTCAAGGTGACGCCACCTCCAGTGCGAAAAGCAGGTATCAACGTCAGTTCGGTATCTGAACTGGTGGAAAAACTGAGAAACGTGGCGGGGTTAGTTTGATGCGCACATTGGTTATAGCCGAGCACACAGGTAGTCAACTCACGGCAGGCACGTTGAGTGCAATTACTGCTGCTATCGATCTGGGCTTCGAAACGGATTTGCTTGTGATGGGAGGGGCGGAGGCATCAGACGTTGCGGAACAGGCCGCGCTTACCAAGGGCCTGCATCGAGTGCTGCTCGCGCAGGATGAGATGTTCGAGAAGACGCTGGCCGAAAATGTCCAGCCACTGATCACTTCGCTAGTGGGCGACACTTATACCCATGTAATGGCCGATGCGAGCAGCATGGGTCGCAATGTGTTGCCACGGGTAGCGGCCAGCCTGGATGTCGGAATGCTTTCGGACGTCATCAAAATTGTGTCGGCAGACACTTTCGAGCGACCCATTTATGCGGGTAATGCGATCGCCACCGTTCAGTCCATCGATTCAGTCAAGTTGTTGACCCTCCGTGCCTCGGCTTTTGCCCAAGCCTCGTCCCATCAGGATCGCTGCGAAGTCACGGCCGTAAATGGGGGGCGCAGTGCAAGCACTGTCAGCTTTGTAAGCGAACAGCTGACGGTGAGCGAAAGGCCTGACCTGTCGAGCGCTCGTGTCGTCGTTTCCGGTGGTCGCGGGATGCAGAGCAAAGCGAATTTTGCATTGATCGAACGTGTTGCAGACAAGCTCGGTGGCGCCGTAGGCGCATCACGCGCTGCAGTGGACGCAGGTTTTGCCCCCAACGACTTGCAAGTCGGGCAGACGGGGAAAATAGTGGCACCGGATCTCTACATCGCCGCAGGTATCAGTGGCGCCATTCAACACCTGGCGGGTATGAGTGGATCAAAGGTAATCGTCGCGATCAACCAGGACGCTGAGGCGCCGATCGCCCAAGTTGCAGATTACATGTTGGTTGCGGATTTGTTTGAGGCATTACCGGCGCTCGAACAGGCATTGTGAGTGAGTTGATAATGATTCCATGGCAGAACAAGGTGCGAAACTTTATATTTGAAAGTTTAATATTAGCTTCGCATTTTTATGAGGGAAGTTGATGCTTCTGCTGTCCTGCCAATAACTATTAATACAGCACGCGGAGATGCACATGATTACGTTATCCAGTAAAACTTGTACCGGCTGGCTTGCAGGTTTGGTTATGATCTCCAGCAGCCTGATAGCTCAAGCCGAGGAGCCCGCGCCTATCCGTATTGGTTGGGTGAATTGGTCGGATACGGAGATCGCTGTAAAGCTGGCAGACACAGCGTTGCGAGATCACCTGAAGCAACCGGTTAAATTGGTTCTGGCCGATATTGGTATTCAGTTCCAGGCGCTGGCTAACGGTAATATCGACCTGATTCCTATGGTTTGGCTGCCAAGCACTCACAAGTCCTTTTATGACAAATACCGCGACAAGCTCGAAGACTTAGGGGTGCTTTATGAGGGGCGGATTGGCATGGCGGTACCCACTTCTATTCCTGTCAGTGAAATCGCCAGTGTCGAAGACCTTAACAAGCCAGAGGTAAGGGAAAAACTCGGCGGCAAGATTTTGACTTCCGAAGTGGGTAATGGTCAGTACAAACTTACGGAAAAGGCCATTAAAGAATATCGTCTTGATGGTTATAAGATGGTCGCTTCTTCAGAGTCTGGAATGTTGAGCGAGTTGGACCGTAATCTGAAACGTGACAAGTGGTCTTTGATTAACGCATGGAGCCCGCACTGGATGTTCTCCAAGTGGTCACTGCGATATTTGGATGATCCGAAGCAGATTTTCGGAGGCTCTGAGCAAATCCACGCGGTCGCACGCAAAGGTTTTAGCGCAGAACACCCCGATGTTGCTCGATTCTTCGCCAACTTCAAAATCCCTAAAGCTGACCTTGAGAAAATGATGGCTACTGCGCGTGATAGCTCGGCAGATAAGGTAGTTGCAGAATACTACTCAGCCAACAAGCCCCGCTTTTCAGCAATGTTTGACGGCACGACTGCTGCAACAACAGCGGGCCAGTGACGACGGCCACTGTTTTGTCACTATTTTGCAGTTCGATGCCCTTTGCAGTGAGTGAAGGGTGTTGAGTGTTTATCTTTGGATCGGATTTTTATAAATGCCGGACACAGGCCATTGTATTGCCTTGCGGCGTTATATGATGAGTGGTTCTTGAAAATTAGTTTGAGAAAAATAAACGAGCAGTAGCATGCGGGCATGCTGTTGAATTATGTGGCTCAGTGAGATCAAAGAGGGCGTCGCCGTGCTTTCTAAATCTTCTGCCTAATTGACATTCTTGAAAGGAGAACATACATGACAGAGTTATTTGATATTCGTCTGGCTAGCAAACAAACAGCTTTCACTGAAATTCCAGTCATAGATATATCGTCGCTCATAAACGGCGAAAATCCACAGGAGGTGGCAAGCCAAATAGGTGATGCATGCGAAAAGGTGGGTTTTTTTTATATAAAAAATCACGGTATTGACCAGCAGTTAATAGATGAGATGTATGCGCTTACCAAAAGCTTTTTCAAGCTTCCTTTTGATGAGAAGAACAAGCTTAATGTCGTAAATTCCGGGCCCACGCTACGTGGTTATATACCGATGTACGCGGAAAACGTCGATCCTGCTAATACCCGCGATTTCAAAGAATGTTTTGATTGCGGAGCTCATTACGATGAGGTCTCTCCATTTTTTGGTCCTAATCAAATGCCGTCGGCACTGCCGCAATTTGAGAAGGTTGCCGAAGATTACCATTCCTCTGTATTGGCACTCGCGCGAATGCTTATTGGTGGGATCGCGCTGAGCTTGGGTCTACCACAAAATTACTTTGAACACCTTCAGCGTAAGCCCATCACGATTCAGCGGATTTTGCGTTACCCGCCCCAGATCGGAAGAGTTTCCCAAGAGGAGATTGGTATTGGGGCGCACACGGACTATGGTTTCTTGACGGTCCTATCCCAAGATGCAGTTGGCGGTTTGCAAGTCAGGAACCGTGCAGGGGAGTGGGTTACTGCCCCTCCAGTTGAAGGCACTTTTATCGTCAATATTGGTGATCTGGTTCAAACCCTCACCAACGATCGCTACACCTCGACAATGCATCGCGTCATAAATACCAGCGGTCTAGAGCGCTATTCAATACCTTTCTTTATTGATTTGGATTTCGATGCGGTTGTTGAACCTGTGCCAACCTGCGTGAGTGAGGCTCTACCCGCGAAGTATGAAGCGTACACGTGTGGCCAACACAAATTTAAGCGTTTCGTTGATAGCTATGCGCATTTGAAAGGCGAATAGGGGGTTTTCAATGTGCATCCTATACATGGCCAATCCCGCCGATGCGCAGAAATGGCGAGATTGCCTGTCAACGCTCGCCCCTCAACTAGAGTTCCGCCAATGGCCTGATATCGGTAACCCGGCAGAGGTGCACTACATCCTGGCTTGGGAGCCTCTTCCCAGCCTTGTGGAGCAGTTTGGTAATCTTCGGCTCCTCTATGCTGCGGGGGCTGGAGTTGATCAGTTCGATTTGGCCCGTTTGCCTGCTCACGTGTCGCTCATACGGCTGGTAGATAGCTCGATGGCGGACATCATGGCTGAGTATGTTCTGTTTGGTGTTCTTGCCTTGCATCGAGACATCCTCGCTTACCAAGAGGATCAGCGCAGGGGTCGCTGGCAACCTCGACCAATCGTGCACGCTTCACAGCGGCGTGTTGGTGTCATGGGGGTTGGTAATCTCGGACGCGCCGCGCTTGATCGCCTTCAGCCATTGGACTTTCAACTCAGCGGCTGGAGTCGTTCTTCGAAGGAGGTGCCAGGTGGTCACTGTTACGTCGGCCTGGACGAATTAGAGGAATTTTTAGGGCAGTGCGACATCGTTGTGAACATGTTGCCGCTGACTCCCGAAACAGACGGAATACTCAATGCAGCAAGGCTTGATTGTCTCCCTTATGGCGCTGGACTGATTAACGTGGGACGTGGCGCCCACGTTGTAGACGCGGATCTGCTCTCTGCGTTGGATGAAGGCCGTCTGGGAGGTGCCGTACTGGATGTTTTGGTACAAGAGCCTCCCGCCCAAGACAACCCACTCTGGAAACACCCTCGAGTGCTCCTGACTCCTCATGTTGCAAGTGATTTGCAGATTGAAGGTGGTGTGGCGGTGATTGTTGAGAATCTCCAAAGAGAGTGTGAGGGACTGCCACTCTTGAATGTGGTTGATCGGTCTAAAGGCTATTAGATATGCCGATGATGTGAACGTTTACGTGCGCAGCCAGAGGGTCGGGCAGCGGGTGATGGCTTTGCTGAAGCGTCTGTATGAAAAGCTGCACTTGAGGGTCAACGAGAGCAAGAGTGCGGTGGCGAGTGCATTGGGTCGCAAGTTTCTGGGCTACGAACTGTGGTTCTCCCGAAACGAGGTCAAGTGTGTAGCGTCTTACAAGGCAAAAAAGCGGTTCAAACGGTAAGTTGGGCGCAAGTGAGTCGGTTGCTCGCAGGGGAACGGCCTATGAAGGCCACCCCTATGCCGATTTACGCGTAGTTTGTTGGGCTGTGTCGAAAAGAGATCACAACCTCTGTTTTCGTTCCGGCGCTTCCTGCGGACGCTGATTCAAACCCCGTTCTTCACGGCTGCAGATACAGGTAAGAGACCATTCGAAAAATTAGCCGCTGGTCGAAAAGCCATACTTCATCCAGGGTGTGGGTTGAGGTGTGGGCTCGACGATTTTTCCAAAAGCCAGAAACGACAAAGCCCTGAATAATCAGGGCTCTATCGATACAAATATGGCGGAGGCGATGGGATTCGAACTCATGGACCTGTTACAGTCGACGGTTTTCAAGACCGTTGCCTTAAACCACTCGGCCACACCTCCGTTTGCGTTGCGGGCGCCATAATACCTGAATGAAACACACTGTCAAACTCTCCGCATAGCTTGTTACAGAGCGTCTGTTATGATCTTTGCGACTGAACGTTTCAAACCAACAGGAGTGTCGCCATGCGCGAACAGGATTACGCAGTTAATAACAGCGTGCAGGCTGAGCAGCTAGAGGTTAGCCGCGTCCTGCGCAACACTTACGGCTTACTCGCTCTCACCCTCGCATTCAGCGGCGTGATGGCGTATGTCGCTCAGCAGATGCGCGTCGGCTACCCGAACATTTTCGTGGTGCTGATCGGTTTCTACGGCCTTTTCTTCCTCACCAACAAACTCCGTGATTCGGCTTGGGGCCTGGTGTCGGCATTTGCCCTGACCGGTTTCATGGGTTTCCTGCTCGGCCCGATCCTCAACCGTTACCTGGGTATGCAGGGCGGCGCCGAGGTGGTCAGTTCCGCGTTTGCGATGACTGCGCTGGTGTTCGGCGGTCTGTCGGCCTATGTGCTGATCTCCCGCAAGGACATGAGTTTCCTCAGTGGCTTCATCACTGCGGGTTTCTTCGTGTTGCTGGGTGCGGTGGTTGCCAGCTTCTTCTTCCAGATCAGTGGTCTGCAACTGGCGATCAGCGCAGGTTTCGTGCTGTTCTCCTCGGTCTGCATTCTGTTCCAGACCAGCGCCATCATTCACGGCGGTGAGCGCAACTACATCATGGCGACCATCAGCCTGTATGTATCGATCTACAACCTGTTCGTCAGCTTGTTGCAGCTGTTCGGCATCATGAGTCGCGATGATTAATCGTCAGCCTTGAGGAAAAAACCCGCTTCGGCGGGTTTTTTCTTGCCTGCGATTTGAGTGAGAACTCACGCCATCGGTGGCAAGCGGCGCTTGACCGGGGTTTTCTTGACGATTGCAGTGTTGGTTTCGGCGTGGGTGTTGAGGCGGTCGAGCAGGGTGTCCAGTTGTTCCATCGAACGCACATGCAGGCGAGCGATAAAACAGTCGTCGCCGGTGACTTTATCGCACTCGGTAAATTCGGGAATGGCCTGGATCTGCCGTTCCACTTCCTGCAACTGGCCTGGCAGCGGGCGAATACGGACGATGGCCTGGAGTTGATAGCCAAAGCATTTGGGGTCGATCTCGACGGTGTAACCCTTGAGCACGCCACGCTCTTCGAGACGACGCAAACGCTCGGCGACGCTGGGCGAAGACAGGCCGCTGATTTGCGCCAGAGCCTTGAGCGAGCGGCGTGAGTCTTCCATCAATGCCGTGATCAGCACTTGGTCGATATCGTCGGTCATGACGACCCCCAATTAGGCAATTAATTAAAACCGCCTTGATAAAAAAGGCAGATTTCGAGTTTAGCCTGCTTTTTGCGCTGGAGAAGCCCCTCGTCGGATTGGCATACTTTGGGCTCAAACACAGGAGTCTGATGATGGACAAAACCATACGTCACGGGTCATTTGAAATGACCGCCGCCATGCTGATTTCCGGGACCATCGGCTGGTTCGTGCTGGTGTCCGGGCAACCGGTGCTGGACGTAGTGTTCTGGCGTTGCGTGTTCGGCGCCGGCACGTTGTTGCTGATCTGCGCGGCATTCGGCTTCCTCCGTCCCGGCATTCTTACCCGCACCACGTTCTTGCTGGCTGTGCTCAGCGGCGTGGCGATTGTCGGCAACTGGGTGCTGTTGTTTGCTTCTTACTCCCGCGCCTCGATTGCCATCGGCACCGCGGTTTACAACGTTCAGCCGTTCATGTTGGTGGGGTTGGCCGCGTTGTTCCTCAACGAGAAAATCACTCTGCAGAAACTGTTCTGGCTGGGTATTTCGTTTCTCGGGATGCTGGCGATTGTCAGCGCACATGGCGGGCAGGGCGAGAGCGGTAATGATTACCTGATGGGCATCGCTCTGGCGTTGGGGGCGGCATTTCTTTACGCGATTGCCGCGTTGATCATCAAGCGCCTGACTGGCACACCGCCGCATCTGATCGCGCTGATTCAGGTCACCACCGGCGTGCTGTTACTCGCGCCGTTCGCGCACTTTTCGGCACTGCCGCAAGCGCCGAGTGCCTGGGCCAGTCTGGTAACCCTGGGCATTGTCCATACCGGCGTGATGTATGTGCTGCTCTATGGCGCGATCCAAAAACTGCCGACGGCACTGACCGGTGCGTTGTCCTTCATCTACCCGATTGCGGCGATTTTCGTTGACTGGTTTGCCTTTGGCCATCGCCTGGAACCGCTGCAATGGATCGGCGTAGCCGCGATTCTGTTGGCCGCTGCCGGCATGCAACAGGGTTGGACCCTGAAATTTCGTCGGACGGTAACAACGCAGTAAGCCGTAAAGAAACGTCAGATGTTCCAGCGCGGTGCCGTCTTGGCCAAGCGCTGGCGCATCTCGCCGATGTTGGCGGCTAGCTGTCGGACCAATAACTGATATCCGTCCAGCGGGTTGTAAACCGTTGCGGTCAGGCTTGAATCCGACGGCAGTTCGACGGGCCGGTTCAACCGCTGGGAGGCACCGGATTTCAGCGCCCTGGCCATACCGATCAGTTGCACCCGAATCAGCCGATGCTCGGCTTTCAACGCCAATTGAAGACGGGCCATCGCATCGGGGGCACGGGCGTCAGGTCGGGTGTTGCCGAGGATTTCCAGAGTGCTGACACACATGCGCAAGTGGCGCTGAATGGCATCGAGTTCGGTCATGGAAATCCGCACTTCCTTGGACACCGACGGCATCAACGAGCGCAGTTGCACCATCACTGTGTTCAGGCGGCCCACCAGTTTATGGTGTTCGTCATCGGTAACCGATTGGCCATTGATGATGCGGCCGTAGATCGTCGCGCAGTCGCGCAAGGCATCGGCCAGGTTGTAGCGCCAGGAATAAACCGCGTAGAGCGGCAAGGCGAAAGAAAACGCCAGGGCCAGGGCGATGCCGATCAGGATGTCCACCCCACGCCACAGCCCGTCGGTGATCGGGTTGTCGCCATGCCCCGCGACAATAAACACGGTAATCGCCGAGAGCAGCGCGGTGTAACCGCCCTTGCCGATGGCATGGTAGGAGAAGAATCCGCAGACCACGGCCATCGCGAAATAGGTCAGCCACGGCATCCCGAGCCACGCCTGTTGCGCCACCAGCAGCAAGCCGACGCCAGCTCCGATCAAGGTGCCGATGGCGCGTTCGGCGGCTTTTTTGCCGATATTGCCGTGATGCTGCAGGCCGCCGATCACCACCAGCATCGTCACCGACGCCCACTCACCGTGGGGCAGGTTGATGCCGGTGGTCAGCAGGATCGTTGCCAGCAACCCCAGCGACACACGCACCGCGTGGATCACCCGGGCGTGGCGATAGCGCCGATACGGGTCGAGTAACGGACGCAGCAGTCGGCGCAACAGAGGTGGCAGTCGATGGGCTCTGAATGTGCTCAGGCTCGGTTTCCTCAGAAAATGTAATCGGTGGTCAGGAAGCTCGAACTGCGTCCGCTGATGATCTCGCTGATGAGTTCTTTGTTGGTTTCCTGGAACTTGGTCGCCACAAGCGTGCGAATCGAAAATACCCGCAACGCATCATGCACCGATAGCGTGCCTTCGGCGGAGTTCTTGCGACCGTTGAACGGGAAAGTGTCCGGGCCGCGCTGGCACTGGGCGTTGAGGTTGATCCGGCCGACCTGGTTGGCAAAGGTATCGACCAGCCGGCCGACCGCCACCGGGTTGGTGCCGAAGATACTCAGCTGCTGGCCGAAGTCTGATTCCAGAACGTAATCGATCACCGTGTCCAGATGTCGGTAAGGCACGATTGGCACGACCGGGCCGAACTGTTCTTCCTGATAGACGCGCATCTGCGGCGTCACCGGGTACAGCACGGCGGGGTAGAAGAACGAAGCGCGGGCCTCACCGCCATTGGGGTTGACCACGGCGGCGCCTTTGCTCACGGCATCCGCCACCAGCGAGTGCAGATAATCGACCTTGCTCGCTTCCGGCAACGGCGTCAGCGCCACACCGTTGTCCCACGGCATGCCGGGTTTGAGGTTGGCGAGTCTGGCGTTGAATTTGTCGATGAACGCTTCGACCACGTCTTCATGGACGAAGAGGATTTTCAACGCGGTGCAGCGCTGGCCATTGAAAGACAAGGAGCCGGTGAGCGCTTCGCTGACCGCGTTGTCCAGATCGACTTCGGGCAGCACGATGCCGGGGTTTTTCGCGTCCAGGCCCAATGCCGCACGCAAGCGGTGCGGTTTTGGATGGAGTTTTTTCAGGTCACTGGCGGCTTTGTTGGTGCCGATAAACGCGAAGATGTCGATTTTGCCGCTGGCCATCAGCGCGCTGACGGTCTCGCGGCCGCTGCCGTAGATCACGTTGATCACCCCGGCCGGGAAGCTGTCGCGGAACGCTTCCAGCAGCGGACGAATCAGCAGTACACCGAGCTTGGCCGGTTTGAACACCACGGTGTTGCCCATGATCAGCGCCGGAATCAGCGTGGTAAAGGTTTCGTTCAACGGGTAGTTGTAAGGTCCCATGCACAACGCCACGCCCAGCGGTACGCGGCGGATCTGGCCGAGGGTGTCCTGTTCCAGTTCGAAACGGCTGGAGCGGCGGTCGAGCTCCTTGAGCGCATTGATGGTGTCGACGATGTAATCGCAGGTGCGGTCGAACTCTTTCTCCGAGTCCTTGAGGTTTTTGCCGATTTCCCACATCAGCAACTTGACCACGGCTTCGCGCTGTTCACGCATGCGTGCGAGGAAGGCTTCGACGTGCTGGATGCGTTCGGCTACGCGCATCGTCGGCCACAGACCCTGGCCCCGGTCATAGGCGCGGACGGCGGCGTCGAGCGCGGTCAATGCGGTGTCGGCATCGAGCAGCGGCGTGCTGCCGAGGATTACTTGTTCGTCGCCATTTTCGCCGGTCAGGTACACCGGGCTGCGGACTTGGGCGAGGGGCCCGGACCAGGTTTTCAGCTCACCGTCGACCAGGTATTCACGCTGCTCGGTCTGGCCGTCGAGGCGGTATTTTTCCGGGATGTCGCTGGCGTCGGGAAACAGGTTGCCAAGGATGTGTGCTGTGGTCATGTCGCTACCCCGTCTGGATTGGGTGATGCAATTGATGAATCGTTTTAGCAGACCTCGGACTCGCTTGTCATGACTCATCTTAGGATTCTTTTAGCTCGACGTTGCGGATCGTCGTAGCGGCTACAGGGTTACGGGGCTGCGACCTTTTGCCCTGAAAACACACAAGTTACGATCCTGCGGTTAAACTTCGCGCTCTTTCTGAAGGAGTTCATATGAGTTACTACCAGCCGGGCATTCTCGCCACCCCAGTTCCGCCTCAAGCTCGTCATATGTTCTTCGCACTCGAATCCGCCGCTGCCTTGCCGGCCGCGCTGGAGAATCTCAAGGGACTGGTGGACGGGAAGTCGGCCGTGGTCGGGTTCGGTGAGTCCCTGGTCAAGGCCCTCAAGGGGCAAATCGACGGCCTGCGCACCTTTCCAGCGTTGACCGGTGTCGGCGTCGACAACCCGTCCACCCAGCACGCGCTCTGGTGCTGGCTGCATGGTGTCGACCGTGGCGAATTGCTCAACCGTAGCAACGCCATCGAAGCCGCGCTGGCCCCGGCCCTGCGCCTGGTGCAGATGAACGAAACCTTCCGCCACCTTACTGGCCATGATCTGACCGGTTACGAAGACGGCACCGAAAACCCTCACGACGAAGCCGCCGTCGCCGCCGCGCTGGTGAGTAACGGCGCTGACGGAACGGTCGGCGGCAGTTTCGCCGCGATCCAGCAATGGCAGCACGACCTGAAGGGTTTCCACGCGATGCCGTCCGATGAGAAGGACAACATCATGGGCCGTCGTTTGAGCGACAACGAAGAAATCGACGACGCGCCGATCTCCGCTCACGTCAAACGTACCGCCCAGGAAAGCTTCGCCCCCGAGGCCTTCGTGGTGCGCCGTTCCATGCCGTGGATCGAAGGCGATCGCGCCGGCCTGATGTTCCTGGCCTTCGGTTTCTCCCTCGACGCCTTCGAAGCCCAACTGCGCCGCATGAGCGGTCTGGAAGACGGCATCACCGACGGCTTGTATCGCATCAGCCGGCCGATCACCGGCGGCTACTACTGGTGCCCGCCGCTCAAGGACGGGCATCTGGACCTGCGCGCACTGCGCGTCGGCTAAACATCTGGGAGTGAGTATGAACGTGGTGCGCTGGGGCATGATCGGGTGTGGCAGCGTCGCTGAACGCAAGAGCGGACCGGCCTTCTACAAGGCGCCCGGCTCGGCGCTGGTGGCGGTGATGGGCCGGCGTCTGGACGCGGTGTCGGATTACGCCGCGCGTCACGGCATCGCTCGGGTCTACACCGATGTCGACGCGCTGATCAATGATCCCGAGGTCGACGCGGTGTACATCGCAACGCCACCTGACAGCCATGACGCTTACGCCTTGAGAGTGGCCGCCGCCGGCAAACATTGCTGCGTCGAGAAACCCATGTCGTTGAATGCCGGGCAAAGCCGCGAGATGCAAAAGGCCTTTGCCGATGCCGGGCTGCACCTGTTTGTTTCCTACTATCGGCGTTCACTTCCCCGCTTCCAGCAAGTGCGGCAATGGCTGGAGGAAGGGCGGATCGGCGAGGTCCGGCATTTGACCTGGACCCTGACCAAAGCGCCATCCCCGACCGATCTTGGCGGTACCGATAACTGGCGCACCGACCCGGCTATTGCGGGTGGTGGTTATTTCGCCGACCTGGCCAGTCATGGCTTCGATCTGTTCCAGTACCTGCTTGGCGACATCGTCGAAGTCGCCGGGTTTACCGCGCACCAGGCCGGTTTGTATACCGCCGAGGATGCCGTCAGCGCCAGTTGGCGATTTGCTTCCGGCGCTCTGGGTATGGGCTGCTGGAATTTCGTCGCAGACCGCCGCGAAGATCGGGTCGAGCTGATTGGCAGCACAGGCCGGATCAGCTTTTCCGTATTCGATGAGCATCCGGTTCAGCTTGAAGCCGATGAAAGCCTCAGCCTGCACATCGAGAACCATGAGCACATTCAGTGGCATCACGTGCTGGGCATGAACGCGCATATTCGGGGAGAAGCGCGGCATCCGGCGCTGGCCGAACAAGCACTGAAAACCGATTGGGTGATGGACCAGATCCTCAAGCGCGGATAACGCTCACTGAATGCCTCACCGATGTAGCAGTTGCCGAGCAGCGTGAGGCTGCGGTTCGGCGCATCTGAAAGTCGAAATCCCTTGCTCCGTTGAAACTCAATCCAAATGGAGAGCGAAGAGGCCGGCATAGCTTGCATCTGCATTGACTGAACGGTCGCCATCGCGAGCAGGCTCGCTCCCACAGGTTTCGTGGCGTAGGCAGGATTTGCGGCTGGCTTCGATCCATTGTGGGAGTGAGCCTGCTCGCGATGAGGCCGGCATAGCTTGCATCTGCATTGACTGAACGGTCGCCATCGCGAGCAGGCTCGCTCCCACAGGTTTCGTGGTGTAGGCAGGATTTGCGGCTGGCTTCGATCCATTGTGGGAGTGAGCCTGCTCGCGATGAGGCCGGCCCTGAGTAGTACGGAGCCTCATTCACCCTGTCGGCCTCCGCCGACACTGTAATTTGTGTTTACCTCGGGTTGTGTGGTCGACCAGCCAGCTGACTGGCGGTCCTTGCCAGGAAAAAACCAAAAGAGTACAAATGTACTCCATGACGACTTTAACTCCCCGCCGTACCGCCATCCTGACCTTTATCCGCGATCGAATCGCCGAGCAGGGCCAGTCCCCGAGCCTCGCTGAAATCAGCGAGGCGTTCGGTTTCGCCTCCCGTAGCGTGGCGCGCAAGCATGTGCTGGCGCTGACCGAGGCCGGTTTTATCGAGGTCAATGCGCATCAGGCCCGGGGCATTCGTTTGCTCGGGCAACCGGCGCGGCCCGAGTTGCTGGACATTCCGGTACTCGGTCGGGTGGCGGCGGGTGCGCCGATCGGTGCCGATGCCGAGGTTCACAGCCGCTTGCTGCTCGACCCGTCGATCTTCTCGCGGGTGCCGGATTACATGCTGCGGGTCCAGGGTGACTCGATGATCGAGGACGGCATTCTCGACGGTGACCTGGTGGGCGTGCACCGCAATCCCGAGGCGGTCAACGGCCAGATCGTCGTCGCGCGACTCGACGGCGAAGTCACCATCAAACGTTTCGAGCGGGTCGGCGAGGTTGTCCGATTGCTGCCACGCAATCCGGCCTACAAGCCGATCATCGTCGAAGCCAGTCAGGACCTGGCCATCGAAGGGGTGTTCTGCGGCCTGGTGAGGCAAGGGTGATGGGCGCCGTCGTTGCGCTGGATACGCTGTTCAATGGCGGCCAGGTCTGGAAGGGCCGGCCTGCGCCACCGGCCGTCAGCCCGCAACCCACCGGGCATGCTGCGCTGGATGCGGCGTTGCCCACCGGTGGCTGGCCGGAAGCGGCGCTGACCGAAATCCTTTTGGCCGGGCAGGGTGTTGGCGAGTTGCAACTGGTGTGGCCGGCGCTGGCGCGGTTGTCCGCCGCGGGCGAGCGCATCGTGCTGGTGGCGCCGCCTTACGTGCCATATCCCCAGGCCTGGCAGAACGCCGGGGTCGATCTGCGTCAGTTGTCGATCATCCAGGCTTGCGAGCGCGATGCCTTGTGGGCAGCGGAGCAATGCCTGCGTTCAGGCAGTTGCGGCGCAGTGCTGTGCTGGCCGCACAAGGCCGATGACCGGGCGTTGCGGCGCTTGCAGGTGGCGGCGGAAACCGGCTCGACCCTGGCGTTTGCCTACCGCTCGATCAATGAGGCGATCAACCCTTCGCCCGCGGCACTGCGCATCGCCATCGATGCCAGGCCTGCACAATTGCGCGTGCTCAAGTGTCGGGGCGGGTTGGCGCGTTCGGCGCCGATTGCCTTCCCCGTGGGACATTGAGGTTGCCATGCGCTGGGTGTGCATTCTCTTCCCGCAATTGGCGCTGGACGCGGTACTGCGTCAGCGTTCCGATCCCGATGAACCGCTGGCGCTGCTGACCGGCCCGGCCCAACGTCGGGTGTTGCAAGCGGTCAACGCTTCGGCCCGGGCGCTGGGCTTGCGTCCGGGCCAGTCGATGACCGCCGCCCAGGCCTTGAGCAAAGGCTTTGTCACGGCTGAATACGACGCTGCCGAGATCGAACACTGGCAGCAGTTTCTGGCCGCCTGGGCTTATCGATTCAGTTCACAAGTCAGCGTGCATTACCCGCGTGCGGTGGTGTTTGAAATCGAGTCCAGCCTGGGATTGTTCGGCGCCTGGCCGCAATTCGAGGCGCGGTTACGCGCCGAACTCGGCGAGTTGGGGTTTCGCCATCGGATTGTTGCCGCGCCCAACCCGGTGGCGGCACGGGTACTGGCCAATGCTTATGACGGTCTGGTGGTGCCCGACGATCAAGCCTTGCAGCATCATCTAGGGCAGTTGCCCATCGACCGGATCGGGCTGGAAACCAGCGTGGCCACCGCGTTGTCGCGCATGGGGCTGCGCACCTTGAGCCAGGTTCAGGCGTTGCCTCGCCATAGTCTGGCCCGGCGTTTCGAGGCCCGGGTGCTCAAGCATCTGGACGCCTTGCTCGGGTTACGGCGGCTGGCGCTGGCGTTCTACCTGCCGCCGGACCGGTTCGATGTGCGCATCGAGCTCAACTTCGACGTGCAGTCCCATCAGGCGCTGCTGTTTCCGTTACGCCGGCTGACCGGCGACCTGTCGGCGTTTCTTTGCGGTCGGGACAGCGGCGTGCAGCGTTTTGACCTGCACCTGGAACACGCCGGGTTGCCGGACACCGTCATCAAGGTCGGCCTGCTCAGCGCCGAACGTGATCCGGCGATGCTCTTCGAACTGGCCCGGGGCCGGTTGGAGCACGTTCAGGTCGAGGCCCCGGTGCGCGGTTTTCGCCTGCGCGCCGAAGACTTGCCGGCCTTCGTTCCCCAGTATCAGGAGCTGTTCGACGACCGCCCGCAGCAGTCCTTGCCCTGGGAGCAACTGCGCGAACGCTTGCGCGCTCGGTTGGGGGATGACGCGGTGCAGGGCTTGCGGTTCCAGGCCGATCACCGGCCGGAATGCGCGTGGCAGGCCAGTGTCGACAGTCAGCGCTGTGCAGGGCTGCCCGGCGTGCAACGTCCGGGTTGGCTGCTGACCGAACCACTGGCGGTGCACGAAGGTTCGGCGCGCATCCTGATGGGGCCGGAGCGCATCGAGTCCGGTTGGTGGGACGGCGCCGATGTGCGCCGTGATTACTTCCTGATCGAAACCCGTTCCGGCCAGCAGGGCTGGGCCTACCGTGCGGTCGGTGAGGACGGTCCGTTGTGGCTGCAAGGCTGGTTCGCATGAGCATCGACTATGCCGAGCTGCACTGCCTGTCGAACTTCAGTTTTCAGCGCGGTGCTTCCAGTGCCCTCGAACTCTTTCAGCGGGCGAAAAAGCAGGGCTATCAGGCCTTGGCGATCACCGATGAATGCACCCTGGCCGGTATCGTCCGCGCCTGGCAAGCGGCCAAAGCCGTGGAGCTGCCGCTGATCATCGGCAGCGAAGTGCGCATCGAGAACGGTCCGAAACTGGTGTTGCTGGTGGAAAACCTCGAGGGTTATCAAGCGCTGTGCCGATTGATTACCCGAGCCCGACGCCGCACGCAGAAAGGCCAGTATCAAGTGCTGCGCGAGGACTTCAGCGAACCCTTGCCGGGCCTGTTGGCATTGTGGGTGCCGGACGCGGTCGATGACTTCGAACAGGGCCGCTGGCTGAAACAGACCTTCGCCAATTGCCTGTGGCTGGCCGTCCAGCTGCATCGCGGCCAGAACGATACCCGACGGCTGAACGAGCTGTTGATGCTGGCAAGGGAGCTGCGAATCCCGGCAGTGGCCAGCGGTGATGTGCACATGCACGCTCGTGGACGGCGCGCCTTGCAGGACACCATGACTGCGATCCGTCATCACGTGCCGGTGGCGGAGGCCGGGTTGCGTCTTCATCCCAATGGCGAGCGGCATGTGCGCAGTCTTGAGGCTCTGCAATCGATCTACCCGCAAACCCTGCTCGACGAAACGCTGAACATCGCCCGGCGCTGCACTTTCGATCTCGGTCAGTTGCGTTATCAATATCCTCGGGAATTGGTCCCGGAAGGCCAGACAGCCACGTCCTGGCTGCGTCATTTGACCGAAGAAGGTATCGCGTGGCGCTGGCCAAAAGGACCGCAGGCCAAGGTGCTGACGCAGATCGACAAGGAACTGGAGCTGATCGCCGAGCTGGGCTACGAAAGCTATTTCCTGACGGTTCACGACATTGTGCGATTCGCCCGTGAGCAAAAAATCCTGTGTCAGGGCCGTGGTTCGGCGGCCAACTCGGCGGTGTGCTTTGCCTTGGGCATCACGGAAATCGATCCGGATCGCACCACGCTGTTGTTCGAGCGCTTTCTCTCCAAAGAGCGCAACGAACCGCCGGACATCGACGTCGATTTCGAACACGAACGCCGCGAAGAAGTCTTGCAGTACGTGTTCCAGCGTTATGGCCGCAGCCGTGCGGCGCTGACGGCGGTGGTCAGCACGTATCACGCGGCCGGCGCGGTGCGTGATGTGGCCAAGGCCCTGGGTTTGCCGCCGGATCAGATCAACGCCCTGGCCGATTGCTGTGGCCACTGGAGTGATGAAACACCGCCCGTGGAGCGCCTGCTTGAAGGCGGGTTCGATCCCGAGAGTCCGGTGCTGCGCCGGGTGCTGAGCCTGACGGGGCAGTTGATCGGGTTCCCCCGACACCTGTCCCAGCACCCCGGCGGTTTCGTGATTTCCGAGCAGCCTCTGGACAGCCTGGTCCCGGTGGAAAACGCCGCCATGGCCGAGCGCACCATCATCCAGTGGGACAAGGACGACCTTGATGCCGTCGGGCTGCTCAAGGTGGATATCCTGGCGCTGGGCATGCTCAGTGCGATCCGCCGCTGTTTCGATCTGTTGCGCCGTCATCGTCATCGGGACCTCAGTCTGGCGACGATCCCGGCCGAAGACTCGCCGACCTACGACATGATCGGCCGTGCCGACACCATTGGCGTATTCCAGATCGAGTCCCGGGCGCAGATGTCGATGCTGCCGAGGCTCAAGCCACGGACCTTCTATGACCTGGTGATCGAGGTGGCAATTGTCCGTCCGGGGCCGATTCAGGGCGGGATGGTGCATCCGTACCTGCGCCGCCGAAACAAGGAAGAACCGGAGGTCTATCCGTCTCCGGCACTGGAAGTGGTGCTCAAGCGCACGCTGGGCGTGCCGCTGTTCCAGGAACAGGTGATGCAGATTGCGATCGTCGCCGCCGACTACAGCCCCGGCGAGGCCGATCAGCTGCGCCGCTCCATGGCGGCCTGGAAACGCCACGGCGGGCTGGAACCGCACAAGGATCGCCTGGCCGCCGGGATGAAGAAAAACGGCTACACGGCCGAGTTTGCCGCGCAGATCTTCGAGCAGATCAAAGGCTTCGGCAGTTATGGTTTTCCTGAGTCCCACGCCGCCAGTTTCGCCTTGCTGACCTACGCCAGTTGCTGGTTGAAATGCCATGAGCCGGCGGCCTTCGCCTGTGCGCTGATCAACAGCTGGCCCATGGGTTTCTACAGCCCGGACCAGATTCTGCAGGACGCGCGCCGGCATCATTTGCAGATTCGCCCGGTGGACGTGCGCGCCAGCGATTGGGATTGCAGCCTTGAGCCGATCACTGGGGCTCAACCGGCGATTCGCATGGGATTGCGGATGATCAAGGGCTTTCGCGAGGACGATGCCCGGCGCATCGAAGCCGCACGGTCGAAGGGGGCGTTTATCGACATTGCCGACCTCGGCGAACGGGCGCGACTCGACGCCCGCGCCCAGGAACAACTGGCCGATGCGGGTGCGCTGCGTGGCCTGGCGGGTGACCGTCATCGGGCGCGCTGGGAAGTGGCGGGTGTGCAGAAACAGCTTGGCTTGTTCGCCGGTCTGCCGAGTCAGGAGGAGGGCGCGGTGTCGTTGCCCAAACCCACTGTCGGCGAGGACCTGCTGGCCGATTACAACAGTGTCGGCACCACGCTCGGCCCGCATCCGCTGGCTCTATTGCGGGGTGAATTGAAAGCCCGGCGCTGCCGCAGTTCGAAGGAACTGCTGGAGGTCGAGCATGGACGACCGGTCAGTGTCGCCGGGCTGGTGACCGGCCGACAACGCCCGGGCACCGCCAGTGGCGTGACCTTTGTCACCCTTGAAGATGAGTTCGGCAACGTCAACGTCATCGTCTGGCGCGACCTGGCCGACCGGCAGCGCCAGGTGTTGGTCGGCTCGCAATTGCTCAAGGTCGACGGGCGTTGGGAAAAGGAAGGCGAGGTGCGGCATTTGATTGCCGGGCGGTTGAGCGACCTGAGCCCATTGCTCGACGGCATCAGCGTACGCAGCCGGGATTTCCGCTGAACCCAACTTGATCGTTCCCACGCTCTGCGTGGTAACGCCTCCCGTGACGCTCTGCGTCACAGCGGACGCAGAGCGTCCCTGGCTGCATTCCCACGCAGAGCGTGGGAACGATCATTTACCTGACGGCCAAAACCTTTCGCCGCCCCCCGGCGCATCCGTCCACGCCTGCAACGAGCGTGTCGGCAAATCGAAATAATCCCGCGTGCGCGCATACCCATGCCCACCCATCCGGCCAATTGCATCGAGCCCGAGTTGATCGATGTACAAGGTTTTCGGGTCGATCAATTCATCCCGCACATGCGCCATCAACACTTCGCCAAAGATAATCTCCCGCGACTGCCCGATAGACAGCGCCATCATCCGTCGACATTCCAAGGCCACCGGGGCTTCGCCGATTCGTGGGCATTTGACCGTGGTGCCGGGAATGGCGGTGAGGCCGGCGGCCGTCAGTTCGTCGAAACCGGGAGCGAACGGCACGGCGCAGACGTTCATGGCTTCCACCAGGGCATCGCTGACGATGTTCACGGTGAATTCCTGGTTGAGCTGGATATTGCGCGTGGTGTCCTTGGGGCTTTGGTCGCCGTAGTTTTCCACGCCCAACGCGAGGATCGGCGGGTCGGCCGAGAGGGCGTTGAAGAAGCTGAAGGGCGCGGCGTTGATTCGGCCTTCGCCGTCGATGGTGGTGACCAGGGCAATCGGCCGGGGCACCACGCTGCCGATCAGAATCTTGTACTTGTCTCGCGGGCTCAATTGGCTGAAGTCAAAGCTTTGCATGGGCAGAATTCTCTAAAGAAGGGGATCAATCGCGCTCAGTGGCGCGTCTGCGCTGTAGTCGTCAGCGAACGGAATGGCCGGTTTGAACAGGCCTTTCCAGTCCGGTTGGCCGAAGGCCCGGTCGCTGTGGCTGCGCATCAGTTTTTCGAATTGTTGTTGCGCCTGGCGTTGCAGGGCGGGGTAGTCGACGCCTTGAACCTGACCGTCCTGCATCACACAGCGGCCGTCGATGTAGCTGGCGATGCAGTCGTCACCGCGCCCGGCCAGCACCAGGTTTTTCAGTGGATCGAACAACGGCCCCAAATGCAGGCCGCGAAGGCTGAACACCGTGATGTCGGCCTTGGCGCCCGGTGCCAGGCGACCCAGATCGTCGCGGCCCAGGGCCTTGGCGCCGCCGAGGGTGGCGGCATTGTAAAAATCCAGCGTGCAGGTCAAGGAACCATCGCCCTCCATCAAGCGCGCGATGTTCAGACCCTGGCGCATGTTTTCCAGCAGATCCGCCGGCCAGGTGTCGGTGCCCAAGGCGAAGTTGATGCCCTTGGCCCGATAGCGACCGAAAGAGTTCAACGCCTCGCCGTCACGGGCAAACACCACCGGGCAATGCACCAGACTCGCGCCGCCATCCACCACGCGTTGCAGATCGTCATCGCCGCAGGTGTAGAGGCCGTGGGGCAGCAGGCTGCGCGGGGTCAGCAGTTTCAATTGCTGCAACCAACCCAGCGGCGAAGTACCGCGCAGTTGTTCGACCATCGCCACCTCACCGAGCCCCTGGCAGCAATGCAAACGCATCGGCGCGTTCAGTTCCCGACTCAGCGCGGCAGTGCGTTGCAGCAGGGCCGGTGTGCAGGTCTGGATCCGGTCCGGCAGCAGCGCGCCACGAATCAAACCCTCGTGCGCACCGTCGAAATCACGGAAAAACCGCGCAGCCGCATCGAGCCCCGCCATGCCCCGCGTTTCATCCCAGTGATGTCCGAGGCTTCCATCGGCGCGCCAGTAACTCATGCCGCTCATGTAGCAGGGGCCGAGGTAAGTGCGCAGCCCCAACTCGCCCGCCACACCGGCTACCGCAGAAAACTCGTCGTAGGTCTCGGCCCATTCGCGGTAATACATCGAGGTGATCGGCATGGCGGTGGTGATGCCGTTGCGGATCAGCTGGGTGAAGGCGTAGCGGTATTTGAAGACTTCTTCATCGGGGCTGTAACTCTCCCGCGGACCGCTCGCCAGGTAATCCTCGGACCACATCCGGCCCATGTCGCGTTCATCGCCGTTGTCCAGCGTCAGCACCGTCGAATCAAGATCGCCGAGTGCATCCAGGTCGATGAAACCGGGTCCGATCAATGCGTTGCCGTAATCGACCCACTGATCCACCGGCCCTGGATAGCCACGCCCGACAAACACAATGCGCGAACCTTCGAACACCACTTCGCCGTCGCGCCACAGCACATGCCGGGTGCCGTCGAACCCGACCACGCAACTGGCTTTCAATCCAGTCCTTTTCACAGACGGCTTTCCAGCAGTTGGCCACCCGAGGCGATCAACTCACCGCCGCGATAAACCTGGCGCATCGGCCGCGACACCACCGCTTCACCCAGCGTCTGCACCGGCATCAGCAAAAAATCCGCCGGCTGACCGATCTCCAGACCATAACCCTCACAGCCCAACGCCCGAGCGCCATTCACTGTGGCGGCTTCAAACGCCGCCATCAGTTCATCGTCTTTGTTCAAATCGAAACGAAACGCCAGCAGCATCGCCCGTTCGAGCATGTCGCCGTTGCCCATGGGCGACCAGGCATCACGAATGCCGTCCGAACCCAGGCACACGTTCACCCCGGTCTCGCGCAATGCGAGAAACGGCGGCACCGCGCAATCGGCCGGCGCCGAACTCATCAGGGAAATGCCCAGGGCCGCCAAACGCTCGGCCACCGGTTTGACCTGACTCCACGGCAACATCCCAAGGCAGTACGCGTGGCTGATCATCACCCGACCCTGACGCCCGAAGCGTTCGGTGTAGTCGGCGATCAGTGCGATCTGCCACAGGCCCAGTTCGCCCTTGTCGTGCAGATGAATGTCGACGCCACGCTCGAATTCGCTGGCCAGCTTAAACACGAAGTCGAGCTGGGCGATGGGGTCATTGTCGATGCCGCAGGGGTCGAGTCCGCCAACGTTTTCCACGCCCAGGGCCATGGCTTCGCGCATCAGTTCGGCGGTGCCGGGGCGGCTGATCAGGCCGGTTTGCGGGAACACCACCAGTTGCAGGTCGATCAGGTCGCGGTAGGCTTCGCGCAGCTGTTGCATGGCCTCGACGTGGCGCAGGCCGAATTCCGGGTCGATGTCGACGTGACAACGCATCGTCAGCGAGCCACGGGCGATGCAGTTTTCCAGCAGGGCGCCGGCGCGCTGGGCAATCGGTGCCTGGACGTCGCGCAGCACGCGGCGCTCGTTAGCGATGTAGTCCTTGAGCGTCGGGCCGGCGCTGTTCGGGTGCCAGGGTTGGCCCCAGAGGGTTTTGTCGAGGTGGATGTGGCTTTCAACCAGGGCCGGGGTGAGGAGCTGGTTTTGGCCGTCGATGTCGGTGGTGGTCAGAGGCGCGTTGGACGCGGGGCGTCGAGCCTTGAACAGGCCGTTTTCCAGAAACAGGTCTTCGGCGGGGGAGCCGTAGGGGCGAACGTTGCGTAGCCAGGTCATTACATACCTCAAATTTTTGTGGTGTCTGGGCGGGCCTCATCGCGAGCAGGCTCGCTCCCACAGTGGTTTTGTGTTGAACATGGAATGTGTGAACAACCCAATACCCTGTGGGAGCGAGCCTGCTCGCGATGGCCGCGACTCGGTCTCAAACCCAGCCAATCAACCCTTGAGCTTCGACCAGATCCGGTCCTGCAACTCACGCGCCTTGTTGCTGCACTCTTTTTCCGGGCGCAGGCGTGAGGCGAATTCGTCGGGCATGTTGATCGCGTCCATCACCCGCCATTTGGCGTCGATCAGTTTGTCGCTCTGGATACCGTTGGCGTAGGCGATGGCGTTGGACACGGCGGCGGCGTTTTCCGGTTTCATCATCCAGTCGATGAAGAGCTTCGCGTTGCCAGGGTGCGGGGCGCTTTTCGGTACGGCGAAGTTGTCCTGGAACATCGCCAGGCCTTCGCGCGGGTACACGTACTTGATGGTGCTTTTTTGCAATGTGGCCCGGGCAGTGGAGCCGTTCCAGTTTTGCATCATGATCACTTCACCGGAGGCCATGCGGTCGACGGTGTTGTCCGAGCTGTACATCTTCAAGTGCGGTTTCTGTTTTTGCAGCAGCTCCAGAATGCGCTTGGCGTCCTGCGGGTTTTCGCTGCATTCGTCGACGTTCAGGTAATGGCTGGCGGCGTTGATCACGCTGCTGGACGTGTCGAGGGCGGCGAGTTGGCCTTCGAGTTCCTTGCGTGGTTCGAAGAACTCTTTCCAAGAGTCATCGAGCTTGCCGCCGGGCACCCGCGCGCTGTCATAGGAAAACCCGGTGGTGCCCCACAGGTACGGAGCGGAGAACTTGCGGCCCGGGTCGAAACTCGGGTCGCGGAACGCCGGTTTGACGTACTGGAAGTTGGGCAGGGTCGACGCGTCGATTTGCAGCAGCAGGTTCTGGTTGATCAACGTGCGCATGATCGACTGCGACGGCACGATCACGTCATACGCCGCGCCACCGGCCTGCAACTTGGCCAGCAGGGTTTCGTTGCTGTCGTAGCCGTCCATGGTGACCTTGATCCCGGTTTCCTTTTCGAACTTGGCCAGCAGTTCCACCGGGTAGTAGTCGGTCCAGTTATAGAAGAACAATTCCTTGGGTTCGGCGGCCTGCGCGGTGAAAACGCTGAAGCAACCGAGGGCCAGACCGGCGACGCCGTAACGCATGCTTTTGAAGATCGTGTTTTTCAACATCATGGTTTTACGCTCCGAAAGTACCGCGAAGGAAAGGGCTCATTGGTTTTTGCCGCGCTGTCCCAGCCAGAAGGCCAGCACCACCAGCACGATGGAAATCACCAGCATCAGGGTCGAGATCGCGTTGATCTCCGGCGTCACGCCGGACTTGATCGCCGAGAAGATGTACACCGGCAACGTCGTCGAACCGGGGCCGGCCACGAAGAAGGTCATGATGAAATCGTCGAGGCTGACGACGAACGCCAGCACCGACCCGGACAACACTGCGGGCCACAGCAGCGGTAGCGTCACTCGACGAAACACCTGCCACGGGTTGGCGTACAAATCGTTCGCCGCCTCCAGCAAGCTCTTGTCCAGATCATTGAGCCGCGCACGGATCGGCAGGTAGGCGAAAGGAATGCAGAAGCCAATGTGCGCGACGATCACCGTCAGCAAACCGAGCTTGATCCCCAGCGCCATGAACAGCAGCAGCGTGGCGACGGCGGTGACGATCTCCGGCAGGATCAGCGGCAGGTTGATCCCGCCCTCGACCATCTTCTGCCCATAGAACGGCCGGTACGTCGCCAACGCCGCAAGCAACGCAATGGCCGTGGCACAGACCGTAGCGATGCCGGCGACGATGATCGAGTTCAGCGCTGCCGTCTGGATCGACGGGTTGGCCAGAATCCTGCCGTACCAGGCGAACGAGAACTCGGTCCATACCGTGGCCGAACGGTTGGCGTTGAAGCTGTAGGCGATCAGCACGAAGATCGGCACGTACAGATAGGCCAGGATCAACAGGCTGACTTCGCGGGTCAGCGGTAGTTTTTTCAGGTGCAGGGCGATCATGCGGTGGCTCCCCGACGTAGAGTTTTGGCGGCGCTGCGGCTGTAGAGGGCGTAAAGCACCAGGGACAGCAGCAGAATCCCCAGCAACAGGAATGACAGCGAACTGCCCAGCGGCCAGTTGCGCGCGGTGCCGAACTGTTGCTGGATCAGGTTGCCGATCATCAGTGTCTTGCCGCCGCCGAGAATCGCCGGGGTAATGAACGCACCGAGACTTGGCACAAACACCAGCAACGCGCCGGCAATCACGCCGGGCATCGACAGCGGCAGAATGATCCGCTTCAGCGCGTGCCAGCGATTGGCGCCGAGGTCGTACGCGGCTTCCACCAGACGCCAGTCGAGTTTTTCCAGGGTCGAGTAGATCGGCAAAATCATGAACGGCAGGAAGCTGTAGACCAGCCCGACGCTGACGGCGAAGTCGTTGTAGAGCAGGGTGATGCCACCCGCCTGGGGGAACAGCGCGTTGAGGCTCTGGGCGACCCAGCCGTGCTCACGCAGGATGATCAGCCAGGCGTAGTTGCGAATCAGCAGGTTGGTCCAGAACGGAATGGTGATCAGCAACACCATGAGGTTGCGCCGCTGCGGTGTCAGGCTCGACATCCACAAGGCCACCGGGAAGCCGAACAGGAAACACAGCAACGTGGTGCCGCCGGCCTGGAACACCGAGCGCAACAGCGCCTGGGCGTAGACCCAGTTCAGCTCCAGTTCACCGTCGAAACCTTCCTGGAAAAACAGCTGCACGTAGCTTTGCAATTGCCAGTCGGCCTGCCAGTCGACGCCGCCGTACACATTGCGCGGCAGCAAGCTGATGTAGCCCATGATGCCGAGCGGAATGGCGATCAACGCCAGCAAAGTCAGAACCACCGGGCTGAGCAACAGCGCACGGCTGAGGGCGGGAGAAGTGCTGCTGACGCTCATCTCAGGCCTCCATCAACAGGCAGGCATGGGGCGGCAGGTTGACCGCGACGCGATCACCGACCACGCGGCCACGGTTCAGGCCTTCGTTGTTCTCGCGCAGCATGACCTTGATGTCGTTGTTCAACCGGCACTGATAGAGCGTGGCAGTGCCGACATACAACACCGCTTCGATCACGCCGCGCAGGTGATGCGGTTGCGCCTGGTCGACCAATTGAGAGCGTTCCGGGCGGAAGGCCAATTGCACGCTGGCGCCGTCGAAGCCTTGGGCCGGGCAGGGGATTTCCACCGGCATGCCATTGGGCACGAACAGTTTTTCGTTTAGCTGGCCGCGTTTGATGTGGCCGGGGAGGAAGTTGATGTCGCCGATAAACTGGGCGACAAACTGATGCTTGGGTCTTTCGTAGATATCGTTTGGGGTGCCGATTTGCAGGATCTTGCCGGCGGACATCACGGCGATTCGATCGGACAGGGTCAGGGCTTCTTCCTGATCGTGGGTGACGAAAATGAAGGTGATTCCGGCTTCCTTCTGCACGCGCTTGAGTTCGACCTGCATTTCCTTGCGCAGCTTCAGGTCCAGCGCCGACAGCGGTTCGTCGAGCAACAGCACTTTGGGTTTCGGCGCCAGAGCCCGGGCCAGCGCCACGCGCTGTTGCTGGCCGCCGGACAATTCGGCCGGTTTGCGCTGGGCCAGGTGTTGCATTTGTACCAGCGCGAGCATCTCATCGACCCGTTGCGGGATGAGCTTGCGATCAAGACCCTGCATCTCAAGGCCGAAGGCGATATTCTGCGCGACGCTCATGTGCGGAAACAGCGCGTAGCTCTGGAACACGGTGTTGACCCGGCGCTTGAACGGTGGCAAATCATTGACCGGTTCGCCCGCCAGACGAATCTCGCCTTCGCTGACCTGTTCGAAGCCGGCGATGGTGCGCAGCAGGGTGGTCTTGCCGCAGCCGGAAGGGCCGAGCAAGGTGAAGAATTCATTGTCGGCAATGTCGACTGAAACGTTGTCGAGGGCTGGAGCCAGCCCCGGATCGTCGGAATACCGCTTGGAGACGTTACGCACTTCAATCGCAGTTGGATGACCCATATTGGTGCATTCCTCTAATTATTGTATGCAATATCTGGATGCAATCTACAAATAACCGGATTAATCTGCTCGTGCAACCCCCTTTTTCAAAGGCTGTTCATCGCCTGGGGCCGGTTGTTTAGCGCTAAAGGAGTGTTCAGATGACCGAGAAAAAACTCGAGACCACGGTCGACCGCGTCTACCAAGGGGTTTACGAGGCGATCAGCAAACGTTCATTGCGGCCCGGGATGAAGCTGGGCGAAGCGTCATTGGCCGAACTTTTTAATGTCAGCCGGACGTCGGTTCGTGCCGCGCTCAAGCAGTTGGAAGCCGATGGCCTGGTGACCACCGAGCCCAACAAAGGGGCGTCGGTGTCGTTGCCCAGTGATGAGGAAATTCGCTCGCTGTTTGAAACGAGGCGCCTGGTCGAGATCGGCATCGTCACCGAGCTCTGCCGCCGTCGTGATACTGCCGTGACCCAGGACCTGCGTGATCACCTGTTGCTGGAGGATGAAGCGCACCGCAGTGGCGACCATGAACGGTTGATTCATTTGCTGGGTGAGTTCCACATCAAACTCGCGCAAAGCCTGAACAACCCGGTGTTGCTGGACTGGTTCCGCAAGCTGATTTCCCGCGCCTCGCTGTACGCCGCGGCACTGGATGACGACAGTCACGAAGCGTGCCGCGACGACGAACACCTGCGGCTGATCGAGTACATCGAAGCCGGCAACCAGAGCGCAGCGATCGAACTGACCTGCATGCATTTGAATGGCATCGAGAAGGCCATTCTCGACGTCGCCGCCACGTTGAAAACCGACTACCACCCGCTCAAGCACCTGATCGAGGTCTAACCACGCTGAAACCGTGTAGCAGCTGTCGAGCCTGCGAGGCTGCGTTCGGCTGCGAAGCAGTCGTGAAAACAAACACCTCGGTGTGTCAGGACAATCTTGGATGCAGGGTTTACGACTGCTGCGCAGCCGAACGCAGCCTCGACAGCTGCTACAAAGTCCTCAGGGAAAACCCACAAAAATCTGCAAGTCCAGAATCAGCTAACCTCTATGAAACCATTGGCGACGACGATGCTCGAAACAAACGGGCACGCACCGTCCTCATGCCGTTGCGATCCCTTAAGCCGGTCATCTACAGGGATACAGAGTCAGTCGATGCAGTTTCTAGACGATAGCCATGGGTGTGCAGGCTGGAACGGTGAAATGGCCGAGCGCATCCGCGCGTTCGACTGGAGCGTGACTGAGCTCGGGCCCATGCACGCCTGGCCCAGAAGCTTGTGCAGCGCGGTGCAGTTGATGCTCGCGTCGCCACTGCCGATGGTGATGTTGTGGGGCCGGCCGGGTTACATGATCTATAACGATGCGTACTCGAAATTTGCCGGTGGCCGCCATCCTTACCTGTTGGGTTCCCCGGTGGAACTGGGCTGGCCGGAAGTCGCCGAATTCAATCGGCATGTGGTCGACACTTCCCTGGCCGGTGGCACGCTGTCCTATCGCAACAAAGAGCTTGTGCTTTTGAGGGACGGCATACCCGAAGACGTCTGGCTGGATCTCTATTACAGTCCGGTGGCGGATGACGACGGGAAACCGGCCGGGGTCATGGCGATGGTGGTCGAGACCACTGAACATGTGATTTCCGAGCGCCGTCGTCAGGCCGCCGAGGACGCCTATCACGCCGACAATGAGCGGGTGCGCCTGGCGCTCAATGCCGGGGCTCTGCTTGGCTCGTTCGTCTGGGACATCAAGGACAATGTGCTCTCCGGCGATGAGCGTTTCGCCCGTACTTTTTCCTACCCGCCCGACCAGAACCTGGCCGACCTGCCAATGGACATCGCGCAGGCACGGATCCATCCCGATGACCGCATCTGGATGCAGGAGCAGATCAATCAAGCAATGAAAACCGGCGAACCCTTCAATGCCGAGTGTCGGGTCCTGCGCCCTGATGGCAGTTACCTGTGGGTACTGGCGAGTGGAGGCTGCGAGTTCAACGAGCAGGGCGAACCGTTCCGTTTTCCCGGGGTGTTGATCGATATCCACGAACGCAAGATCGCCGAAGAATCCCTGCTCAAGTTCACCCGTAATCTGGAGCAACGCGTTGCCGACGAAGTCGAAGCGCGACTGGCCGCTGAAGAACAACTGCGTCAATCGCAGAAGCTCGAAGCCATCGGCGGCCTCACCGGCGGCGTGGCCCATGACTTCAACAACCTGTTGCAGGTGATCGCCGGCAATCTGCACTTGCTGGCGCGGCATGAACCGGACAATGCCAATGTGCAGCGCCGGGTCAGCGCTTCGATTGCCGCGGTCGAACGTGGCGCCAAACTGTCTTCGCAATTGCTCGCATTCGCCCGTCGTCAGCCCTTGTCACCAGCGGTCTGTGATCTGCGCCAGGTCTTCGATGGGCTCGGGGAATTGTTGCAGCGGGCGCTGGGGGAAACCATCCAGATCAACGTCAGCGCGGCCGAAGCCCTTTGGCACATCTACGTGGACCGCAATCAACTGGAAAACGCCATCCTCAATCTGGCGATCAATGCCCGCGACGCCATGAAGGGCGAGGGGACCATTGACCTGAGCGCCGAGAACATTGTCCTTGATCGCAAGTTTTGTGCAGGCAAGGGCATCGTCGCCGGCGACTATGTCTGCGTGGCGGTGGCTGACAAAGGTATCGGCATGTCCCCGCAAGTACTCGCACAGGCTTTCGAGCCGTTTTTTACCACCAAGGCCGATGGCCAGGGCACGGGGCTGGGCCTGAGCATGGTGTTCGGTTTCGTCAAGCAGAGTGGCGGGCATATCGAGATTTCCAGCGTGATCGGGCACGGCACGCGGGTACAGCTGTATTTCCCTCGCAGCTTGCGCCCGATGCTCAACGAAACGGTACGGCATGACCCACAACAGCGAGGCGGACACGAAACCATTCTGGTGGTCGAGGACAACGAGGCGGTGCGCAGCTCAGCGGTGGAGTTGCTGAGTGAAGAAGGTTATCGAGTACTGACGGCGGCCAATGGCGACGTGGCGATGCAGATGTTGCTGGAGGGCGCGGTGGTGGACCTGATTTTCACTGACGTGGTCATGCCCGGCCTGATCAAAAGCGCGGACCTGGCCGCCTGGGCCAAAGTGCAGACGCCGCCGGTGGCCGTGTTGTTCACCTCGGGCCACACACGTGACATTATTTCGCGCAATCACCAGCTCAGTCCTGATACTTATTTGCTGAGCAAACCCTATGGTCCCCAGGCGCTGACCCAAATGGTGCGCACCGTCCTCAATGGCTAACTCGATTGATCGTTCCCACGCTCCGCGTGGGAATGCCTCTAGGGACGCTCCGCGTTCCAGCTCTCGAAAGGGACGCGGAGCGTCCCGGGCTGGATTCCCACGCGGAGCGTGGGAATGATCAGGTACAGGTGAACCGCATTTTTTTGAACCTTCCAATCAAGGCCGCTCATGACATCCAAGCGCACTTCCAATCCCCCCTCCGGCATGGTCAGGGTGCGCGGCGCCCGGGAACACAATCTGAAAAACGTCGATGTCGACATTCCCCGGGATGCCTTGGTGGTGTTCACTGGCGTGTCCGGCTCGGGGAAATCGTCGTTGGCGTTCTCGACCCTCTACGCCGAAGCGCAACGTCGCTATTTCGAATCCGTGGCGCCTTATGCGCGGCGCCTGATCGATCAGGTCGGCGTGCCGGATGTCGACTCCATCGAAGGCTTGCCGCCGGCGGTGGCGCTGCAGCAACAACGGGGTACGCCGAGCACGCGCTCTTCGGTGGGCAGCGTGACGACGTTGTCGAGCCTGATCCGCATGCTGTACTCCCGGGCCGGCAGTTACCCGCCGGGGCAACCGATGCTGTATGCGGAAGATTTTTCGCCCAATACGCCTCAGGGCGCGTGCCCCGAATGTCATGGGTTGGGGCGGGTGTATGAAGTCACCGAAGCGTTGATGGTGCCGGACCCGAGCCTGACCATTCGCCAGCGCGCGGTGGCCTCCTGGCCCACCGCCTGGCAGGGACAGAACCTGCGCGACATTCTGGTGACGATGGGTTACGACGTCGATAAACCCTGGCGCGATCTGCCGAAAAAACTGCGCGACTGGATTCTCTTCACCGAAGAAACACCCACGGTGCCGGTGTATGCCGGGCTCACCCCCGAAGAAACCAGAGTCGCGCTCAAACGCAACATGGAACCGAGTTACCAGGGCACGTTCACCGGCGCCCGGCGCTACATCCTGCACACCTTCAGCCATTCCCAAAGCGCGCTGATGAAGAAGCGCGTCGCGCAATTCATGCTCGGTAGCCCGTGCCCGTTGTGCGACGGCAAACGGCTCAAACGCGAGGCGTTGTCGGTGACCTTTGCCGGTTATGACATCGGCGAACTGTCGCAGATGCCATTGCTGCAAGTGGCCGAAGTCTTGAAACCAGTCGCCGCTCACAGCTACCTCGAACAGGCCGAGGCAGTGGGCGAAGTGCTGACGCATGACCAGACCCGCGAAGCCCGCGAGCAACGAGTGGCCCACGGCGCCAGTGGTCACGCCAACGCGCCGGATGTACGCCACACACCGAACCTGTCGGTGGAGAAACGCCTGGCCGCGCAGCGGATCGCTCAGGACTTGCTGGAACGGGTCAGCACGTTGACCGATCTGGGGCTTGGTTACCTGGCGCTGGACCGCAGCACGCCGACGCTGTCGTCCGGTGAATTGCAGCGCCTGCGCCTGGCGACGCAATTGGGTTCGCAGTTATTCGGCGTGATCTACGTGCTGGATGAACCGTCAGCCGGATTGCACCCGGCGGATGGCGAAGCCTTGTTCGAAGCACTGCAACGCTTGAAAGCCGCCGGCAACACTTTGTTTGTGGTCGAGCATGATCTGGAAACCATGCGCCGCGCCGATTGGTTGATCGACGTCGGCCCGGCGGCTGGCGAGCATGGCGGCCAAGTCCTGTACAGCGGACCGCCGCCAGGGCTGGCCGGGATAACGAATTCCCAGACCCGCGCCTACCTGTTCGCCGAGCAGGTCCCCGCATCACGTGTCAGCCGCAAACCGACCGATTGGTTGCGACTCGAAGGCATCACCCGCAACAACCTGAACAACCTCAGCGCCGAGTTTCCACTGGGCTGTTTCACCTCGGTGACCGGTGTCTCCGGTTCCGGCAAATCGAGCCTGGTCAGTCAGGCGTTGCTGGAACTGGTGGGCGCGCATCTTGGGCGTGCGGCAAGTGACAGCGAGCCGCAAGAGTTGAGCCTTGAGGACGACGCACCGCTAGTCAGCGGCGGACAGGTCACGGCGGGGCTGGAATCGATCAAGCGCCTGGTGCAAGTCGATCAGAAACCCATCGGCCGCACACCGCGCTCGAACCTGGCGACCTACACCGGGCTCTTCGACAACGTGCGCAAACTGTACGCCGCCACGCCTCAAGCCCAGGCCGAGGGTTACGACGCGGGCCAGTTTTCCTTTAACGTCGCCAAGGGGCGATGCCCCACGTGCGAAGGTGAAGGCTTTGTCAGCGTCGAGTTGCTGTTCATGCCCAGCGTCTATGCCCCGTGTTCGACCTGCCACGGCGCGCGCTACAACCCCGAGACGCTGGCAATCATCTGGCAAGGGTTGAACATCGCCCAGGTGTTGCAACTGACGGTGGACGAGGCGGTCACGGTGTTTGCCGAGCAACCGGGTATTCGCCGGTCGCTGGAGGTGCTGCGCGATATCGGCCTGGGTTACCTGCGCCTCGGTCAGCCGGCGACCGAGTTGTCGGGCGGTGAAGCCCAGCGGATCAAACTGGCCACCGAACTGCAACGCAACCAGCGCGGGGCAACCTTGTATGTGCTCGACGAGCCCACCACCGGTTTGCACCCACGGGATGTCGATCGCTTGCTCGAACAGTTGAATACGCTGGTGACGGCGGGGCATACGGTGATCGTCGTCGAACATGAGATGCGCGTGGTGGCGCAGAGCGACTGGGTGATCGACATCGGCCCCGGTGCGGGGGATCAGGGCGGAAAGATTGTTGTGGCAGGCACGCCGCAGAAGGTAGCCAAGAGTAAAAAGAGCCGGACGGCGCCCTTTTTGGCCAGAATCCTTTGATCGTTCCCGCGCGGGACGATCGGTTCACATACCGTCCCGCTTGCGCCGGATTTTGTCCAGCCGTTCACTCGAGCATAGGCGATTCATTCGATGGAACGTTGTTTGCGCAGCGGCTTCGAATCTTCAAGGCCCGACTGTTTCAGCCGCGCATGTGCAGTGATGAACGAGGTACTTATGAACGATGACAGTGATCTTGAGGAAAACGCAAAAACCCCCGAACCGGAAAGCGCAGACAAAGCGGTCGACCAGAAGCAACGCCACACCGATAACGACAACGAGTTCAGCCCGGGTTTCAAGCCGAATCCCGACCGGCCCAAACCCGGGGATGACACCGATGCCGATATCGATACTGATGGTGGTTAGTCAGGAACTGAAAAGGCCGCATCAAAAGATGCGGCCTTTTCGTGGGAGGGTTATTTGTCTGGATGAGCAGCCTGGAGCTTTTTCGCCATTTGCAGATGTTTCTCCAGCGCCGGCAGCATTTTCTGCGCGAACCCTTTCAGATCAGTGGCGCCTTTGGTTTTGTCGTCCGTTACGGTGTTGGCTTCTTTCTTGAACAGCTCAATGGTGTCTTCATGGGCTTTCACCTGATTGTTGGCGTAGGCCGCGTCGAAAGATTCATCGCGCAAGTCGAGGATTTTCTCTTTCGCCTGTTTGACTATCGTCGTGCTGTCCGGTACCTCGATGTCGTGCTTTTTCGCCAGCGCCGCCAGTTCATCGTTGGCCTTGGAATGGTCGGTGATCATCATGTTGGCGAATGCCTTGATGTCCGCCGATGAGCTTTTTTCCAGGGCCAATCGGCTCGTTTCGACTTCCGCGATACCACCCGCGGCCGCCTTGTCGACGAAGTCATTGGAAGTGGCAGCGAAAGCCGTGCCCATGCTGGTGCTCAAGGCAACGGCCAACGTGAGGTAGCGCAGGGTAAATCCGTCCATTGGTTATTCTCCACACAGGTTTTCATGGGCGATCGATTGATCGTTAACTTGTGGATGCCGACGAGCGGGCAAAGGTTTTATTGCGTTTAGGGCAGGGCGACGAACGGGCACCGCTGGTCTGATAGGCGGTCGACAGGAGGGGCTAACCGAGGCCATTCTGATAGTTGGTGAACGCCATTGATCGCGTTTGCCTCCGATCAACAAACGGAGGTGTTCCATGCCGGTGCCACACGACCTTTATCAGGATCTCAATCTTTCAAAGGAAGATATCCAGCAAAAACGCACCAAGGATCCATTACTGGATTCACTGATCAACAAGTATTCACAGGCGGATGCTGAGGTCGTAAAGGCCGAAACCGCCAAATCGGATGCGCCCAGCGATGACGCATTGAAGAAACTCAAGGAGAAGCGCGTGCAGGTTAAGCAAAAGATCGTTGATCGGCTCCAGACGCCGTCCTGACGCGCCCTGTCTGGTCACCGACGATCGGTGACTGAAAAATTGGAACGGCGATAAATACCGGCACCTCGAATGTTCAGGGTCCGAATCTACGGCTCCATGCGAGGTGCCCCATGAATCCAGGATTCGCCAGCTGCTACATTATTGAGCTTACTTTTGTAACGCCGTACTGAGTGGCAATCGCGCCATGTGTCTGGCCTTCAACGACCCGAAATACAACCAGTCTCCATACTCGCGAACGGTGGTGATCGGCGAATAGTTGTCGCGGCTACCGTCCTGCAAGTTGGCGATCACTTTGCCGTCCAGATCCAGGCCCAGGGCGAAGGCGCGTTTCTCCACCGGCTTAGGCAGGAAAGTCATGGCCCGCACAATCATCTTGCGCACGAATGGATGCGGCGCAGTGGCATCGAGCAAGGCATTGCGCGGCGCATAGAGCGCCACCCAGAAGCGGTCTCGACCATTGAACGCGAGGTTGTCCGGCAACCCTGGCAGGTTGTCGATGAACAGGTCCCGGGTGCCGGCTTTTGGCCCGCTCAACCAGTAGCGACTGATGCGATAGGCGCCCGTTTCGTTGACCAACACGAAGGCATCGTCCGGTCCCAACGTCACACCGTTGGCGAATTCCAGCTTATCCAGCAGGACCGCGGTCTTGCCGGTCTGGAAGTCATAACGCAGCAAGCGGCCATCGCCGCCGTGCTCGATGATCGCGTCGCCGTCACTGCCGTAGCCAAAGCGGCTGGAGGCATCGCTGAAATAGGCGTAGTGCCCGGACTTGTCGATTACCACGTCGTCGGTGAAACCGAAGGGCACGCCGTTGGCCGTGGTGGTCAATGGAATCAAGCGGCCCTGGACATCCAGAGACAGCAAGCCCTTGACTCCGTCGGCAATCACCAGCATCCCGTTGGGATGACGGGCCAGCCCCAAGGGTCTGCCGCCCGTATCGGCCAGGACCTTGGTGACCTTGCCGTCGAGGCTGGTATGGATCAATCGGCCGTCATGCAAACCCGTGATGAGCGCGTCTTCCTCCAGCAGCAACGCTTCCGGGCCGTCGATATCAGCGGCGCCAACGCGCTCCACACCTTTGAGGCGCTGATTGTCGGCATAGATGCCGCTGGTGAGGGAGGGCGCCGGTGACGGTGTCCAGGCCACCGGTTGTACCTTGGTCGGCATCAGTAGCAGAAAGGCGCCGATGGCAATGATCAGCAGCAATACCACATGGCGAAACCTGGCGGTTCGACTCACGCGCTGACTCCTGCCAGGGCCCACTGTTTTTGCGCCATCTCGCGCAATGTCAGCATCGAAGCTGCCGATTCACGATTGATGCGGCGCTTGAGCAGCAGTCGATTGGCAATGCGCATCGCCAGGCTGCTGAACTGATACTCCAGGGTGCGGACAAAGCGTGTGCTATCGCCCCGGGCCTCGCACTCGTAAGTCACCACCAAAGACAACCCGTGATCATCATGGGCCCAGGCACTCCAGCGGCGTCCTGGCAGGTATTCGTTAACCTCCCAGTGCAGGTGTCCCTCACGCCCGCCGGCCTTGATGTCTTCCTCGAACCGCCCACCGGCCTGCAGCGGACCGCTCTGGCCATTGACCTTCAGAGACGAGGGATGCCACTCCGGCCAGCGGGTCACGGTGCAAGCATAGGCGAGCACGTCAATCGGGTCTCCAGCAATGTCGATGTGATGCTGCATGCAGGTCATGGGCGTTCTCGTCGAGTGCAGGTCAGTCGGCTCCGGTTCCCAATAGAGGGTGCCGAACAGGTAGTCCATCAGCGGCAAAACGATATTGAAATTGCGCTCCTGCATCAGCTCACGACGGTGATGCAGTTCGTGCAGGCGGCGCATCTGGCAGATCCACGGCAACCGTGTGAGGAGATTTTCCGGCGGCAGGTGCTCGCAGGCATGGAACACTTCGTAGGCCAGGTAGCCGAGGACCAGGCAGCCGCCGATCAACCCGGCGACGTTGGCATCGAACTGCTTGAACAGCCACCAGACGGGCAGGGTGATGACGAGCGTGTGCAACACGATCAGCCAGGCGGGAAACAGAATCACCCGCCAGTCTCGCGCCGTTTCGTAGGTCATGTGGCCAGGGGCGAAAAAGCTGTGATGGTCGCCGGCATGGCGGGCATAGAACATTCGCGCGAAGTTCTTTTTGTGATGTCCCAAGTGCCGATGGACCATGTACACGCCGAAGTTGAAAAACAACAACGTCAACGGCACCGCCAGCCATTGAAGTGGCTGAACCTGGTGCACCGTGCTCCAGAATCCGCCGATGGCCAGCAAGCCGAACAGCAGCACAAAAGTGCCGTGCAGCCATGGGTTGTAGAGTGGATGAATTGCAGCGCGGTAGCGGGCGCGGAATGCTTCGGTGGTCTGCCTCACTGCAATCACCTGTCGTTATTGTTATCTCCAGCAGCGTAGCCGATCCCGGCGTTTTGGCTGGCGCAACCTTGAGGACTTAACCGCCATGCTTCGGTGCAAACCGGATTCAGGTCAGCGGGTTCCAGCGTTGCGACCAGTCATCGTCGGATTTGATCACTTCGCGAAGCAGGTCGAAGGCTTGTTGCAGGGTCGCCGAGTCGCGGTCGCGGGAGTAAACCAGATAGGTCGGGTAGCTGAATTCGGGGGCTTTGGGCACTTGCTCCAGCACACCGCTTTGCAGATAACTCTGGACCACCCGGGTGCGGAAGTAGCCGCTGCCGCCGTTTTCCAGGATGTACTGCAAGCCCAGTGGGCCAAGGTTGAAGCTCAACGCGGCCTTGGCTTTTTCCGGCAGGGCCGCATCGTGTTGACGGCGGAAGTCCGGGCCCCAGTCGATGTACACGTAGGGATCAGGTCTTGCGGCCAGGCGGATGAGGACCAGTTTTTCTTCCAGTACCTGTTCGACTTGCAAGCGTGGCCAATACTCGGGCTGGTAAACCAGCGCCGCATCCAGAACCCCCAGTTCCAGCTGTCGCAGCAGATTTTCACCGTCACGGATTTCCATGCGCAGGGCATGGCTGGGGATCTTCTCGCGCAGCGCTCCGGCCCAACTGAGCATCAGCGGATTGCACAGGCTGACCTCGCCACCGATGTGCAACACGTCGCGATAACCTTCGGGTAACGGCAAGTCCCGGCGCGCCGCTTCCCAGGTTTCGACCAGTTGATTGGCGTAGACCACGAAGGCTTCACCGTTCGGCGTCAGGCGCGCACCGGCTCGGTTGCGCACGAACAGGGTGCTCCCAAGTTGGCTTTCGAGTTTTTGCACGCGCGCGGTGATCGCGGTCTGGGTGACGTGGAGTTTTTCGGCGGCTGCGGCAAGGCTGCCGTGGCGGACGATTTCCAGAAAGGTGCGGGCGAGATCGATATCCATGGGGCGGCCGGAGGGGGAGGTGCGCCATTGTAAGAGCACCGCTCAGCTGTGGCGAGGGAGCTTGCTCCCGCTGGGGCGCGAAGCGGCCCCAAAACCTGTTGCCACGATTCTCCAGATACGCTCCCGGTCGGATGGTTTACGGCTGCTGCGCATCCGAACGGGAGCAAGCTCCCTCGCCACAGTTTCCCCTTTCACTTGGCTATTCGTTCAAAACGCAAAACACGAACAACCAAACGCGCCCCAGAAACCGGCGAAATCGCTGACGGGCGCCGACGACAGCCGCGCCCGTTCATGGCGATGGGCATGCACCGCGCAAGCCCCGACACATTGATGAACCTGCGCCGTCAGCGGCGCCAGGGGTTTCCAATGGCCCGGCACTTTGGCAACGGGCGACCACTCCGGTACCACCGGGATGGGAGGCGGCCCGAGTTTTTCAAACTCGACGCTGCCGTAGACAATCTTGCCGTCAACGATGGTCAGGACCGATTCGATCCATTTGACCGCTTCATCCTCGATGTGGAAATAGTCCGCCGACAGCGCAATCAGGTCCGCGAGTTGCCCGACCTTGATCTGGCCTTTTTTACCCTGCTCGGAGGAAAACCAGGCGCTGCCGTGGGTGAAGAGTTCCAGCGCGGTATCGCGGCTCAAGCCTTGCGGGTACAGCGCCAGACCACCGACGGTGCGACCGCTGATCAGCCAGTACAGCGAAGTCCAGGGGTTGTAGCTGGAAACGCGTGTGGCATCGGTGCCGGCACCGACCGGTATGCCTTCGGCGAGCATACGAGCGATGGGCGGGGTGGCTTCGGCAGCCTTGGCGCCGTAACGGTCGACGAAGTATTCGCCCTGGAAGGCCATGCGATCCTGGATCGCGATGCCGCCACCCAGGGCTTTGACCCGTTCGATGTTCTGCGGGGTGATGGTTTCGGCGTGGTCGAAGAACCACGGCAAACCGTCGAACGGAATGTCGCGATTAACCTTCTCGAACACGTCGAGCATGCGGCTGATGGACTCGTTGTACGTGGCGTGCAAACGGAACGGCCAGCGCTGCTCCACCAGATGGCGGACCACCGGTTCCAGTTCCTGTTCCATGGTTTGCGGCAGGTCGGGGCGGGGTTCGAGAAAGTCCTCGAAGTCGGCCGCCGAGAACACCAGCATTTCCCCGGCACCGTTGTGCCGTAGAAAATCATCGCCCTGACCGTAGTGGGAGGTGCTGGTCCAGTTCTTGAAATCGGTCAGTTCTTCTTTCGGCTTCTGGGTGAACAGGTTGTAGGCGATCCGCACTGTGAGCTGCTGGTCTTTGGCCAGTTGCTGGATGACTTGATAGTCGTCCGGATAATTTTGATAACCGCCGCCGGCATCGATGGCGCTGGTGACACCCAGGCGGTTGAGTTCACGCATGAACTGACGGGTCGAATTGACCTGGTATTCCAGCGGCAGTTTCGGTCCCTTGGCCAGGGTCGAGTAGAGAATCATCGCGTTGGGGCGGGCGATCAGCATGCCCGTCGGGTCACCATTGGCATCACGCTGGATTTCGCCACCCGGCGGATTTGGCGTATCGCGGGTATAGCCGACCACCTTCAACGCGGCGCGGTTGAGCAGGGCACGGTCGTAGAGATGCAGGACGAACACCGGGGTATCCGGCGCGGCCTTGTTCAGTTCATCAATCGTCGGCAGGCGTTTTTCGGCGAACTGGAACTCGTTCCAGCCACCGACCACCCGCACCCATTGCGGCGTGGGCGTGCGGTCGGCCTGATCCTTGAGCATGCGCAGCGCGTCGACCAGGGATGGCACGCCTTCCCAGCGCAGTTCAAGGTTGTAGTTGAGGCCACCACGGATCAGGTGCAGGTGCGAGTCGTTAAGGCCGGGAATCACCGTGCGACCGTGCAGGTCGACAATTTGTGTGCCGGGGCCTTGCAGGGCCATGGCCTGGGCGTCGCTGCCAACCACCACAAAGCGTCCGTCCTTGATCGCGACGGCACTGGCCTGAGGTTTCTTGCGATCGACGGTGTGCAGGCGTCCGTTGTACAGGATGAGGTCGGCGGGGGCGTCGGGCATGGTTTTACTCCCTGCGATTAGCGGGCTGATCCAGGCACCGACGGCGCCTGCCGTAAGGCCTTGCAGTACACGTCGGCGGTTAAATCCGTCGTGGTCGTCAGGTGGGCTCATGGGCAGTGCTCCGCGCAAAGGTTCTTGATAAAAAAGCGAGGCAAGCAGCCGATGTCTGACGCATGCGGCCAGAAGGAATATAGACGGCAAATCCACAGGTAGCCGTTTTCCAATGGCGAAAAACGACGAATCCCGCCACGAGGGGCGGGATTCATTTGCAGCCAGGCGTGCCCCCGAAGGTCGGGGGCGGCACGCTTAGGCCGGGAACAGCTCGGACAGTTTCATGGCCAGCATCATGTCGCCTTCGGCGCGCAGCTTGCCGCCCATGAAGGCTTGCATGCCGTCGGTTTCGCCGCTGACGATGCCTTCCAGGGTTTCGCCGTCCATCACCAGAGTCACCTGGGCGTCCGGGTTTTCGCCTTCCTGCAGCTCGCAGGTGCTGTCCTTGACGATCAGCGAGAAATTCTTGGTGTCGTCGATGCGGAAACCGAATACCAGGTCCAGACCGGCAGCAGCGGCTGGGTTGAACTTGGCTTTCATTGCTTGTACGGCGTCAGCTACGGAGGTCATGGTTTGATCCTTTCTTGGGTAATTAGAGCTGGGTGAATACAGCCAGGGTCACAATAGTCCGGACTCAGCGAAACGTGATGAGATCCGGGGCCTTCAACAGTTGCAGGTGCGCATGACTGTTGAAAGAAGACAGCGCCACTTCGCGACCGCGAAACTTCAGCAGGTTGAGCGAGGTGTTGACGATTTGCCAGTTCAGTTCAAACGCCTGCTTGGCGGGCATTTGCGTAATGAGATGGAGCAGGGCCGTGATAGTGCCGCCAGAGGTGAATACGGCGATTTTCTGGGTGTTATCGGCGCTTTCGAGGATTCGCTGCAGACCGGCTTGCACCCGTTCGACAAACCCCAGCCAGCTTTCCAGGCCCGGAGTGTCATAGGTGCCAGCCAGCCAGCGTTCGATGATCAGGGCGAAGATGCGCTGGAACTCGCCGCGGTTTTGCGCGGCATTGCGCAGGATGTGCAGCGCTTCGGGTTCGTCCGGTAACATTTCTGGCAGCAGTGCGCGGATCACCGCGTCGGCGTCGAACTCATTGAAAGCGGAATCGATTTCCAGGACGGGAACCGGCAGGCCTGCCGCAGCGAACTGTTCCAGCGCGCTGTTGGCCGTGTGCTGCTGGCGGCGCAGGTCGCCCGAAAGGCAGCGATCGAAGCTGATGCCCAGTTCGGCGAGGTGCTGGCCGAGGACTTCTGCCTGGCGAATACCGGTCGGCGACAGGACGTCATAGTCGTCTGCACCAAAGGAGGCCTGGCCATGTCGAATCAAGTAGATACTGCCCACGTCCGCGTCATCCCGGTACGTTGAAGGTTCGGCGAGGTTATGAGGATGACGGTAAGCTGTCAATGAAAAAACATACGCTTGTTTGAAATGCCCGATACAGGGCTGTTGCCAGAGGTTTCACGGCTGGCCGCCAGGGCGGCGCATGGGTATGCTGGAGGCATCCCGCGCGCGTTCATGCAGCGCATCGTATTAAAGGAGTCCCTGTGGAGTTTTTTGCCAACTGGGGCGCAACGAAGGTCAAACCCAAGCAGGACAAGGGCGCGACCAATCATGACCCCCTATACCAAAGCACCAACTGTTAGAACCCTGTTAGAACTCGCCACGCCATGGGTCTACCGCAGGCAAGGCCGTTACACCCTCCGCATTCGCCCACTGGGCTCTAAAGCTACCTGTACGCTCTCCCTCAAGACGATCCATAGGCAAACCGCTGTGACCATCGCGAAGCACCTGCTGACCACGCTCAGAACCTTCCATCTTGATCAACCCGAAGCCACTTGGGATCAACTCCGCGAACGCCTCAAGGAGATCGCTGAGAGCGTCTTGGGAACCGGCTCTGCGTGGGACCCTTACGACCCAGTGAGCGCCTCACCAGCTTATGGCGGCATGGGGTTGGTCTATTCAGAGATCCGTAGGGACCTCGACGAGATCGCCTGTACAGTGCCCTTGAACTCCGATCAGGCCAAAGCGGTGATGATGGGGACAAGGATCATGACTGCCGCTGAAGAGCGAACTCATGGAAGCCTTGGAGAGATCGTTGAGATCATCGAAGAGATGAAGCACGCGAGTGACGTGCCTCTTCCTGTGTCCCTATCTGTATTAGCGTCCGAAGGGGCTCCTCAAGGTCTCGACAATCTGACCACACCTGTCCACACCTTTGAGTATCTCTCTGCGCTCTACATGACCGAGCGCAAGGACGACCTCACCGGCTCCACACTGAAGAACCTCAGGGCGTCTTGCGGGACAATCAGCGGGCTCCTTGGTGACTTGGACTTGAAGATTCACACGCGCGCTCACATGCTGGCCTTGAGGGATGGTCTGAAGACGGGTCGCAAAGTCTCCACGGTCAACAAGATCCTGACTCACCTCACGACTGTCATGGTATGGGCTGAAGCCAACGCCTATATCACCAAGGCTTTTGTCCAGAAGCTACAAATCCTCAGGGGCTCTGAGAGTCAGCGCAAGGAGTTCTCACCGGCTCAAGTGGCTGCGCTGATGGACTACGCGAACAAGCTCCCTGCTACCGATTGGAAGCGCTGGGCGCTGAGCATTGGCGTGGTCTCTGGGGCTCGCATTGGCGAGATCTACCAGTTGACCTCGAAGGACATCATTGAGGCCCAAGGCTTGTTGGTCATGGACATAAACACCAATGACGGAAAGACCATCAAGAACAAGTTCAGTGTTCGTAAGGTGCCTTTGGTGGCTGCCTATGGGCTGGACTTGGAGGCTCTCAAGGCATTCGCTGAGGCTGCCGATGGCAAGCTCTTCAAGCGGTCCTCAAGTGGCTTCACGTCCATGCTCAATCAGTTGACTCGTGATGTGCTGGGCACCGAGACCAATACTGGGCTGTCTTTCCACTCGCTTCGTCACTCCATGTCGGGGCGTCTCAAGGCCGCTGAGGTATCCTTGGGAATCTCTCAGGAGATCACTGGGCACAGCTCAGGGTCTATCACGTATGACCTATATGGTGCCGCTGGGGCTGTGCAATTGGGCCGCATGGCTGAGGCGCTCAAGGGGGCGTTTTCGTTGGTGGCTACTGCTCAACGGTAAGCACTCGATTGGCCTGGGGGCTCTGCCAGCAACGGAGACCCTAAGCATTCAAATAACGGCTATCCCTAACGGTCATCTATAAAGGGCAATACCTTGAACAAAGGACGTTTCATTCTCAGCCTCTCAATCTATGCCGCGCTTCAATCGCTTTCGATTCACGCATTGGCCGAAAACCAACTGTGGGTGACCACTGACCGTACCGACAGACACACATGTCCTTCTGCTAATTGCGGAGTGGCAGGGCGTCTAATGTTTAGGGAAGGCGTTGAAGTTTTGGAGAGAAAGGGCGAATGGGCCCGTATCACCAAAGCTTACTTAGCATCTTGTGTCGGAGGAAAAAGCGAGTACGTGAAAGACGGTAACAAATCTTGCACGGCAGCCAATGGCATCAAAGATGGAAAATTTGCTGAATGGGTCCAGATCAAAGACTTTAGTAAAGATCGTCCTAAGGACCCGGCAGAGGGCGCAACTGGTGATGATTCTCTTATCAAAGGATCTGACGATTATAAGATCTACAAGACCCAATTCTCAAAAGCAGCGCGCCAACTGATTAACGATGGAACCTGTACGGAAGGGGACTTCCAAGAAATGGGCGGTTGGATGGCTTCAACCAATCGTGGTCAGGGTATGTACTTCACCTATTGTGGAGGTATGAAAATTAGCAACAAAGTCTACCTTGACGCTAACACAGGAAAGACCAGCCGTTAGCTGAAAGACAGCTCAGACTATTACGCTCCTACGTGAAATCTAATCGAGTCGCTGGGTCCTGGCCTTGCTGCGAGAGCGTAGGATCGTGCTCGTTCATGACTTTGTGATCCATTCTGGTCATTCCTGAGACGGTTTATTTTGTCCTCACTATTGAGAGACACCCAACCAAACCTCAGGAGGACCCACTATGATCAGCTTCACCGCAATGCCATCCCTGACCGACCTTCAGGCCCGCTATAAGATCGACCCAGAGAGCCCCTCGGGCTTGTCCCGTACCAAAGCTACAACAGGCCGCAATGGCAAAGTTGGTCCTGTCGTGAGCATCGGCAGCGATGGTTACTACCGTATGCAGTTCAACGGTCAGTTCTATCGGACCCACCGAGTCATCTATTACATGCACACTGGAATCGACCCGGCTGAACTTGTTGTCGATCACCGTGATGGTGACTGCCTAAATAACAATGTCGAGAACCTGCGTGCCTGTACCCAGCAACAAAACACCTTGAACAAGAAGGCGTACAAGAAGGCATCCGGTCTCCCCAAAGGAATCTCCAAGTTGCCTAACGGTTGGTATCGAGCGCAAGTTTCGATCAATGGCGAGCCTCAGGTCGCCCATCTGGCTAATATCAGGGCTGCTCAGTGCTACCTGAAAACCAGACGCAAGGAATCACACGGGGAATATGCAAGGAATGTGTAGGTTTCAAGCATAGATTCCTTGAGGGTGTCAATAGGAACTTATATTACCCTCACTATTGTGAGACACCACAGAAACCAAAAATAAATTTCTCTGTGGCTCTTCCAGATTCCTACCGGGCTCCCTTGCGGACCCGACCAGCGACAACTGAGACGACCAGTGCGACCGCCCTTCATGGGAGGCACGCCAAGCGCTCGACAGTCCCCGGTAAGCAGACCATCAGTGTCTGGCTCCAGTAGGAAGGAGCGCAGCTTGATATTGTCACTCGTTAGTCGATGTCCATGGAGGACACCGCAGAGAGACCTTGCACGGGATTGGGGCCACCGTGTATTGCTCAAGTTGCACGGGGGGGCTTTAACTTAAAGATCTTAAAGATTACTCATTGAGTAACTCTATAATTATTATCTTTAATTAAATCTTTATCCTTTGTCTTTAAGTTTCTCTTAAGTTCACCTCTAAGTTAGGGATTGGTCTGGTGATCATGATAATCCTTGTTCTCTCAGCCCATCTCTAAGGAGGTCCTATGCGCTACCACTTCAAGTTAGATGGTCTCAGCTCAGCCGATGCTGATCGTCTGTTGTCTATCGAAGCGGCCATGTTGAATGGTCGTACCCGTCTCGCAGTGTTCGACTTGAAGAACCTCAACGTCTTCTCCAGCCAAGACCCAGAGAAAGCTAAGGCATTCGTGTCGAGCAGGCTTGGAGCCTATCTCATGGAACCCCTTGAGGCTCTATTGGCTGCTACTGGTCTCGACTTGCTCAGCTTCTACCATGTCGTCCATGGCGTCCCTGTGATCCTCACAGCTCGTCCCCAGTAACACCCGACCGTCGCCACGGTTGTCCTTTCGATGCCCTTCAGGCTTGCCATGTCCTGACCAGCATCAGCCACACAACCCCAAATCAAGAACCTATTCGTCAGTCTTGGATGATGCCCACGCGGCTCCCTCCTTGCCGTCTTGTCGTGCGCGTCTATGGCGCCAAGGCTGAACGAATGGGTCACCTCACAGGAGATCCAACGCCATGAAAATCACCATCACCCAAGTCCTGAAGAACGAAGTCACCGTGTCCGGCCAGACCCTGAGCCGTGAGTACGTCGAGAACATCATGTTGCCCATGCTGGTCGCTCAGTGCGCCACGGTGCAAAGCCGTAAGTTCGAGATCGTTAAGGTCTTCGATGAGGCCGGGTTGTCACTCGCTGCGATCCCCGAGGTCGCCCGAGAGTACGCCATAGACAAGTCAGAGAAGGCCCGTGAGCGCCTCCGTCAACAAGCTGAGGCCAATGCCCATGCTGAGCGTCTCCGTGAAGCTACGCCCCGTGAGTTGGCCCAAGCGAAGGCCGAAAGAGAAGCCCGAGCGGCTGCCATTCGTGAACAAGGCGACCGAGTCCGTGCTGCCTCTCGTAACTCTGGCTGGTAGTCGCTCTGTCCTCGACTCACAACCTCATCCCCTTCATCTAACTCAGGAGAACCAATCCCATGAAACTGCCTAACCAATACGAAAAACCATCGACCTACACCACCGCCATCACCGATGAGCATAACGGGTCGATCCGCTTCAATACCGCCGATGTCCGCTCAGAGACCCTTGCGTCTACAGACGTGTCCATCTACGTACGAGCCCTTGTGGCAGCCGCTGAGGACTACTTGAACGGTGACGAGTGGCGTGAGGAAGCTGCTGAGCGGACGCCTTGCGAGTTCCGTCCGGCTGGCTCAGATGCCACTGGTCAACAAATCATTACGATGGCTGATCGTACCGTCACCTTCGATCCTCGCAAGAACTGGGATAACCAGACAATCACCAAGGGCGAAGTCCTGGCCGGCTCTGTGATCTTCACCGAGCCTACCGACACCGCTTTGGTCATCAGCCACCGGGCCACCATCCTCGATCACAACCTGATGGCGGGCTTCACCGAGGGCTCTCTGGCCCAGACCGCTGACAAGATGCTCCGTGATATTGAGCTAAGCGCTGCTGGCAAGATCGCTGCAATCCTGTCCACCGCTCCAAGCACCGAGAGCGTCTCCACGACCAAGCCAACTGGCAAGCCTGTAGAGATCGCTGAGGACCTGATCGACATCTTGACGATGCACATCAACCAGACTGTGGGCACCTCGCTGGGTGACTTCGTGGTCCTGCTACCTGTGTCGCTGGTGGCCGTTCTGGAGCGTGCTGCTCAGCGTGCTGGCGTGGCGGACATCGAAGCCCTGATCGGCACCTCTGTGCAGCCATACGCTGGCACCGACCGTGGTCTGTTCCTGCTGCCTAAGATGTTCACCTCTCTGAGCTACCGTGAGCGTTCCAATGGTGACGTGTGGAAGATCGAAGCGACTCGCAACGGTGCCCATCAGTGCTGGGACGTTGAGATCATGGCTGTCGTGGACATCGTGGCTAACGGCAAGGTCCGCGTGAAGCTGACTGCTGATGGTCTACAGACCGAGGCTGTGGCCTTCCCGATGATTACCCACATCGAGCTGACCAGCTAAATTCCCGGCATTATGAGGAGGCCTCAAGGGCCCCTTATGACGCCATGTGGCAGATCACTTTATTGCAGGCTGACCGGCCAACTCGCTCATAAACTCGTCATGGTCTGACCAGTACCTGTTGTTTTCAAGAGCCCAGCACATATGGGCAGACAGTCCATCCAAGTCCCCCATCAGGGTCAAGCGATTTATGCCGTAGTGACTGAGATCGAACATCATCTGCCGCTTATAGCCTGCCTTGATTACATGCGAGACCAACTCATCCTCTTTCTGTAAAGCTTCGGGCAAATCAATCTGAGGATCAGGATGCGCGGTAAATAATCCACTCTGACGCCCGATACGCGAAGCCACGCTGTTAGGCTTGTACTTCGCTACATCACGCAAGTGACGGGGTCCGGACATTTCTGAGGTGATATACAGTTTAGGTTTTAAGCAGTAGATCGCAGCGTCAATATCAGGATGGGACAGACATGCAAAAAAGGCGGCGACCAGCGGGTTGTAGCTCCAATCCAACAGTCGCGTCGGCAATCCGTGATGCTGGGCTATCGCCATCCATTCCCAATCAGTCGTTGGGCTTTTGGGGATGTATTCACACGCTTTCCTTTTCCACGTAGCCAAATATTCCAGATCATCGCGTTCCTTATAAGGACTCCTACCAGCCTTAGGAACCACCGCCCATGAAGCATCGGCTTGCCCACGGAACATCCAACGATTGTCTTTGCGGTATTCAGAGAAGACCTCATAGAACTCGGGAAAAGAGTTAATTTCCATATTCACTACAACCCTCGAAATGTTCCCTACGAAAATATCAAACTGATACTACGGCGTCGATATGACCCATGAGGCCCAGTCCCCTAAGGAGAACCCAATGGACACCTTACAGGCTGCCTATCTGGTCTGTGTGGCTATCCATCTGGCCTTTTGGCTGTATGGGCACCTCAAGGGACCTTAACGAGAAAATACAGAAAATTTGGGAATGACCACCTCATTGTAACTACAGGCTCATGCTCCCCCGTGTGGCCTCGCCCAGGCGCTCGCACGGAGGCCTGCATGGGGTCCTTGCCGCGCCTTCGTGCGCCACTGTAAGCCAAGTCTTTGGGGGATGTTGGACGACTACCATCAGATGCCTCGCAGCGGCTCTCAGGTGCCTCAAAGTGTTAGAACATGGTTAGACACTCGTTAGACAATGCCCGTAGAATGGGGCTTTCAAGCCTTCGAGGTTCCCCTGTGGAGTTTTTTGCCGAGTACGCAGTTTTTCTGGCTAAGACCGTGACACTGGTGATCGCCATTCTGGTGGTCCTGGCCAGTTTCGCGGCGTTGCGCAGCAAAGGTCGACGCAAGTCGGTCGGCCAGTTGCAAGTCAGCAAACTCAATGATTTCTACAAAGGGCTGCGCGAACGCCTGGAGCAAACCTTGCTCGACAAGGACCAGCTCAAGGCCTTGCGCAAGGTCGAAGCTAAATCCGAGAAAAAGCAAAAGAAGAAAACCGAAGCCAAGCCACGGGTGTTTGTGCTGGATTTCGACGGCGACATCAAGGCCTCGGCCACTGAAAGCCTGCGCCATGAAATCACCGCACTGCTGACCCTCGCCACGCCCAAGGATGAAGTGGTGCTGCGCCTGGAAAGCGGCGGCGGCATGGTTCACAGCTATGGCCTGGCGTCCTCGCAACTGGCGCGTATCCGGGATGCCGGCGTGCCGTTGACCGTGTGCATTGACAAGGTCGCGGCCAGCGGCGGCTATATGATGGCGTGCATCGGCGAGAAGATCATCAGCGCGCCGTTCGCGATCCTCGGCTCGATTGGTGTTGTGGCGCAGTTGCCTAACGTCAACCGTCTGCTGAAAAAGCACGACATCGACTTTGAAGTGCTGACCGCCGGCGAGTACAAGCGCACGCTGACGGTGTTTGGCGAAAACACCGAGAAGGGCCGCGAGAAGTTCCAGGAAGACCTGGACATCACTCACCAGTTGTTCAAGAACTTCGTTTCGCGCTATCGCCCGCAACTGGCCATCGACGAAGTGGCCACCGGCGAAATCTGGCTCGGTATCGCCGCGCTGGACAAGCAACTGGTGGACGAACTCAAGACCAGCGATGAATACCTCGCCGAACGAGCGAAGAAGTCCGAGCTGTACCACTTGCACTACGCCGAACGCAAAAGCCTGCAGGAGCGCATCGGCATGGCGGCCAGTGGCTCGGTCGATCGTGTGCTGCTGAGCTGGTGGAGCCGGTTGACCCAGCAACGCTTCTGGTAATACTCGACAAGCATCACCGTTAAAAAATGAAACCGTGGATTCTTCCCCGGTTTCATTTTTTTTGGGCGGGTTTCAAGTCCATCCATTTTCCTTACGGTGTTTGCGAATTTTCCTGAGATCTGTGTCGATCGCTCCCGCTTCCGGTTGATCCGTGGTCGGTTAGGCTGGTGTTCCTGAAATGCTTGCAATGGAATGCACCATGATCGACCACCCTCAAAAAGCCGACGATGTACTGACCTCTCCCGGCATGCGCCAAGTGTTGAAGTCCGCCATGGATGCTGCGCTGCCACTCACTCCCAGCCAGTTTGGCGAACACCTGATCAAAGAAAAGTGGGGTCATGATATTGATCCCGCCACCGCACAGCTGGTGACCCTCGATTACGACTACAAAGGGCATCCCGCGCAGAACGGCATCCACCAGGGACGGGTGGCGAGTGCCATGTCGCTGGTGCAGGTGCTGATTTCCAACTATCAAACCGTGGGTGACGGGCGCTTCGGTGAAACAGCGTTTGGGTTGTATACGCCGCCTGACATCGGGCCATCCATACAGATCGTGGAGCACGTCGACGAGTTTGCCGATAGTGGCGATGGCAACCACGACAGTTATGAAGGCCTCTATCGCCGAAACGTCGGGCAAATCTTCGGTCCAGCCAACCAGATCGCCGTGCGACCGGCGGACTTCAAAAAGTGGGTCTGGGAGCTGGCTCTCAAGGATCTGTATCAGGCCTATCTTGATCAAGCCTGGCCATCGGACGAAGTGATCGTCGCACCTGCCCCCCATGCACTGAAAACCTCGGCCAAAGCCGCCTTCGTCATGGCCGCTTTACTGCAGCGGGGTGAGAACAGTCTGGACCCGGAAGGGCTCGCACTGGCCATGCAGGCGGCAGGGCTGCCGTCGGATCAAGCATGGGCAACACTCACATTCGAACAATTACAGGCCCCCACCAGGGTGCCTGCGATGCTTGTTACGGGACGCTTGAAGCTTTATCGCTACACATCAAAAGACATCTGGGGCTTCCGTGAACCTGGCGGCAGGATTGTGTTGTACATCCCCGGCAACTCGTCGCCCCTGCATGCGTTTGAGGACTCCGGGCATTTGCACCAGTGGGTTGTAGAGCAGGGCAGGCGTGACGATACGAAACAGGCCTTGGCCGCTCACTTCGCCGAGGATGATCGCAAGGACGGCACTTTCCATGCTGGTGTGTTGACGGCGCTGGACGGCATGGCGGTCTACCCGAGGGAACACCGGCTGACCAAAGAGGCGGGGTTCTTCAACGATGACGGCTTTTGGGAGCCTGCCCGATACATCGGCTTCGATGACTCGCCATCAGGCACCGATCCGTTTGCCCAGTTGGTCCTGACCATGAAGGAGGCCTCCCTGGCCGGGGTCAACACCATTCGTGACGATGCGCAGGTCAACCGGGATAACTTGAGTGCCGTCACCGAACCGGTTGTGCAATGGATCAACCGTTTCGGTCCTTTGGCGTTGTTCGTGCCCGGCGGAGAAGGGTTGTTGGTGCTGGCCGGTATCATCGATGCCGGGTATGGCCTTGATCAGGTCGTCAACGGTGCGACATCGAGCGATAGAGCGGCGGGCGTGACGCGCACGGTATTTGGCTTGCTTAATGCGCTGCCGCTGGCCGGCGCAGGTGCGGCGCTCAAGGGTGAAGCGGCCGAGGCCGGTGCCATTGCCGAGAGCGCTCGCGAACCTGGCGCAGCACCGGCGGAGGAGGTTGCCAGGCCGACGCCGGACCAGGCCGTTGCTCCGGCTGTCGTATTACCCAGCCGGGTACCACCGACCCGCTTGGAGCTTCTGCGCGGACTCGGCCCGTCGGTGGCGTCTTTCAGCGATGAAATGCTGGCGCAGATCGCCAAGGTCAGTGCTGTCGATGATGACATGCTGCGACTGATGCAGGCCGGGCGTCCGCCGACGCCTTTGCTGGCCGATACCATCAGCCGTTTCAGGATCGATCAGGAACTCGAGCAAGCCGCTGTGGCCCAGGGCGAGCGAGTTGAACAGTTCAACAGCCGTTACGAAGCGCTTCAGCACTCGGAACATGAGTGGGTCCGGTTGTTTCAGCGCCAATACCCCGGCCTGCCCAAAAGCGCCATTGAGCAAATGCTTGACCGTTATGGCGTGGATATCCAGAGCCCTTCCGACGCGGTCCAGCTCCGGCAAATGTTCAGCCGTCTCGACAGCAAGGCTCGGCAATACCAACAGCATGTACGGCTCAATCGTGCGTATGAGGGGGTGTACCTTCCCTCGGTGGTCAACCCGGCGTCCGACACGCTGGCCCTGCATTCCCTCAAAAATCTGCCCGGATGGCCAAAGAACCTTCGTATCGAAATCCAGGACGGTTCTCTCGCAAGCCGAGTTCTGGACCGTAGCGGTGCGTTTGACGCCCCCGATGTTCGACGGTTGATCAAGGTGGGGAGCCGTTACCTGAGTCGCGGTGTGCAAACGGACTTTTATGCGGCACTCCTTGACGTTCTGTCCGTGGACGAACGCGAGGCGCTGCAACTTTCATCGCTTGATCCAGCCCACGAATTGCGGCTGAAACTCGGGGATCAGGCAATGCAGCGTTCCGAATTCATGCTCGGTCTGGGCAGGATGGACTCCGGCCTGTCCTTCGAGGCGCAAGGGCTGCGTGGCGGCGGTTTTCCCGGTACGCCTCAGGCCGAAGAGCTGACGCACGAGATGATGAGGTTGCAGCTCAAGGAGCTTTATCCGGATTTCTCGGATGCTGAGGCCGATGAAGTCCTACTGCGTAGCGGTGGCAGGGCCCAGGCTCATATCGACGCGCTGAAGCAGGCGTTTCAACAATTGAACATCGACCTGAGCGGCTGGATCGATCAGGTGGCGCAAGACATTGTGGAAATGGACATTCCCTTCCTGAACGAAGCTGACAACGAGGCACAGGGGCTGACTGAAGAGCAGATTGAAGTACATAACGAGAACATGGTTCAGAGCGCCATGGACTACGAACGTGAAACCAGAATCGAGCTGGCTGACGAGCTGATCACCCTCTGGCGAAAGCGGGCATCGCAAGATCAGCGCGTCTATTCAGGCGAACAGCTTGTCGGGTTCAAGCTCGACATGGCGGGCGAGGACTATCATCGATTGCCGATCATGAACATCCGCTTCAACGAGGTCGTCGAGTTGTCGATGCCGCACTTCCACGTGACCGAGCGTGAATCCTTGAATGGGTTCCTCGAGTGTTTTCCGAATCTGCAGACCTTGAATCTTGAGGGTGTCGAGTTGACCCAATTCGACCCCGAGGGTGAGGTGCAGGCTGTTCTGCCGACGGCCATGTTCAGCCTGACTCATCTCACGTCGCTGAATCTCAAGGCTACCGGCCTGGTCTTCACCGAAGAGACGGCGTCACAGCTGAGCGGGTTGGCCAGGCTTCAAACGCTGGACCTGAGTGAAAACCCCTTGGGCGTACCCCCCATGTTGCTCGGGATGAATGACTTGCGTCGGCTGAACCTGAGCGACACCCGGATTACCCGGTGCCCGATCGGTATCAGGGATGAGCCCTATATGACCTCTCTGGACTTGCGTGACAACCGGATCACCCGCGTTCCCCCCGCAGTGATAAATCAGGCCGTCTCGGTGGATCGTGTGCTGCTGGGGGGCAATCCACTGACAGACGAGGACACACTCCGCCGACTGATCAGCCATCGTGAACAAACGGGAATCAATTTATGGCTGAGCGCGCCAGGTGCTGACTATGGACAGCCGATTGTGTGGCTACGAGACTGCGATGAACCGCTGCAACAGTCCCGAAAAGCCCTTTGGCAGCGGCTGGTAGACAAACCCTCCGGTACGCGGTTCTTAAGCGCAATCGACAGGCTGAGCCTGACCGCCGACTTTCAGGTCAGCTATTTGTCGCTTCAGGCGCGAGTCTGGCGACTTTTGGAGGCGGCAGATGCTTCGGACGAAGTATTGAGTCGATTGAGCGCAGTGCTAGGCCGGCTTGAAAACCCATGGGTGGCGTTCAGGGCATTGGAACAGCGCGCAGGTTTTTGAACGGATTTGTTCGTGGCGTGACTGTACTAGGAGGGAGCCTTGAACCCCGCGAAGGGGTTCAAGGTTTGACGATCAGCGGCGACGGAACAGCGGCAGCGGTTCGTCGGTGGCGGCCTGATAGGTCACCGAGAAGTCCCTGAGACCTTCCAGGGCTTCGTACGGGTCTTTATCGGCGCGAATCGCAAAAGCGTCGAAACCGCAGCGGTGCAGGTAGAACAGCTGGTCGCGCAGCACATCGCCAATCGCTCGCAGTTCACCTTTGAAACCATAACGGTCACGCAGCAGGCGGGCGTTGGAGTAATTGCGACCATCAGTGAAAGCTGGGAAATTCAGGGCGATCACCTGGAAATTTTCCACGTCGTCACCGATTTCTTCCGCTTCTTCATCGGCATCCAGCCACACGCCCAGGCCGCCATCGCGGGCCTTGAGCATACGGCTGTGTTCGCGCCACAGCTGCAACGGGACGATGTAGTCGTCGCAGTTGCTGATCTCGTCGATGTTGAAGTCCTTGGGCAGCAAGTGCCAGGTCTCGTCGACGACTTCGTTGTTCTTAATTATTCGCTGCATAGACGCGCTCCTTGAAGAGGTCGATGCCAATACGCTGATAGGTGTCGATGAAACGCTCGTCTTCGGTACGTTGTTCTATGTACACGTCGATCAGCTTTTCGATCACGTCAGGCATGGCGTCCTGGGCGAAGGACGGGCCGAGAATTTTACCCAGGCTGGCGTCGCGACTTCCGCTGCCACCCAGGGAAACCTGGTAGAACTCTTCGCCTTTCTTGTCCACCCCGAGAATGCCGATGTGGCCGACGTGGTGGTGACCACAGGCGTTCATGCAGCCGGAGATGTTCAGGTCCAGTTCGCCGATATCGAACAGGTAATCCAGGTCTTCGAAGCGACGCTGGATCGACTCGGCGATCGGAATCGATTTGGCGTTGGCCAGGGAGCAGAAGTCGCCACCCGGGCAGCAGATGATGTCGGTCAGCAAACCGATGTTTGGCGTGGCGAAGCCCTGCTCACGCAACTCGCCCCACATCGCGAACAGTTGGGTCTGCTCAACGTCGGCCAGAATGATGTTCTGCTCGTGGGAGGTGCGCAGCTGACCGAAGCTGTAACGATCGGCCAGGTCGGCAACGGCATCGAGCTGCTTGTCGGTGATGTCGCCCGGTGCAACACCGGTCGGCTTCAGGGACAGGGTCACGGCCAAATAACCCGGCTTCTTGTGGGCCATGGTATTGCGGGTGCGCCAGCGCGCGAAGCCCGGGTGCTCTTTATCGAGTTCGGCCAACGCCTGGGTCTGGTTGTCCAGAGCCTTGTACTCGGGGTCGACGAAGTGTTTGGCTACACGATGCACTTCGGCTTCGGTCAACGTGGTCTGGCCACCGCGAAGGTGCTCCATTTCCGCGTCGACTTTTTGCGCGAAGACTTCAGGGGTCAAGGCCTTGACCAGAATCTTGATCCGCGCCTTGTACTTGTTGTCACGACGGCCATAGCGGTTGTAGACCCGCAGGATGGCGTCGAGGTAGCTCAACAGGTCTTGCCACGGCAGGAATTCATTGATGAACGCGCCCACCACCGGGGTACGGCCCAGACCACCACCCACCAGCACACGGAAACCCAGCTCGCCAGCGGCGTTGTGCACCGGCTCAAGGCCGATGTCATGGACTTCGATGGCCGCACGGTCGGAAGTCGAACCGTTGATGGCGATCTTGAACTTGCGCGGCAAGTAAGCGAATTCAGGGTGGAAGGTGGTCCATTGGCGGACGATCTCGCACCACGGGCGCGGATCGATCAGCTCGTCGGCAGCGACACCGGCGAACTGGTCGGTGGTGACGTTGCGCAAGCAGTTGCCGCTGGTCTGGATCGCGTGCATCTGCACGGTCGCCAGTTCGGCAAGGATGTCCGGGATGTCTTCCAGCGCCGGCCAGTTGAACTGCACGTTCTGCCGGGTGCTGATGTGGGCGTAGCCCTTGTCATAGTCGCGGGCAATTTTGGCCATCATTCGCGTCTGGCGCGAAGTCAGTTGGCCGTAAGGCACCGCCACCCGCAACATCGGCGCGAAGCGCTGGATGTAAAGGCCATTTTGCAGGCGCAGGGGGCGGAATTCTTCTTCGCTCAGCTCGCCTGCCAGATAGCGTCGGGTCTGATCACGGAACTGCTTGACGCGGTCCTCGATGATCCGCTGATCGTACTCGTCATATACGTACATATAAGTCCTGTTCTCAGGCTTGGGCCGGTCGGATCCAGTTGCGTTTTTCGCCTAGAAGTTTCCGATACTGCCTCGGCAATTCTGCGCGCACGGCCGCGCACTCCCAACGGAGCCGGGGCAAGATACCAGTTTGCAGTTATGCGCAAAAGTGATGTTTGAGTATATGTAAAGAACCAAAACGACTAATGAATACCAATTAGCCAGAACCCACATTTGTGGTGCGGGCAATCATCGTCTTAACTGTGCTCGAGTCTTTATGCAATCACCGATAAAACCGACAAGAGGCGATGCAATGAGCAACCCTACCAAAACGTCAAAACCCGATAGCACGGTCGATGCTTGGGCCATTCTGTTCCTGATCATCCTGGTCGTGGGCACAGCGGTATTTTGGGTCAGCCATCAATAACCGACCCCGTCCGGGCCCCATTCCGACGATTGTCGGACAATAACCGGGGCAAGCGCCGTTTCCCGGGGCTTCGCTGGCTATGATGCGCGGCGAATTGCCGGGGGCTCGAACGATTAATGTTGAAAGTTTTCTACTCGTTCCTGCTGATGTGCGGCGCGGTTTACGAGCCCGGTGCACGAGCGCAATTGCGTTAAACCCCGGTCAGATGCACCACCAGTTGCACGATGCCGTACAGCGTCAACGCAAACACCGCGGTGAACAAAATCCCCAGAATCACGAAATGACTGGGCTTGCCGTGAGTGAAATCCCGGGCCCGGTTCTTCCCGCTCTGCACCCCGAACGCCGCCGCCATGACGCTGTGCAGCATTTGCCAGAAAGTAGGCGGCTTGTTGTCGGCTGGATCGTCCATAAACCCCTCGTCACCAATGTGTGAGAAGTAAGCATAGACAATGTTGCAGTGATTGATCGTTCCCACGCTCTGCGTGGGAATGCAGCCCGGGACGCTCCGCGTCCCTAAAGCGGACGCAGAGCGTCCATTGAGGCATTCCCACGCAGAGCGTGGGAACGATCGGGCACTCGACCGAGTTGCCTCTATTAGTTGTCGTAACCCAGGTTCGGCGCCAGCCAGCGCTCGGTCACGCTCAGTTCCTGACCTTTGCGCGAGGTGTAGCTCTGCACCTGGTCCTTGTCGATCTTGCCCACGGCAAAATATTGCGCCTGCGGGTGAGCGAAGTACCAACCGCTGACCGCTGCCGCCGGGAACATGGCGTAGTGCTCGGTAAGGAACACACCACTGCGGCCAGCTTTCATTTCCGAGGCCTCGGGGTCCAGCAACTTGAACAATGTGGATTTCTCGGTGTGATCCGGGCAGGCCGGGTAGCCCGGGGCAGGGCGGATACCGGTGTATTGCTCTTTGATCAGGGCCTCGTTGTCGAGCGTCTCGTCCTTGGCGTAACCCCAGTACTCTTTACGGACCTGCTGGTGCAGCCACTCGGCGCACGCCTCGGCCAGACGGTCGGCCAGTGCCTTGACCATGATCGAGTTGTAGTCATCGCCGGCATCCTGATAGGCCTTGGCCACTTCTTCGGCACCGATCCCGGCGGTGGTGATGAAACCACCCACGTAGTCGGTCACTTCGCTGTCTTTGGGGGCAACGAAGTCAGCCAGGGAGAAGTTCGGCTTGCCGTCGGTCTTGATGATCTGCTGACGCAGGTGATGCAGCTTGGCAATCGGCTTGCCGTCATCGCCGTAGACTTCAATGTCATCCTCGCGCACCTGATTGGCCGGCCAGAAGCCGAACACGGCACGGGCGCTGATGAGTTTCTCGTCGATCAGCTTGGCGAGCATTTCCCGGGCGTCAGCGTACAACGCCGTGGCGGCTTCACCGACCACTTCATCCGTGAGGATGCGCGGGAATTTGCCGGCCAGGTCCCAGGAGATAAAAAACGGCGTCCAGTCGATGTATTCGGCCAACACCTTCAGGTCGATGTTCTCCAGCACCCTGGCACCGGTAAACGTCGGTTTGACCGGCTCGTAAGTGCTCCAGTCGAACTGCGGCTTCTTGGCGATGGCCGCCGGGTAGCTCAGGCGCTCGGTACGGGCGCTGCGGTTAGCGGTGCGCTCGCGGACTTCGATGTATTCCAGGCGAGTCTTCTCGATGAACGCCGGCTTCAATTCCTTGGACAGCAACTGCGTCGCCACGCCCACGGCGCGGGAAGCGTCGGTGACGTAGATCACTGCGTCGTTGCTGTATTTCGGCTCGATCTTCACGGCCGTGTGTGCTTTGGAGGTGGTCGCGCCACCGATCATCAGCGGCAGATGGAAGTCCTGGCGCTGCATCTCGCGGGCTACGTGGACCATTTCATCCAGCGAAGGGGTGATCAGGCCGGACAGGCCGATGATGTCGCACTTCTGCTCCTTGGCCACTTGCAGGATTTTCTCCGCCGGGACCATCACGCCGAGGTCGACGATGTCGTAGCCGTTACAACCCAGCACGACGCCAACGATGTTCTTGCCGATGTCGTGCACGTCGCCTTTTACCGTGGCCATCAGGATTTTGCCCTTGGCTTCCGGTTTGTCGCCTTTTTCCAGTTCGATGAACGGGATCAAGTGGGCCACGGCCTGCTTCATCACGCGGGCGGATTTCACCACCTGCGGCAGGAACATTTTGCCGGCGCCGAACAGGTCGCCGACGATGTTCATGCCGGACATCAGCGGGCCTTCGATCACTTCGATCGGGCGGGCGAACGATTGACGGGATTCTTCGGTGTCCTCAACGATGTGCGTGGTGATGCCTTTGACCAGCGCATGCTCCAGACGCTTGTTGACGTCCCAGCCGCGCCATTCCTCGGTCTCGGCTTCCTTGACGCTGCCGTCGCCCTTGTACTTGTCGGCAATGGCGAGCAGGGCGTCAGTGCCTTCCGGGGTGCGGTTGAGCACGACGTCTTCAACGGCGTCACGCAGTTCAGCCGGGATCTGGTCGTAGATCTCCAGCTGGCCGGCGTTGACGATACCCATGGTCAGGCCGTTGCGGATCGCATACAGCAGGAACACCGAGTGAATCGCCTCGCGCACCGGATTGTTGCCACGGAACGAGAACGACACGTTGGACACACCGCCCGAGGTCAGCGCGTACGGCAGTTCGTCACGGATGTAGGCACAGGCGTTGATGAAGTCCACAGCGTAGTTGTTGTGTTCTTCGATGCCGGTGGCGATGGCGAAGATGTTCGGGTCGAAGATGATGTCTTCCGGCGGGAAGCCGACTTCGTTGACCAGAATGTCGTAGGAGCGTTTGCAGATTTCTTTCTTGCGCGCTTCGGTGTCGGCCTGGCCGGCTTCGTCGAAGGCCATCACCACGACTGCGGCGCCATAGCGTTTGCACAGTTTGGCGTGATGAATGAACTGCTCGACGCCTTCTTTCATGCTGATGGAGTTGACGATGCCCTTGCCCTGGATGCACTTGAGGCCGGCTTCGATCACTTCCCACTTGGAGGAGTCGATCATGATCGGTACGCGGGAGATGTCCGGCTCACCGGCAATCAGATTGAGGAAGGTCACCATGGCCTTCTTCGAATCGAGCATCCCTTCGTCCATGTTGATGTCGATCACCTGGGCGCCAGCTTCGACCTGTTGCAGGGCGACTTCCAGGGCTTCGGTGTAGTTGTCTTCACGGATCAGGCGGGCGAACTTGGCGGAACCAGTGATGTTGGTCCGCTCGCCGACGTTGATGAACAACGAGTTGCGATCGATGGTGAACGGTTCCAGGCCCGACAGGCGGCAGGCCTTTGGAATGTCCGGAATTGCACGCGGCGCGTAACCGGCCACGGCGTTGGCGATGGCTTCGATGTGGCCCGGCGTGGTGCCGCAGCAGCCACCGACAATGTTGAGGAAGCCGCTTTGGGCGAATTCTTCGATGACTTTTGCAGTTTCGGCCGGCAGTTCGTCGTACTCGCCGAATTCGTTCGGCAGGCCGGCGTTCGGGTGCGCGGAAACGTGGGTGCTGGCCTTGTTCGACAGCTCTTCCAGGTAGGGGCGCAACTCGCTGGCGCCGAGGGCGCAGTTCAGGCCGACCGAGATCGGCTTGGCGTGGGCCACGGAGTTCCAGAAGGCTTCGGTGGTCTGACCGGAGAGCGTGCGGCCGGAGGCGTCGGTGATGGTGCCGGAGATCATGATCGGCAACTCGACGCCAAGTTCTTCGTACACACCTTGCACGGCGAAGATCGCCGCTTTGGCGTTCAGGGTGTCGAAAATGGTCTCGATCAGGATCAGGTCGGCGCCGCCTTCGATCAGGCCTTTGGTGGCCTCGGTGTAGTTTTCCACCAGTTCATCGAAGGTCACGTTGCGGTAGCCGGGGTTGTTCACGTCAGGCGACAGCGAGCAGGTGCGGCTGGTAGGGCCGAGCACGCCAGCCACGAAGCGTGGTTTGTCCGGGGTTTCCAGGGTTTTGGCGTCTGCGACCTTGCGCGCCAGACGCGCGCCTTCTACGTTTAGCTCGTACGCCAGGCCTTGCATGCCGTAGTCGGCCTGGGACACCTGGGTGGCGTTGAAGGTGTTGGTTTCCAGAATGTCGGCGCCGGCATCCAGGTAGGCTTTCTCGATGGCGCCAATCACGTCCGGACGCGTCAGGATCAACAGGTCGTTGTTGCCCTTGACGTCACTTGGCCAGTCGGCGAAGCGTTTGCCGCGGTAATCCTGCTCTTCGAGCTTGTAGCTCTGGATCATCGTGCCCATGCCGCCATCGAGAATCAGGATGCGCTCTTTGAGGGCGTGCTTGAGAGCTTGAAGGCGAACGCTGCGATCGGACATTTGGACTACTCGGTAAGGCCATGACGAAGGGGCGGAATAATAGCAAACCTGTGCGGTTTTAGAGCATGTCCCGATTTTGCATGAATATCGCTCATGTTGGGGCGGGGTGCAGACCGGTAGAATCGCGGCGTTTTTTCATGATCGGGACCAGGGATATGTCTTATCGCGTCATCAGCATGATTTTGCTGTTTTTAAGCTGGGGCGCTGCCGCGCAGGATCCGGCCATTTCCTCTGGCATTTCCCCTGCTATTTCCTATAGCCGCGACATACAACCGATCTTCACCGAAAAGTGTGTGGCCTGCCATGCCTGCAATGACGCCGCCTGTCAGCTCAATCTGGGCAGTGGCGAAGGGGTGGCCCGCGGTGCGACCAAGACCCTGGTCTACGACGGCGAACGCCGCCAGGCTGCTGCGCCGACCCGGCTGTTTTATGACGCCTTCGATAAGCGCGCCTGGCAGCAAAAGGGCTTCTATTCGGTGCTCGACGCTCAAGGCAGTCAGGCCGCGTTGATGGCGCGGATGCTTGAGTTGGGCCACAAGACCCCGTTGCAACCCAATGCCAAGTTGCCGGAGGACATCGTCCTTGGCCTGAACCGGGAAAACATGTGCGCCTTGCCGGCCGAGTTCGATAGCTATGCCAAATCACATCCCCAGGAAGGCATGCCACTGGCGGTCACCGGCCTGACCGATCAGCAGTACCAGACGCTGCAACGCTGGCTGGCCTCCGGCGCGCCGATTGACGAGCAAGGCCTGGTACCGAGCGCCAAGGAGGCGTTGCAGGTGGTTCTGTGGGAAAACCTGCTCAACGCCCCGGGGGCACGGCAAAGCCTGGTGGGGCGGTGGTTGTTCGAGCATTGGTTTCTCGCTCATCTCTATTTCAAGGACGGCGAGCCGGGGCATTTCTTTCAGTGGGTACGTTCGCGCACGCCGACCGGCCAGCCCATTGATTTGATCAACACCCGTCGTCCCAATGACGATCCGGGCACTCAGGTCTATTACCGTTTATGGCCGGTGCAAGGCGTGATTGTGCAGAAGACCCACATCACTTACCCGCTGAGCCCGGCGAAGATGGCGCGGATCAAAAGCCTCTTCTATAACGGCAACTGGCAAGTCGACGCCTTGCCGGGATACGGGCCGGAACGTCGGGCCAATCCGTTCACCACGTTCGAGGCGATCCCGGCCCAGGCGCGTTATCAATTCATGCTCGATAACGCCGAATACTTCGTCCGTACGTTTATTCGCGGGCCGGTGTGCCGCGGCCAGATCGCCACTGACGTGATTCGCGATAACTTCTGGGCACTGTTCCAGGCGCCTGAGCACGATCTCTACATCATTGATCCGAATTACCGCGGCCAGGCCACGCCTTTGTTGGCGATGCCGGGGCAGAACGACGATGTCGGCAGCATCCTGAGCCTGTGGCATGACTACCGCGACAAGCGTAACGAGTACGAGGTGCTGCGCCGTGACAGTTACGCCGATGCGCCAGCGCCGAGCTGGTCGACGTTATGGGCTGGCAACGATAACGCCTTGCTGACGATCTTCCGGCATTTCGACAGTGCCTCGGTGAACAAAGGCCTGATCGGTGACGTGCCGCAAACGATGTGGCTGTTCGACTTCCCGCTGCTGGAGCGCACGTATTATCAGTTGGCGGTCAACTTCGACGTGTTCGGCAACGTCTCCCATCAAGCCCAGACCCGCCTGTATTTCGACCTGATCCGCAACGGCGCCGAGCAGAACTTCCTGCGCCTGATGCCGGCCGATTCGCGCGACGACTACCTCGACGACTGGTACCAGAGCGGCGGCAAATTCAAGATGTGGCTGAATTACGAGGCCATCGATAACGACAAAAAGACAGCGCTGGTGCTGGACGAAAAGGACCCGAAACGCGATTTCGCCCAGCAATTGCTGGCCCGCTACGGCGACCTCAACGCCAGGCCGGACCCGATCAACCGTTGTACTGGCGCTTATTGCTCACGGCCGAACATCGACCCGGTCTTGCAGAGTGCCGAACAGGCGTTGAGTCGCCTGACTTCGCGTCCGGCGGCCGGGCTGAAGGTTATCGATCAACTGCCGGAAGCGACCCTGCTGCGCATCGAAACCGCGAGCGGCAAGCGTGAGGTCTACAGCCTGCTGCGCAACCGCGCGCACAGCAACGTTGCGTTCCTGATCGGTGAATCGCTGCGGTATCAGCCTGGGCTCGACACCGCGACTATTTACCCGGGCGTGCTCAGCAGCTATCCGAACTTCATATTCAACATCCCGGCCGAGCAAGTGCCTGAGTTCGTGGACGAGATGGAAAACGCCAAGGACGCCAATCGCTTCGAGAAAATCGTCGAGCGCTGGGGGATTCGCCGCAGCCATCCGCAATTCTGGTTCTACTTTCATGACCTGAACCGGTACGTCCACGAGACCGATCCGGTGGAAGAGGGCGTGCTGGACATGAACCGCTATCAGAATCTCTGAGGTGTCTGTGATGCAGTGTGCTTTCCCGACAAAAATACTAGGACTTTGTACGGCGCGTTGATTGGCGTAAACTGCGCCCAAGCCTGCGAGGAGTTTCCATGACCGCTATTACCATTACCGACGCCGCCCACGATTATCTGGCTGATCTGCTCTCCAAGCAGAACACCCCAGGCATCGGCATCCGCGTCTTTATCACCCAGCCTGGCACCCAATACGCCGAAACCTGCATTGCATATTGCAAGCCGGGCGAAGAAAAACCCGAGGACACGGCGCTGGGGCTCAAAAGCTTCACCGCTTACATCGACTCGTTCAGCGAAGCGTTCCTGGACGATGCGGTAGTCGATTACGCCACCGACCGTATGGGCGGCCAGCTCACCATCAAGGCGCCAAACGCCAAAGTACCGATGGTCAACGCTGACAGCCCGATCAACGAGCGTATCAACTATTACCTGCAAACCGAGATCAACCCGGGGCTGGCCAGCCACGGCGGTCAGGTCAGCCTGATCGATGTGGTCGAAGACGGCATTGCCGTGCTCAAGTTCGGCGGCGGTTGCCAGGGCTGTGGCCAGGCAGACGTCACCCTTCGCGAAGGCATCGAGCGCACCTTGCTCGAGCGCATTCCCGAGCTCAAGGGCGTTCGTGACGTCACCGACCACACGCAGAAAGAAAACGCCTACTACTAAGTAAGGTGTTCGCTGCAGACATAAAAAAACAGCGCTGTGGCGAGGGAGCTTGCTCCCGCTCGATTGCGAAGCAATCGCAAAGCAGCTAATGCATTTTCCCGTGATGAATGCGTTGGCTGATGTTGGGACCGCTCTGCGGTCCAGCGGGAGCAAGCTCCCTCGCCACAAGTACTTCAGGGTCTGTAGAGATGCGCGTGCCCCGCGCGATACAGCGACGATTCACTGAAGTGATCGCTACCCAAAACCCGACCCACCAGAATCAACGCCGTGCGCCGAAACCCCTTGGCTTCAACCTTCGCGGCAATGTCCGCCAACGTCCCCACCACCCAATCCTGATCCGGCCAGGTCGCCCGGTGAATCACCGCGATCGGGCAATCCGCGCCGTAATGCGGCAGCAATTCGGCCAGGATCTTCTCCAGATGATTGACCCCCAGATGAATCGCCATCGTCGCCCCGTGCTGCGCCAGGCTGCCAAGCTCTTCGCCAGCGGGCATCACGGTTTTGTCGGCATAACGGGTCAGGATCACGCTTTGCGATACGTCGGGTAACGTCAGTTCCGCACCCAACAGTGCCGCGCAGGCCGCCGTGGCCGTGACGCCGGGAATGATTTCAAACGGGATGTCGAGTTCGCGCAGGTAGCGGATCTGCTCGCCAATCGCACCATAAAGACTCGGATCGCCGGAGTGCACCCTGGCCACGTCCTGGCCCTTGGCGTGGGCGGATTTGATCAGCTCGATGATCTGTTCCAGGTGCAGTTCGGCGCTGTTGACCACCTGTTCGGCGCAATGGCCTTCCAGCACGGCGGCGGGCACCAGGGAGCCGGCATAGATGATCACCGGGCAGCTGCGAATCAGCCGTTGGCCTTTGACGGTGATCAGTTCCGGGTCGCCGGGACCTGCGCCAATGAAGTAGACGGTCATCGTCGGTTCCTGTGAAAAAAGGGGCTGGGCAAGGCTTCAGATGAAGATTGCTCATGATCGAGACGGGGATTATCGAAGATTTCAGGCAACGCCGGCCAATGCCAAGGTGGCCTGGGCAAATTTTTGTCGCGAAATCAGCAGTTTTGCTGGTGCCTGGGCCAGGTGTTCAGCCAGGGCCAGGGCGGCACTTTCCGCTACGCCGTAGCAGCCGGTGCGTTCGAACGCGATGTCGGAGCGGTGGCTGAGTTGCGGTTGATAGACAGCCAATTGTTCGCAGCTGAAATACTGCAACGGCAACGCAAGCTGTTCGGCCAATTCGATCAAGCCAGGTTCTTCGCGCTTCAGGTCGATGCTGGCCAGGGCCTTGATTTGGTGAAGTTCGATCTTATGAGCCTGCAAGGCCTGATCGAGCAGCGCCCGCAACGTGCTGACGGGGCAGCCGCGCTGGCAGCCCAGGCCGACCACTAAAGTCGGCGCTGTGCTGATATCACTCATGCGTGGTACTGACCATCGCTTTTGCGGCGGAACAACCAGGCACTGATCAGGCCCAGGGCCAGCCAGAATGTCACGTTGGTCAGCTGCGAAGCGATTTTGAACTGAGCTTCCAGGGCTTGTGGAGCCAGCATCGAGTGAACTTCCGGTTGTGGTGCGCCGATCACGTGAGGAACGGCCAGGATTGCCACGCCGAGCACTTTCATCAGCCAGTGACGGCTGAACACGATCAATGCAATGCCGACTGCTGTGGAGGCCGCCGTGCCGATCCACCAGACCTGTCGTTGCGCCAAATCAGCGGCGGCAGTGCCCGGCAGTTCGGGTGGCAGACCGAGGGTCGGTGCCAGTACGAACGTGGCATAACCGGCCAGGCCCCAAAGCAGGCCCTGGGAGGTTTTGGTCGGTGCGCGCAAGGTGTAGAGACCGGCCAGCATCAGGGCGAAACCGACTGCTATCACCAGGTTGCCGCCGGTGGTGGACAGCACGCGCTGCCAGCCGTCCGCCGGTTCCCAGGCCTCGGCATCGTGGGTGTGAGCGGCGACAGCACCTGCGGCGTGTTCGTGAACTTCAACCGCGGCGGGCTCGGATTTTTCGTAAGTCTCGGCCTGCAAAATCAACGGTGCCACCCAGAAGCTTTGCAGCAGGGTCAGCAACAGGGCGGCCAGCAGCCCGGTGAACCCTGCGGTTTGCGCAATACGCTTGATCATGTCAGCAGGTCTCAATGGCACGGAAATGCAGAGCTGTGGCGGGTATCGTGCGCGGCATTGTGCACCGCTTCGATGTGCGAGAAACCGGCGAAATACACAAGGCTGGCACCCAGGATCGACGCGCATACGGCGGCGGTCAGGCGTTGGGTCAGGGTATGGGTGGTGCTGGCGGTGCTCTTATCGGTGTTGCTGCCGGTGCTGCTGATGATCGACATGGCGCTTCCCTCTGGTCTGTCAGCGGGGTGATATAGAGCGCATGGAAGACCCCTGCGAGTCGGGCACGCAGAGGTTCAAACAGCGCCCGCCCACCGCGGGTTTGTTATTCAGTGATCGTAATGGTCACTTTGTGTTGCGGGCCGGTCTCCGGGCTCACGAGGGGCACTGGCTTTCGCCTTGACCTGCAAGCATCACCTTCCCATGCCGAACTGCTGGCACAGTGGATCTGACGCTTCGCTCGCTTACCGTTGCGGGGGCAGCACCGGACTGACATGGCTTTAGAGTAAAGCACATGATTCACCGGTTTCCCGTTTCACCCTGTGAAGGGCACCCGTAACAAGGCGTGTAGGAGAGCATGGGCGGGGGTTGGGCGTCAATTGGCAAGGGTTCTCGTTTGAGTTGATCGTTCCCACGCTCTGCGTGGGAATGCAGCCCGGGACGCTCCGCGTCCCTTTCACAGCCGAACGCGGAGCGTCCGTTGAGGCATTCCCACGCAGAGCGTGGGAACGATCATCAAAGGGGGCACCACAGAATTCAGGTCAACATTGACCCGCCCCCACACGATGCGTAGCCTTGCGCTTTCGAGGTTCTTCGGTGTCTGCCGAAGCTAAGAAGGGAACGCGGTCGATGCCGCGGCTGCCCCCGCAACTGTGAACGGTGCTGTTCGCTGCCACGCCACTGCAAACCCTGTGCAACGGGTTCGCGGGAAGGCGCAGCGAATGCCAGGCCCACAAGCCCAGCACACCGTCAGCCAGGAGACCTGCCTCGAAACAGATTCTCACTACAACCGGGCGGGGTGATCCGGTGGCGGAACTCTTGCGCGCGTGCATCCGCCGCTGCGATTGTCGTCCCGTATGCCCGCCACCTTGCCAAAGGGCATCCGATGAAAACACTGGCCAAACTCCCCGTCACCATCGTTACCGGCTTCCTCGGCTCGGGCAAAACCACGTTGCTGCGGCACATGCTCGACAACGCTCAGGGCCGTCGCATTGCGGTGATCGTCAACGAGTTCGGCGAGCTGGGTATCGACGGCGAAATCCTCAAGCAGTGCTCCATCGGTTGCACTGAAGAAGAAGCCAACGGCCGCGTCTACGAACTGGCCAACGGCTGCCTGTGCTGCACCGTTCAGGAAGAATTCTTCCCGGTGATGCGCGAATTGGTCGCCCGTCGCGGCGACCTCGACCACATCCTCATCGAAACCTCGGGCCTGGCCCTGCCAAAACCGCTGGTGCAAGCCTTCCAGTGGCCGGAAATCCGCAGCGCCTGCACCGTTGACGCGGTCATCACTGTGGTCGACAGCCCTGCGGTCGCCGCCGGCACCTTCGCGGCGTTCCCGGACCAGGTCGATGCCCAGCGCAAACTCGACCCGAACCTGGATCACGAATCGCCGCTGCACGAACTGTTCGCCGACCAACTGGCCAGCGCCGACCTGGTGATCCTCAACAAGGCCGACCTGATCAGCGCCGCAGACCTGGCCCGCGTACGCCTGGAAGTCGCTGAAGAACTGCCGCCAGCGGTGAAAGTCATCGAAGCCAGCAGCGGTCGCGTGCCACTGGACGTGCTGATCGGCCTCGGCGCCGGTTCCGAAGAACACATCGACAGCCGTCACAGCCATCACGATCACCACCATGAAGATGAAGACGGCCATCACGATGAGCATGACCACGACGCATTCGACTCCATCTCCATCGAACTGCCGCAAGCCGACGAAAGCCTGCTGCTGGACGCGTTGACTCAACTGGTGGTCCAGCACGGCATTTTGCGCGTCAAAGGTTTCGCGGCGATTCCGAACAAGCCGATGCGCCTGCTGATCCAGGGCGTGGGCACGCGTTTCGACAAGCATTTCGACCGTCAGTGGGGCGCCGACGAAGCGCGTACCACGCGTCTGGTATTGATCGGCCAGAAGCTGGACGCCACTTTGCTTGAAGCGCAATTGCGCGCTGCGCTCAGCGTTTAAGCCATGCACCTGCTCAGGACCCAGCCCGGCGGTTTCGTGTCGGATGACAACATTGCCGACCTTGGACAAACCCCCGCCGAGCTGGTGATCCTGTGCAGCGGCGACTCCAGCCTGGCGCTGCTCGCCGAAGCCGCGCAGCAGTTGCCCGACGATTACCCCAGCGTGCGCCTGGCCAACCCGATGCAGGTGCAGAATCACGCCTCGGTCGACTTGTATGTCGACGAAGTGCTGCGCCACGCCAAGGTGATTCTGATCTCGCTGCACGGCGGCATCGCCTATTGGCGTTACGGCGTCGAGCGTCTGGTGCAACTGTCGGAGCGCGGTGTACAGCTGATTCTGGTGCCCGGCGATGACCGCCCGGACCCGGAACTCAGCGACCTGAGCACGGTGGACGCGCAAGACCGCGACCGACTCTGGCAGTTTCTGCGTCAGGGCGGCATGGGTAATGCCCTGGATTTTTTCCGTTGCCTTGCCAATCGCTGGCTGGATCGCGACTACGCCTGGGCCGAGCCGCAAACCCTGCCGCGCACAGCGATTTACCACCCTCACAAAAGCCCCGCTGAACTGAAGGATTGGCAAGCCGACTGGCAGGCCGGTCAACCGGTGGCGGCGGTGCTGTTTTACCGCTCGCATTTGCAGGCGGCGAACACCGGTTTCATCGATATTTTCTGCCAGCGTTTGCAGGCGGCGGGGTTGAACCCGTTGCCAATTGCTGTGGCCAGTTTGAAGGAACCCGGCTGCCTGACGGTGGTCGAGGACTGGCTGGATGAAGTCGAGGCCGGCGTCATTCTCAACACCACCGGTTTCGCCCAGTCCAGCCCCGAAGCGCCGCATTTGCGACCGTTTCGCCGCAACATCCCGGTGATCCAGGCGATCTGCGCCCAGGACAACGAGCCCGGCTGGCGCGCCAGCGAACAAGGCCTCGGGCCGCGCGATCTGGCGATGCACATCGCGCTGCCGGAACTGGATGGGCGGATCATCAGCCGACCGATCAGCTTCAAGGACCTGGCCTGGCGCAGCGAGCGTAGTCAATCCGATGTGGTCTGCTATCGACCTGCACCTGCGCGCATGGATTTTGTCGCTGAGCTGGCGCGACGCTGGATTGATCTGGCGCGAGTGCCCAACGCTGAAAAACGCATCGCCCTGATCCTCGCCAACTACCCGACCCGCGACGGGCGCATCGGCAATGGTGTCGGCCTCGACACTCCGGCCGCGGCGCTGAACATCCTGCGTGCGCTGCATGAAGAAGGTTATCCGCTGCCGGCCGAGTTGCCTGATAGCGGCACCGCGTTGATCCAGCAATTACTCGGCGGCGTCAGCAATGACCTCGACACCCTCGACCAGCGCCCGTGCATGCAAAGCCTCGCGCTGGACGACTACAACCTGATGTTCGACGCCTTGCCCGAATCCAATCGCCAAGCGGTGCTGGAACGTTGGGGCTTGCCGCAAAGCGACCCGATGTTCCGTGGCGGGCGAATGATGATCGCTGGGCTGCGCTTTGGCCTGACCTTCGTCGGGATTCAACCGGCGCGGGGGTATCAGGTCGATCCGAGCGCGGTGTATCACGACCCGGACCTGGTGCCGCCACACGGTTACCTCGCGTTCTATTTCTGGTTGCGCAACACCTACGGCGCCCACGGGGTGATCCACGTCGGCAAGCACGGCAACCTCGAATGGTTGCCGGGCAAAGGCGTCGGGCTGTCGGAGCATTGCTGGCCGGATGCGCTGCTCGGTCCGCTGCCCAACATCTATCCATTTATCGTCAACGACCCGGGCGAGGGCGCCCAAGCCAAGCGCCGTACGCAAGCGGTGATCATCGACCACCTGATGCCGCCGCTGACCCGCGCCGAAACGTACGGCCCGTTGCGCAACCTCGAACTACTCGCCGACGAGTATTACGAAGCGCAAATGCTCGATCCGCGCCGTGCCCGGGAATTGCAGCGCGACATCCTGCAACTGGTGCGCGAGACGCACATCGACCGCGAACTGCAACTGGACGAAAAGCTCGACAGTGATGCCGATGCAGCGATCTGGTTGCCGCGTCTGGATACCTATTTGTGCGACTTGAAAGAGTCACAGATCCGCGACGGTCTGCATGTGTTTGGCGAGTCGCCGACCGGGCGCTTGCGCATCGACACCTTACTGGCGTTGTTGCGCATTCCGCGAGGCGATGGGCGCGGTGCACAATCGAGTCTGCTGCGAGCCCTGGCCAAAGCGTTCACGCTGGGCTTCGATCCGCTGGATTGCGCGCTCGCCGAACCTTGGACCGGGCCACGTCCGACTGAACTGCAAACCCTCACCGATGAAGTCTGGCGCACAGCCGGTGATACCCGCGAACGTCTGGAACTGTTCGCCGCTCATCTGATCTCCCAAACGGTGAACCAACCTCAAGCCAAACCCGACCCCTGTGGGAGCGAGCCTGCTCGCGATATCGGTGTGACAGCTAACATTGATATGACTGACCCACCGCTATCGCGAGCAGGCCCGCTCCCACAGGAGGTAGGTTGGTCTGACGTGAGCGCGATCATCGACAACCTGCGCGAAGTCGTCGCGCCACGGCTGGACGCCTGCGGTCCGGCGGAAATGCGCGGTCTGCTCGACGCCCTCAGCGGCCGCTTCGTGCCGGCCGGCCCCAGCGGTGCGCCGAGTCGCGGACGGCTCGACGTGCTGCCGACCGGGCGCAACTTCTATTCGGTGGACGTGCGTAACCTGCCGACCACCACCGCATGGCGTATCGGTTTCCAGTCGGCCAACCTGATTCTTGAGCGACACCTGCAAGACCACGGCGATCACCTGCGCCAGCTCGGCCTGTCGGTGTGGGGCACCGCGACCATGCGCACCGGCGGCGACGACATCGCCCAGGCCATGGCGCTGATGGGTGTGCGCCCGGTCTGGGCCACCGGCAGTCAACGGGTCGACGACTTCGAGATTCTGCCGCTGAGTCTGCTGGACCGTCCGCGCGTGGACGTGACCTTGCGCGTCTCCGGATTTTTCCGCGATGCCTTTGCCAATCTGATCCGCCTGTTCGACGCCGCCGTGCAAGCGGTCGCCGCCCTCGATGAGCCGGACGACCTCAACCCCCTGGCCGCCAAAGTGCGTGCCGAGCGCGAAGCGTTAATGCAATCGGGGCTGGATGAAGAGGCAGCCAAGCGTCAGGCCGGTTGGCGCATCTTTGGTGCCAAACCCGGTGCTTACGGCGCGGGCGTGCAGGGCGCCATCGATGGTCGTCTGTGGCAAAGCCGCGACGACCTGGCCGAGGTATATCTGAACTGGGGCGGCTACGCTTACGGCGGTTCTGACGAAGGCACCGCGGCGCGAGCGCAGTTCGCTCAGCGCTTGAGCCAGGTTCAGGCTGTGCTGCAAAACCAGGACAACCGCGAACACGACTTGCTCGATTCCAACGACTACTACCAGTTCCAGGGCGGCATGCTCGCGGCGGTGGAAAGCCTCAGCGGTGAAGCGGCGGCCAGTTACCATGGCGATCACAGTCAGCCGGACCTGCCGAAGATCCGCACCTTGAAGGAAGAGCTGAACCGGGTAATTCGCTCACGGGCGGCCAATCCGAAGTGGATAGACGGCGTGAAGCGCCACGGCTATAAAGGCGCGTTTGAACTGGCAGCGACGGTCGATAACCTGTTTGCCTTCGACGCTACCACGCAGCTGATCGACGATCACCAGTACGCGTTGCTGGCGGATGCGTATTTGCTGGACCCCGCGACCCGGGATTTTGTTCGTGAGCATAATCCGCATGCGTTGCGTGACATGACCGAGCGGATGCTGGAGGCGCAGCAGCGGGGGATGTGGAAGGAGCCGGGTGACTACCGCGAGGCTCTGGAGAATTTGTTGCTGGACATCGAAGAAGACAGTTAGCCGGATCGTTCCCACGCTCCGCGTGGGAATGCCTCAACGGACGCTCCGCGTTCGGCTCTTGGGACGCAGAGCGTCCCGGGCTGCATTCCCACGCAGAGCGTGGGAACGATCACATTACCGACCACAAACGAGACCCGACATGACCGACACCCCCCATTTCCCGCTTTCCGCCGTGGTCGGCGCCGACGATCTGAAACTCGCCCTCTACCTGACCGCCATCGACCCGAAAATCGGCGGCGTGCTCATCGAAGGCCCCCGCGGCATGGCCAAGTCAACGCTGGCCCGTGGCCTGGCGGACTTGCTCGCCAGCGGCCAATTCGTCACCTTGCCGCTTGGCGCCACCGAAGAACGACTGGTCGGCACCCTCGACCTGGACGCCGCCCTGAGCGAGGGTCGTGCACAGTTTTCCCCCGGTGTACTGGCCAAGGCCGACGGCGGCGTGCTCTACGTTGATGAGGTCAACTTATTGCCCGATCACCTGGTGGACCTGCTGCTGGATGTGGCCGCCAGCGGCACCAACCTGATCGAGCGCGACGGCATTTCCCATCGGCATTCGGCAAAGTTCGTGCTGATCGGCACTATGAACCCGGAAGAGGGTGAGCTGCGTCCGCAACTGCTCGATCGTTTTGGCCTGAACGTCGCCCTCAGCGGTCACACAGCACCGGTCGAGCGCGGCCAGATCATCCGGCGGCGGCTGGATTTCGACAGCGATCCCCACAGCTTCTGCGCCGAATGGGAACGCCAACAGCAGTCGCTGCGCGAACGTTGCCAGAAAGCACGCAGCACGCTGGCCAGCATCCCGCTCGACGATCTTGCGCTGGCGCAGATTACCGAGCGCTGCTTTGCCGCCGGGGTCGACGGCTTGCGCGCCGACCTGGTCTGGTTGCGCGCGGCACGGGCCCACGCCGCGTGGCGCGGGGCGAGTGCCATCGCCGAGGAAGACATCGACGCCGTTGCCGAGTTTGCCTTGCGCCATCGCCGTCGCGAGTCATCGCCACCGGCGCCGCAACAAAATCAGCCGCCCTCTACGCAACATTCCAACCCGAGCGAAGGCCAGGGCCAATGGGGTGAAATGCCCGCTCAGGCGCTCCCGGTGGGTGCCCGACGTGACGTGCCGAGCTGGCCAAAAAAGCCCTAGGCATTCGCCCTCGATCTGACGCGGGGGCGAATGCCAGACCCCGGGCCGGACGGCTGGACAACGGCAAACAGGGTAAACGTCACGCAGCGCGCAGCGGCTCGATCAATTGGCCCGGCACCTTGCTGAACGGTCGTCCGCGTCAACGCGACGATGTCTTGTTTCACCTGCGCACTCGCTCGCCCCACGAACTGTGGCTGGTGATCGTTGATGCCTCGGCTTCAACTCGCCGCCATCAGGCGATGAGCGATGCCAAGGGCTTGCTCGCGCAATTGTTCGACGATGCCTATCGCCAGCGTGTACGTCTGGCGTTGCTCACGGCCAGTGGACATGTGCCGAAATGGCAAGTGCAAGGGTTGAAAGCTTCCGCGGGTTTGCGCAATTGGTTAGATGGGCTGGGAGCCGGCGGGGGTACGCCGTTGCTGGCGGCGCTGGGTGAGGCGGGGCGCTGGCTGGCGGTCAGGCAGAAACGTTTTCCGGCGGAACGGCAGCGCTTGTTGCTGGTGACCGATGGCCGGTTGAAGGACTGGTCGATGTTGCCGGCGCTTGATTGTCAGGGGCTGCTGATCGACATCGAACGCGGGCCGATCCGGCTTGGGCGGGCTAAGGTGATGGCTGCCGAGTTACAGGCCGAATATCGACATATCGATGATATGGAGTGATCCGAAAAGATCTTCACAGGAGTGAGTCATGCGTGTTCTAGCCGCCAACCTTCAGGACGATTTTCGTGTCAAAGCCTACGCCGGCACCAATGGCGTGCTGTTGGCCATGGACCTGGCCGAACACCGGCGCAAAGGCCTCTTGGGGTTCGCCATCGAAAAGCAGCAAGGCGCCAAACCCTGGCTGTTCCTGTTCAACAGCCTGACCTTCCCCGGCAAGGCGCATACCTTTCCCCAGTTTCACGCCACCCCCAGCGATATCGCGCCATTACAGAAATTTCGCTGGGCCGATTACGCGGTCAATCCGGGGATGACGATCCATTACCGAATCCACCTGGCCTATGGCAGCGTTGATGCGCCGCAACTGGGTGAATTTCTGGAAGTGACGGTCACCTCCGACAATGGTCAACCGAACAACCAAAGTGTCATCTTCAATCGCGCAGTGGCGGCCAGCCAGGCGTTCCAGCGCAAGTTTCCCGAGCTCGACGCGCTGATCAGCGCCAACAAGAACCTGCCCATCGAAGCCTGGCCGGATGCTCCGCGGCAATGGCTGGAAAACGGTTTGCTCGGGCGTTTGCTGGGGTTTATCGAGCGTGCGGTGGATGGCCAGTGGGCGCTGGACATTGCCATCTACGAGTATGAATTGCAGGCCATCGTCGATGCGGTCAATGCCGCGTTCGAACGTGGGGTGAACGTTCGCGTGCTTTATCACGCCCAGCCGGGCGATGAGGACACCGCCATGAACGAGGCCAGCCTGGAGAAAATCCCGGCACAGAACAAACGCGGACGGGTCACCCATAACATCTTCCATAACAAGTTCATGGTGCTGAGCCGGCTCGACGCAGCGGGACAGCGTCAGCCCGAAGCGGTGCTTTGCGGCAGCACCAACTTCACGCCCAACGGCGTTTACCGCCAGGCCAACGTGGTGCATGTGCTGGACGACACACGCGTCGGCACCAGCTATCTGCACACCTTCGAGCAGGTCTGGGCTAACCCTGCGGATGTCGGTGCCACCCGAAACTGGCTTACGCAAAACAACCCGATGGATTCGCTGCAGCCGATGTTCACCGGTTTCTCACCCCGCTCGGGCAAAGGGGACCTGCAAGCGTTTGTCGAGATCATCAACGCTGCAAAAAAAGACGTGCTGTTCGTCACCGCGTTCGCCTTGCCCGACGACATCCTGAACGCTTTGCTCGGCTTGCCCCACGACGACATTTTGCGTTACGGCCTGCAAAACACCGCCAGCCGCATCACCGGTTTCCACGCCGACCGCAGCGCCGAATTCGCCGCCACCGCGCTGCTCAACACCGGGCTGGAAGGCTGGCTTCGAGAGAACATGAAAGGCCAGAAGGGCAACCTGCTGGTGCACACCAAAGCCGTGGTCACGGACTTCACCAGCGATGCGCCGACGATCATCAGCGGCAGCCATAACCTCAGTGCCGCGGCCAGCAATGGCAATGACGAGAACTACCTGATCATTCGCGGCGATACCGACCTGGCAGACCGTTATGGCCTGGAACTGCTGCGGTTCTACGAGCATTACCGCTTTCGCTACTTCGCCAGAAAACTCGCGCTCAAGCAGGTCCATCCGTTGGCGGCGGATGACAGCTGGACCGATGACTATTACCTCGACGGGGATTTACGCCAGCTCTCCCGATTGCGTTTTTCCGGACGGTAAACACACTCGCAGCGCAAACGCCGCCCTTGTGGGAGTGAGCCTGCTCGCGATAGCGGTGTATCAGGGGACATCAGATTTGACTGGTCGGGCGCTATCGCGAGCAGGCTCGCTCCTACATTTGGAGGCGATTTTCGCCAGGTCTCCCGATTGCGTTTTTCCGGACGGTAAACACCCTCGCAGCGCAAACGCCGCCCTTGTGGGAGTGAGCCTGCTCGCGATAGCGGTGTGTCAGGCGATATCAATTTTTGACTGATGGGGCGCTATCGCGAGCAGGCTCGCTCCTACATTGGATTACTTCATTTCCATCGCCTGCCGGTACTGGCGAGTCCGCCGGGCGATGTACACGCGGTCGAGAATCAACGCCCATAGCGCCGAAACATCAGGGCGGGTCTTGCGTCCACGGCTCAGGCGATCGAGCTGGAATTTCACGACGGCCATGCTCGCCAGGGCTGCCAGGGGTTTGCGCTTCCAGCGAATCGGCGGCAGTTGCGGGTGGCTGTTCTGACCTTCGCGCCAGCGTTTGACCAGTTGCGGTTCAATCGCCAGCGCTGTGCCGATTCCGGCCATGGCGATGCCGCTGTCGAGCACCTGTTCGACGATCGCCAGGCGTCGAATCCCGCCGGTCACCATCACCGGCATATTCGCCACCCGGGCCAATTCCCCGGCCATCTCCAGAAAGTACGCCTCACGCGCCAGGGTCCGACCATCCCGGGCCTCGCCTTGCATGGCCGGTGCTTCGTAGCTGCCGCCGGAAAGTTCCAGCAGATCGATCGATTGATCGTTGAGCCACTGGATCACCTGCCGGGCATCGTCTGCGTCGAAACCGCCGCGCTGGAAATCCGCGGAATTGAGCTTCACCGCCACGCAAAACTGCGGCGATACAGACTTGCGCACGGCGCTGACCACCGCCAACAACAAACGCGCGCGATTTTCCAGGGAACCACCCCAGCGATCGGTTCGGCGGTTGGTCAAGGGCGAGAGGAACTGGCTGATCAGATAACCGTGTGCGGCATGAACCTGCACCCCGGTGAACCCGGCCTTTTCCGCCAGGGCAGCGCTGGTGGCGAAGCGTTGGATGACCTCTTCGATGTCGTGCTCGCTCATGGGCTTGGGCTCGGCAAACATCTTCGAGAACCCACCCAGATCCAGTGCCACTGCGGATGGCGCCCACGCTTGCTGGCCGAGGTTGGCCATGGTCTGACGGCCAGGATGATTGAGCTGCATCCAGAACTGCGCGCCACCGGCCCGACCAATAGTGGCCCATTGGCGAAAGCGTTCCAGGTGCCGCTCATCTTCGAGCACCACACCACCGGGGCCGGTCATGGCGCGGCGGTCAATCATCACGTTGCCGGTCAGCAACAGGCCAGCTTCGCCTTCGGCCCACGCCTGATACAGCCGGAACAAGGCCTGCGCAGGGGCCTGCCCGCTGTCGGCAAGGTTCTCTTCCATCGCGGCTTTGGCGATGCGGTTGCCGATGGTCTGGCCGTTGGGCAAATTCAACATTTGGAAGGGCGACATACTTTGACTCCTCATCAGTGATGAGCAGAGGCTAAGCTTAAAGTTAACTTTAATGTCAAGCGCGCAAATGAGGCCGGGATGAAGGTTGGTGAATTGGCGCAGTTGAGTGGGCGGGAATGGGATTGCGCATCAGCGTGCCCACCACCAGCGCACCCAGTAATGCCAACAACCCCGCTACCCACAGCAACAGACTGAAGCCGCCGACGAAGGCTTGTCGGGCCAACGGTTCGACCATCGTGCGCGCGGTTTCCGGTAACAGGCCCATCGCCGCCGTCATGTCACCGGCCACTACCCGCGAGGCGATGTCTTGGGTTTGGCCGAGCCATTGCGCACCTTGTGCTGTCAGGCTCGTACGCAGCAATAGTTCGGTGTGACTGGACAGCAATGCACCGAACACGCCAATGGCCAGCACGATTGCGCTGAAACGCATGGTGGTGCTCATGCCTGACGCCATGCCGGTACGCTCCCGTGGCACGCAGGCCATGATGTTCTTCTGCGTATCGCCATTGAGCAGCCCGGCACCGGCACCCGTCACGGCAATCGCCAGGGCGAAGGGCAGGTAGCCGCCACTACTGACCGCCCAGGCACTGAGCAGATTGCCGCTGCCGACCAGGGTCAAACCGGCGGCCATCAATGTGGCCGGGGCAAATCGACTCGCCAGACGTATACCGATGCGCGGGCAAATCAGCATGGTCAGGGCAAACGGCAACATCCCCAACCCTGAAGCGATGGCCGAGAAGCCCAGGCCGTTTTGCAGGTAGAACGGCAGCAAGGTCATCATCACCTGGGCGCAACCGGCATAGGCAAACATGCCCAATAGCGCGCCAATGAAACGCGGATGCTTGAACAGTTGCAGGTCGACCATCGGCCGCCGCTGCATCCGTTCAATCACCACGAACAGCCCCAGCAACAGGGCACCGCCGATCAGCCGAGCGTAGGTCAGCGGATTGCTCCAGCCAATCCGGTTTGCCTCGATCAGCCCCCAGATCAGGCACAGCAAACTCGCACTGAACGCCAGGCTGCCCCAGGGATCGAGGCGTGCGGACTGAGTGTCGCGGGACTCTGGCACGGCACGCCAGACCATCACCATCAGGAACAATCCGACGGGCAGGTTAAGGTAGAAAATCCAGCGCCAGCCCAGGTATTCGGTGATCAGCCCGCCGACTGTCGGCGCAGCGGTCATCGCCACTCCCATGCATGCGCCCCAGAATGCCCAGGCCCTGGCCCGTTCCACTTCGTCGTGAAAGGTGTGGCCGATGGAGGCGAGGGCCGAGGTCAGCAGCAAGGCCGCGCCGACACCCTTGATCGCCCGGGCGATGTCGAGGAACAGCGCGTTGGGCGCGGCACCGCAACCAATGGACGCGAGAACGAAAATGGCCAACCCGCAGAGCAGGGTTTTCTGCCGACCAAAGCGGTCGGCGATGCTGCCAGCCGGCAACAAAAGGGCCGCGAAGGCCAGCATGTAAGCGCTGACCACCCATTCGATGTCGGCGAAGTTTGCGCCCAGGTCGCGGGCGATCGCAGGCAGGGTAACGGCGACGATGTTGGTGTCGAGAACGATCAGCGAGCAAACGCCTGAGGCTGTGAGTAATGTCAGGCGCGGGCTCACCTTGGGTTTGACGGGCATGGCAGCGTTTCTCTACTGTAAAAGTCAGTGCAGCTTATCGCCGGTTGCTACCGTCCTTGTTAGGTACGCCTTGTCACTTCATTACCTTTGAGCTAACGCACCGATGGATATTCGCCATTTCCGCTATTTTCTGGCCGTTGCCCGGCAAGGCAACTTCACCCGCGCCGCTGAACAACTCGGTATCGCACCGCCGACTTTGACTCGACAGATCCAGGACATGGAGAACGAACTCGGCACGCGATTGTTCGTGCGCCAGACACGTGAAGTCAGCCTGACCGAGGCCGGCGCCGCGCTGCTGATCGAGGCCGAGGCGACGGTGCGGCAATTCGAATACGCTCAGTACAACGCCCAGCGCGCCGGGCGCGGGGATATTGGCCATATCGAACTGGGTTACGTGGCGTCGGCGGTGTATTCGGGCGTGCTGCAGAAACAGGTGCAAGCTTTCGGCCGCGAGTGTCCTGACGTCAGCCTGAACGTGCGGGAAAGTCCCATGGCGTCATTGCCGATGATGGTGCTCGAGGGGCGTTTCGATATTGGCTATGTCCGCTCACCCATGACCTTGCCAGAGGGCCTGGAAGCCATTCGCCTGGACGCAGAAGGCTTTGTGCTGGCGCTGCCGGCCGAGTCCTGGCTGTGCCGACTGCCAGAGATTGGCCCGGAACATTTGCAGAACGAGACGTTCATCCTGCCGGAGCAAATCAGCGGCACCTTGCAAGTCGCCGCCGAGGGCGGATTTGCACCGAAACTGGGGGCGCAACCGGGCGGGCTGGTGGCGGTCATTGCGTTGGTGTCGTTGGGGCAGGGCGTTGCGGTGGTGCCCGAATCAGTGGTGGGGCATGTAGGTTTGCCCGGGGTGTTGTACCGGGCAATCAAAGGTTGCGAGGCGAGCTCGTGGTTGTCGTTGATTTATCGGCGGTTCGAAAAATCACCGGCAGTGGCGAGGTATATCGAACAGGTCAAAAATCGCTGATTACAGATTTTGTAATGATTTCCAGCTGTAGGAAATGTCGCTTTCGCCTGTACGCTCCAAGGCCTTTTTCCTTTCAGGACCTGCATGAACACCCTCTTGGAGCCTCCCGGTTATCCTTTCTCCTCGCGCGACTGCGCGGTCTTGATGCACGCGAAACACCCAGTCTTTCGACTTCTGAAGACCTTTGATATTGCAGTTCCACGGCTTCCGCGCCGCGCCTTGCCGTGCCCGGCATTCTGAATTCACTGAAGAGATCGAGACGTTTTTATGGAATGGATAGCTGACCCCACCGCGTGGCTGGGCCTGTTGACGTTGATTGTGCTGGAGCTGGTGCTGGGCATCGACAACCTGGTGTTTATCGCCATCCTCGCCGACAAACTGCCGCCCGAGCAGCGCGACCGTGCGCGGATCATCGGTTTGTCCCTGGCGTTGCTGATGCGCCTGGGCCTGCTGGCGAGTATTTCTTGGCTGGTGACGCTGACTCAGCCGCTGTTCGAGGTGTTCGACAAGAGCTTCTCCGGCCGCGACTTGATCATGCTGTTCGGTGGGGTGTTCCTGTTGTTCAAAGCCACCATGGAATTGCACGAGCGGCTCGAAGGCCATATCGGCCAACGCTCGTCCAACGCCGGTTATGCGCTGTTCTGGCCGATCGTGGCGCAGATCGTGGTGCTCGATGCGGTGTTCTCTCTGGACGCGGTGATTACCGCTGTGGGCATGGTCGATGAACTGGCGGTGATGATGATCGCCGTGATTATTTCCATCGGCCTGATGATCGTCGCCAGCAAGCCGCTGACCCGTTTCGTCAACGAACACCCGACGGTGATCATGCTGTGTCTGGGCTTCCTGATGATGATCGGCTTTGCGCTGACCGCTGAAGGCCTGGGGTTCCACATACCGAAGGGTTACCTGTACGCGGCCATCGGCTTCTCGATCCTGATCGAGGTCTTCAACCAGATCGCCCGGGCTCGCCGCAAGAAATCCTTGCAGGGCCTGCGACCGATGCGTGAGCGCACGGCCCACGCCGTGCTGCGTTTGCTCGGTGGCCGCAAGCTGGCGGCGGAGGAGGTCGGCGAGGAGATTGCCGACATGCTGGACAACGGTGAAGCACCGAGCGCAGAACTGTTCGATCGTCGTGAGCGAGTGATGATCAGCGGTGTGCTGCAACTCGCCGAGCGGCCGATCCGCACCTTGATGACCGTGCGCGCTGACGTCGACTACATCGACCTGTCCGACAATGCCGAGGCCATTCGCACGCGCCTGATGCATTCGTCCTATTCACGCCTGCCACTGATTCGCGATGGCGCCGTGGATGAGCCGCTGGGCTTCGTGCACAAGAAGGAATTGCTCAAGGAGCACCTGGCCGGCCACTCGCCCGGTCTTGAGCAGTTAGCGCGCAAGACCATCAACTTGCTGGACAGTTACTCGATCCTCAATGCCCTGGAGCAGATGCGCAAAGCCTCGACGCACATTGCGTTTGTGGTCAATGAATTCGGTGACTTCGTCGGTGTGTTGACCATGACCGACATTCTCGAATCGATTGCCGGCGAGTTACCTGACGCCAGCGAAATCGAGGGCCCGGATGTGGTCGAGCAGAAGGGTGGATTCATGGTCAGCGGCGCGTTGAACCTGGCGCGCGTGCGACAGCGGACCGGATTTGCGGCAGAACCCACCGACGACTATCAGACTCTGGCCGGGCTGGTGGTGAGCTTGCTGGATCGCCTGCCGATCATCGGTGACAGTCATGAGTGGGAAGGCTGGCGGATGACCGTGGTGGCGATTGAAGAGCGGCGTGTCACACGTGTGTTGCTGGCGCGTATCGACGGGTAATTCTCGCCGGATTTGAGGGGCTTTCGCGGGCTTGCTCGCGAAAGCGCTCAATCCGGCGACAGACAACTCAAGCCCTGCCCACCAGACGTGCCCGAGGTACGGTGCACAAAGTCCGCAGAGTTTGATGCAACCAGGCCAGGTCATGGCTCGGTTTGCGAGCTACGTATCTGGGTTTGACCTTGCCAATGTGCCTGGCGAAGTCTTCTTGCAGGGTTTGCTCGGTGCCGATTCCCTTGAGCTTCTTCAGCAGCTTTCCCTCCTTGTAAAACAGCACGGTGGGTGTGCCGGTGACGTCCGGGTGCCGGGGGGACTCGCTGGTGGTCAGCATGTAGATCTGCGCGTGATGCCGATACGGTTCGGCAATCTGGCGAAACACCGGTCCGGCCATTTCGCAGGCGGGACAGTGTTCACTGCCAAAGTACAGGATCACTGGGCGCCAGGTTTTCAAGGCCTTGCGATAGACCGGGGCCAGCGTTTTGCGAGCGATTTTCGAGCTCATTGAAATCTCCTTTTCACAACGGCCATTGACGGTCCATCGACGGTAAAGGAAGGCGCAGGGATGGGTCTACTGTCAGAAATAACAGGTAGGTAGGTTTTCCTACGTAGTCTTGGACACTCCTTACCGTGTTACAGGATCAACCCGACCGACTCAGCGGGCTTGGAAATGGATGCAGCCGAACGCTAATCGACCTTATCAAGCTTATTTTCCGCCTCCCTTGTCCAACGCAGTACCGCACCGAATTAGCCCATAAAAACTCCAACTGTGAACCAGGTACCCGCACTTTGTAGCCAACGGTAGCGGTCATTCACCTGTGCGTTTCGTAACGTTGGTTTTGTATTTTTCTCCATCCATCTGATTCAAAACACTTTTCAATCTCCCCAACATTCCCCTCACATCCTGTGGCACACTTTCTGCTGTCTATTCCGTTGTTACATACCAACATCCGGTATAGCGGAATAAACATCACCCTGGAGTGCTTGCCATGCATCGCCGACCTTCCTTGTTTAAAGCGTGTGTTTTTGTTTTCGCGGCTTCGGCTGCTGTCATGGGCGTGGCCCAGGCGGCAGACAGCAAGCTCGATAACGTGCTGGCCCGCGGGAAACTGATTGTGGGCACGGGCAGTACCAATGCGCCGTGGCACTTCCAGGGAGCGGATGGCAAGTTGCAGGGTTTTGATATCGATATCGCGCGGATGGTGGCCAAGGGGTTGTTCAACGATCCGAGCAAAGTCGAGTTCGTGGTGCAGTCGTCCGATGCGCGGATTCCTAACCTGCTGACCGACAAGGTCGACATGAGTTGCCAGTTCATTACCGTCACCGCCAGCCGCGCCCAGCAAGTGGCGTTCACGCTGCCGTACTACCGCGAAGGCGTCGGCCTGCTGTTGCCGGCCAACAGCAAGTACAAGGAAATCGAAGACCTGAAAGCCGCCGGCGACAGTGTGACCGTGGCGGTGTTGCAGAACGTGTACGCCGAAGAACTGGTGCATCAGGCCTTGCCCAAGGCCAAGGTCGATCAGTACGACAGCGTGGACCTGATGTATCAGGCGGTGAACTCCGGCCGTGCCGACGCCGCTGCGACCGATCAGTCGTCGGTGAAATACCTGATGGTGCAGAACCAGGGGCGCTATCGCAGCCCGGCGTATGCCTGGAGCCCGCAAACCTACGCCTGCGCGGTCAAGCGCGGCGACCAGGACTGGCTGAACTTCGTCAATACCGTCCTGCATGAAGGCATGACAGGCGTTGAGTTCCCGACGTATGCCGCGTCGTTCAAACAGTGGTTCGGTGTAGACCTTCCAACACCTACGATCGGTTTCCCTGTCGAATTCAAATGATCCTGTGAGAGCGGGGCGGTGATGTATCGCCCCGCTCAAGGTATTGCTGACCATGAACTATCAGTTGAATTTTGCCGCCGTGTGGCGCGATTTCGACACCTTGCTGGCGGGGCTCGGTCTGGGCCTTGAGCTGGCGCTGGTGTCGATCGCCATCGGTTGCGTGATCGGCCTGATGATGGCGTTTGCTTTGCTGTCAAAGCACCGCGCATTGCGGGTGCTGGCGTCGGTGTATGTGACGGTGATCCGGAACACGCCGATTCTGGTGTTGATTCTGTTGATCTACTTCGCCTTGCCCAGTCTGGGCATTCGTCTGGACAAGATCCCGTCGTTCATCATCACCCTGTCGCTGTATGCCGGGGCCTACCTGACCGAAGTGTTCCGCGCTGGGCTGTTGAGCATTCCCAAAGGCCTGCGCGAAGCCGGGTTGGCGATCGGTCTGGGCGAGTGGCAGGTCAAGGCGTACATCACCGTGCCGGTGATGCTGCGCAATGTGCTGCCGGCCTTGTCGAACAACTTCATTTCGCTGTTCAAGGACACTTCGCTGGCCGCGGCGATTGCCGTGCCGGAACTGACCTATTACGCACGCAAGATCAATGTCGAGAGCTACCGGGTGATTGAAACCTGGCTGGTGACCACCGCGCTCTATGTGGCGGCCTGTTACCTCATTGCCATGATGCTGCGCTACCTCGAACAGCGTCTGGCGATTCGCCGATAGGAGGCCCACATGTACGAATCCCCCAGTTGGTTGCATGAGTTATGGGTTGCCCGGGAAGTGCTGTGGCAAGGCTTTTTGACCAGTGTGCAGGTCTCGGCCCTGGCGATTCTGCTGGGCACGATGGTCGGCATCGTCGCCGGCCTGGTGCTGACCTACGGCAAATTCTGGATGCGCGCGCCGTTTCGGTTTTATGTCGACATCATTCGCGGTACGCCGGTGTTTGTATTGGTGCTCGCCTGCTTTTACATGGCGCCGGCGCTGGGCTGGCAGATCGGTGCGTTTCAGGCGGGTGCGTTGGGGCTGACGCTGTTCTGCGGCTCCCACGTCGCCGAAATTGTACGCGGCGCGTTGCAAGCGCTGCCCAGTGGTCAGATGGAAGCGAGCAAGGCCATCGGCCTGACGTTCTTTCAGTCTTTGGGCTACGTGTTGCTGCCTCAGGCGTTGCGGCAAATCTTGCCGACCTGGGTCAACTCGTCCACCGAGATCGTCAAGGCTTCGACGCTGCTGTCGGTGATCGGGGTCGCTGAATTGCTGCTCAGCACGCAACAGATCATCGCCCGGACTTTCATGACCCTCGAGTTTTACCTGTTCGCCGGATTGCTGTTTTTCGTCATCAACTACGCCATCGAATTACTCGGCCGGCACATTGAAAAGCGGGTGGCCTTGCCATGACTCCATCTAATAACGCTCACAACGATCAGCCCCTGCTGGACATTCGCGGGTTGCACAAAAAGTACGGCGAGCTCGAAGTGCTCAAGGGCGTTGACCTGAGCATGCAGCGCGGCAACGTCGTCACGCTGATCGGTTCCAGTGGCTCGGGCAAGACCACGCTGCTGCGTTGCGTGAACATGCTCGAAGAGTTCCAGGGCGGGCGGATCATGCTTGATGGCGAGTCCATCGGTTATGACGAGGTCAACGGCAAGCGCGTGCGTCACGCGGAAAAAGTCATTGCGCGGCATCGGGCCATGACCGGCATGGCATTCCAGCAGTTCAACCTGTTTCCGCACCTCACGGCGTTGCAGAACGTCACCCTCGGTTTGCTCAAGGTCAAAAAGCTGCACAAGGATGAAGCGGTGGCCCTGGCGGAAAAATGGCTGGAGCGGGTCGGCTTGCTGGAACGCCGCGATCACTATCCCGGTCAGTTGTCCGGTGGTCAGCAGCAGCGTGTGGCGATTGCCCGGGCGATTGCGATGAACCCGAGTTTGATGCTGTTCGACGAAGTCACTTCGGCCCTCGACCCGGAACTGGTGGGCGAAGTGCTGAGCGTGATCAAAGGCCTGGCCGAGGATGGCATGACCATGCTGCTGGTGACCCACGAAATGCGCTTCGCTTTCGAGGTTTCGGACAAGATCGTTTTCATGAATCAGGGGCGGATCGAAGAGCAGGGGCCACCCAAGGAACTGTTCGAACGCCCGCAATCACCGCGTCTGGCGGAGTTTCTCAAGAACACGCGGTTCTGATTTTTTTCAAAAGCATTTTCACTTTTCAACCAGGAGAAACACTCATGAGCATTACTCGTTACGGCACCGGCAGCACCGCCGGTGGCGGCCAGCCCCGTCCTTTCGCCCGCGCCGTTGAAGCCGATGGCTGGCTGCATGTGTCCGGACAAGTACCGGCGCTGGATGGCGAAATCATTGTGGGTGGCATCGTCGAACAGACTCACCAGACCATGAAGAACCTGATCGCGATTCTCGAAGAGGCAGGTTACGGCCTCGAAGACGTAGTGCGCACCGGTGTGTGGCTGGAAGACCCGCGGGATTTCTGGAGTTTCAATAAGGTGTTTTCCGAGTACTTCAAAAGCGAACACGCACCGGCCCGAGCCTGTGTGCAGGCGAACATGATGGTCGATTGCAAGGTCGAGATCGATTGCATCGCGTACAAGAAAAAGGCCTGAACCGAGTCGCGCCATCGCGGGCAAGCCACGCTCCCACAGGGGAATGCAATCTAATGTGGGAGCGTGGCTTGCCCGCGAAGACGGCCTAACGGTCGTCGCTGCACTCTGGTTAAACTCCCGGCACTTTTATGGGAACCAATGAAATGACCGAAGACACCATCAAGCGCCGGGCTCGCGGTCTGGACCGGGCGTTCGATATCCTGGATTTCCTCAAGGAAGTCGGCAAGCCCCTGCGCCCGAACGAAATCGCCAGCGGCATCGGCAGCCCCAAATCCACGGTCTACGAATTGGTGGCCTCCCTGCTGGAACGACGGATTCTGGAGGCCGTGGGCAAGGACGGTCACGTCTACCTCGGCCGTCAACTGTACTTCCTCGGACAGGCGCATCTGCGCCATTTCGACCTGACCCGCGAGGCCGATCACGCCTTGCAGGAGATCGTCAGCCAGACCCGCGAAACCGCGCAGATGTGCCTGCTCAACGGGCGCAAATACACCGTGGCCTTGATGAAAGAGGGCGAGCGGCATTTCCGCATTTCCTCGGACATCGGCGAGAACGCGCCGATCCCCTGGACCGCTTCCGGGCGCCTGCTGCTGGCGCACTTGAGCGACCAGGAAATCGTCGACCTGATTGACCACGATGATTTCATCCTGCCCAACGGCGAGCGTCTGCCGCTGGAGCAGTTTCTCGGTGAAATCCGTCAAGCCGCTATCGATGGCTTCTTCTCTTTCGATAGCGTCGCGGACACCTTTACCCATTGCTTCGCCGCCCCGGTCAAAGACCCGAACGGCGTGGCCATTGCGACCCTGTGCATCGTCGCCCCACGGGCCGATGCCAAGAACAACTACAACGACTACCGCCGGGTGCTGATCGACAGCGCCAACAGCCTGGCCCGTCGCATCAACGAATAACAGCGGCTGCCTGCGGCCGCGAATGTGAGGAGTTCGAGTATGTTTTCTGTGAAAAATACTGCCACCGTGGAAAAGGGCTTTGCCCACACAGGCGCCAATCTGGTGCGTGACGTCAGCCTGCCTGCGCTGGTGCTGCACCGCGAAGCGCTGGAACACAACATTCGCTGGATGCAGGACTTTGTCAGCAACAGCGGCGCCGAACTCGCCCCCCACGGTAAAACCAGCATGACCCCGGCGCTGTTTCGCCGCCAACTGGATGCCGGTGCCTGGGGCATCACCCTGGCCAGTGCCACCCAGACTCGTGCGGCTTACGCCCACGGCGTGCATCGGGTGCTGATGGCCAACCAACTGGTCGGTACGCCGAACATGGCGCTGATCGCTGATCTGCTGACAGACCCTGCCTTCGATTTCTATTGCATGGTCGATCACCCGGACAACGTCGCTGACCTGGGCGCGTATTTCGCCTCCCGCGGTGTGCGCTTGAACGTGATGATCGAGTACGGCGTGGTCGGCGGTCGTTGTGGTTGCCGCACGGAAGACGAAGTGGTCGCGCTGGCCAAAGCCATTGCTGCACAACCTGCCCTGGCGCTGACCGGGATCGAAGGTTACGAAGGGGTGATTCACGGCGATCACGCGGTGAGCGGTATTCGTGCATTCGCTGATTCTTTGGTACGTATGGCCGTGCAATTGCAGGACAGCGGCGCGTTCGCCATTCCCAAGCCGATCATCACGGCGTCGGGTTCGGCCTGGTATGACCTGATCGCTGAATCCTTCGAAGCGCAGAACGCTGGCGGGCGTTTCCTCAGTGTGCTGCGTCCCGGCAGCTACGTGGCTCACGACCATGGCATCTACAAAGAAGCGCAATGCTGCGTGCTCGACCGCCGCAGCGACCTGCACGAAGGCCTGCGCCCGGCGATGGAAGTCTGGGCGCATGTGCAGTCGTTGCCGGAACCGGGCTTTGCGGTGATCGCCCTGGGTAAACGCGACGTGGCCTACGACGCCGGGTTACCGGTGCCGCTGTTGCGTTACAAGGCGGGCGTGGTGCCGGCGACGGGCGACGACGTCAGCGCCTGCAAGGTGACAGCAGTGATGGACCAGCATGCGTTCATGACCGTGGCGCCGGGGGTTGAGTTGCGGGTGGGGGACATTATTTCCTTTGGCACTTCGCACCCGTGCCTGACGTTCGACAAGTGGCGTATCGGGTGTCTGGTGGATGAGCAGCTGAATGTCATCGAAACCATGGAAACCTGTTTCTAAGGCTCCAGACCGCGGCGCGGCCATCGCGAGCAGGCTCGCTCCCACATTGGATCTTCAGTGTCCACAAATCCTGTGGGAGTGAGCCTGCTCGCGATGACGGCCGGCCAGACAACACAGAAACACCTGGGACTACAAAAACAATGAACACCATCAGCACTCTCGGCCCCAACACTCCGCGTATCGCCCTGATCGGCGAGTGCATGATCGAGTTGCAGCAACGCGCCGACGGCAGTCTGCAACAGAGTTTCGGTGGCGATACCTTGAACACGGCGGTTTACCTGTCCCGGGAGTTGGGCGAGGGCGGCTTGGTGGATTACGTCACCGCTCTGGGCGACGACAGTTTCAGCGACGCCATGTGCCAGAGCTGGGCTGATGAAAACATCGGGCTGGGTTTGGTCCAGCGCTTGCCCGGCCGTTTGCCCGGCTTGTATTGCATCCAGACTGACGCTGCCGGCGAGCGGCGTTTTCTCTACTGGCGCAACGAGGCGGCGGTCCGCGACTGTTTCACCACCCCGGCTGCCGCGCCGATCCTGGCGGCACTGCCGGATTACGATGTGCTGTATTTCAGCGGCATCACCCTGGCGGTGCTCGGTGCGCAAGGTCGGGAGAAGCTGCTCGAAACCCTGGTCGAAGCCCGGCAGCGGGATGCGCGGATCGTGTTCGACAACAACTACCGACCACGTTTGTGGGCATCGATCGAGGACGCACGAGCGGCCTATCGCAGCGTTCTGCCGTATGTTGACCTGGCGTTGCTGACCGTTGATGACGAGCAGGCGCTGTTTGATTTTTCCGATTGCGAGGCGGTGTTTGCCGCATACGAGCAGATTGGCACGCCTGAAGTGGTACTCAAGCGTGGTGCCGAAGCGTGTTTGATTCGTTGTGATGGCGAGTCGTTTGAAGTGCCGGCGCAGGTAGTCGAACAGGTTGTGGACACCACGGCGGCGGGGGATTCGTTCAGCGCGGCGTATTTGGCCAGTCGCCTGAAAGGAGGCAGCCCGGTTGAGGCGGCTGAAGCGGGGCATCGATTGGCGAGTCGGGTGATTCAGGTGCCGGGAGCACTTATTCCGAAAAACTGAAATGCAATCCCTGTGGCGAGGGGATTCTGTGGCGAGGGGGCCCTCAGCCAACCGATCAATCCCGGTAAAACACCTGCACCAGGTGATAGCCGAACTTGCTCTTGATCGGACCATGCACAACCCGCAATGGTTTTTTGAAAATCACCGCATCGATAACCCCGACCATCTGTCCGGGCCGCACTTCACCCAGGTCGCCGCCGCGCTTGCCGGACGGGCAGGTGGAATACTTCTTGGCCAGCACATCGAAGGCTTCGCCCTTGGCGATGCGTTGTTTGAGCTGTTCGGCTTCTTCCGAGGTTTTCACCAGAATATGGCGGGCTTGAGCTTTCATTCGCAGTACCTTGCAACGGTGGTGGCTATGTGGGTGCCAGCGTGAGGCGCGCGATTATGCCTGAACTCAGTCCGGTTGGCCGATCATCGCGCGAATCTTGTTGGCCATCAGGTCAATGGAAAACGGCTTGGCCACCATGTCCATGCCTTCCTCCAGGAAGCCCTGGCGCTCGGCGGCTTTTTCCGCATAACCGGTCATGAACAGCACTTTGAGCGCGGGCCGATGCTGGCGGGCAATCTCCGCCAGTTGCCGACCGTTCATCCCCGGCAGCCCGACGTCGGTGACCAGCAAATCGATCCGCAGGTCGGATTCGAGCAGGGGCAGGGCGGTCTTCGCGTCTTCGGCTTCATGGGCGTGATAACCCAACTCCTTGAGCAGGTCGAGCACCAGCATGCGCACCGCCGGGTCGTCCTCCACCAACACCACGGTTTCCCCGGCAATCGCGGCCGGTGCTTCGCTGGTGACCGGCATCAAGACGTTTTCGGGCTCTGCGTTATGCAGCCGCGGCAGGTACAGACGGACGCTGGTGCCCTGACCCGGCAAGCTGAACAGGCTGACATGCCCGCCCGACTGCTGGGCAAAACCATAGATCATCGACAACCCAAGACCGGTGCCTTGGCCGATGGGTTTGGTGGTGAAGAATGGGTCGAAGGCCTTGGCCAGCACCGACGGGGTCATCCCGGTGCCGTTGTCGCTGACGGCAATCATCAGATAATCCCCGGCCTTGACCGGTTCCAGGGTGTTGATGTCACTGCTGTCGAGGTACACGTTGGCGGTTTCGATCCGCAACTCGCCGCCGTCGGGCATGGCGTCCCGGGCGTTGATCACCAGATTGAGCAGGCCGTTTTCCAGCTGGCTGACGTCGGTGCTGACCGGCCAGACGTCATCGGCCAGTTGCAGTTTGAGCTCGATGTGATCGCCCGTGGTCCGACTGAGCAGGTCTTCCAGGGAATGGATCAGATCATTGGCGTTCAGCGGCCTGCGGTCCAGTGACTGACGCCGGGAAAACGCCAGCAGGCGATGGGTCAGGGCGGCGGCGCGGTTGGCCGAGGACACTGCCGCCTCGCTGAAACGCCCCACCTCGGCGGCGCGCCCGTCGGCGATGTAGCGCTGCATCAAGTCGAGGCTGCCGATAATTCCGGTGAGCATATTGTTGAAGTCATGGGCGATGCCGCCGGTAAGCTGGCCGAGGGCTTCCATCTTCTGGGCATGGCGCAACGCCTCTTCGGCCCGTTCGCGTTCGAACATCTCGTTCTGCAGTCGCTGGTTGGCTTGCGCCAATTGTTGAGTGCGGGCGGCGACTCGTTCCTCAAGGGTTTCGTTGAGATTGCGCAGGGCTTCTTCGGTCTGTTTGCGCTCGGTTTCGTCAATCACAAAGATATAGAAGCCATTGACCGCACCATCCGCGCCGTGGCGCGGCAAGTAGTTCATCAGGGCATGGCGGATGCTGCCGTCACGGTGCGAGGTGCTGAGGCTGAAACAACAAGGTTTGCCGGACAGCGCCTGTGCGATGTGTTCGGCGCGCAAGGAATAGGCTTCTTCACCCAGTACTTCGCGGATGGTTTTGCCAAAGAGCTCCTGAGGCGTCAGCCCGTACCAGTCGAGGTAGGCCGCATTGTTCAGGCGAAAGCGTTCCTCGCTGTCCACGTAGCTGATCAGGATCGGCATGGCGTTGATGATCAGTTGCAGCTCGGTCTGACTTTGCCGCAAGGCTTGTTCTGTATGTTTACGTTCGGTCAGGTCCAGGGCTGCGCCGAGGAAGCGGATTGGCCGTCCATGGTGGTCCTTGTAGCAACGACCCCGGGCAAACACCCAGCGCAACTGACCGTCGGCTTGCAGCAGGCGATATTCCTCGGCGTATTCGGTGCCGTGGGTGATGGAGTGCTTGATGCTGCGGGCGACCATGGCGCGGTCTTGCGGGTGCACCCCCTGAAGGTAGGCGCTGATGGGCAACTGATTGGCGAGCAGCGGGTCGATACCGTGTAACTGGGCGAAGTGAGCGTCGGCGATGAAACGGTCTTCGTTGATGTCCCAGTCCCAGGTGCCCACGGCGTCGGTGGCCGCGAGGGCCAGTTGCAGGCGTTCCTCGGTTTCGTGCTGGGCCTTGAGGCTGGCAGCCGAACGCTGCTCGAGTTCGAGGGCGATGCGTCGGCGCTCGTTGGTTTCGATGGCGGTAACCAGAATCCCGGCGACCTGGGCGCTTTCATCGCGGATGGGGCTGTAGGTCAGGTCCAGCCAGAAGTCGGAATCCTGGCCGTTGCGCTGCAAGGTGAAGCGCTGTTCGCTGTAGGTCCGTACCTGTCCTTGTAGGACGGCGCTGTAAATGGGGTCGGTAAAGTCTTTTAGCTCTGGCCAGACCAGGTGTGTCGGTTGTCCGAAAGCATGCGGATGTTTGCTGCCGGACAGCAGGGCGAAGCCGTCGTTGTAGATCTGGGTGAGCTGCGGCCCCCACAGCAACAGCATGGGCATCGGCGAATGAATCACGATATCCACGGCGGTGCGCAGGCTTTGCGGCCAGGTACTGGCAGCGCCCAGTGGGCTGAGTCTCCAGTCCAGTCGGGCAATCAAGGCCTGGGCATCGCTGCCGGTCGGTGTTGCGTTCATCAAGATGTCCTGCACTTAAGTCGGTGTGGCGGTGTCGACTATCCTTGTACCGCAGTAGATGCTGGCTGACCCATTTGGGTCATTTTTGTTCATTGAATGCTTCGCGGGTGCTTTTTGCCATGGAAATCGATGCACTGTTAGGGCTCCTGGCCAGCCAGAATGGCTCCGATCTTTATCTGTCCACCGGTGCGCCACCCAGCGCACGCTTCGAGGGTGTGCTTAAACCCTTGGCTGATCAGCCGTTCAAGCCGGGAGAAGTCGCGGCCATTGCCGCGTCCATCATGGACGCCGAACAGCGTCTTGAGTTCGATCGTGAACTGGAGATGAACCTGGCGATTTCCTTGGCCGGTATCGGGCGCTTTCGGGTCAATATCTTCAAACAACGCAACGATGTGTCAATCGTGGCGCGCAACATCAAGCTCGACATTCCGCGTTTCGAAAACTTAAAACTGCCGCCGGTACTGCTCGAGACGGTGATGCTCAAACAAGGACTGATGCTGTTCGTCGGCGCTACCGGCTCGGGCAAGTCTACCTCGCTGGCGGCATTGATCGACTACCGCAATCGCCACAGCAGTGGCCACATCATCACCATCGAAGACCCGGTCGAGTACATTCATCGGCACAAGAAATCGATCATCAACCAGCGCGAGGTCGGCGTCGATACCCGCAGTTTTCACGCCGCATTGAAGAACACCCTGCGCCAGGCACCGGACGTGGTGCTGATCGGCGAAATCCGTGACCGCGAAACGATGGAGCATGCACTGGCGTTTGCCGATACCGGTCATCTGGTGATTTCCACCCTGCATGCCCACAACGCCCATCAGGCGCTGGACCGCATCATCAACTTCTTCCCCGAGGAACGGCGGACACAGCTGCTTCACGACCTGGGCAACAACCTCAAGGCGTTCGTGTCCCAACGGTTGGTGCACACCCGGGATGGTCAGCGACGGGCGGCGGTGGAAGTGATGATTGGCACGCCAACTGTCGGCGATCTGATCCGGCGCAATGAGTTATCCGAACTCAAGGGGATCATGGAGAAGTCTGTGGAGCTGGGGATGCAGACGTTCGACGGAGCGCTTTACGCATTGGTTGTCGAGGGGGCGATCAATGAGGAGGAAGCGTTGAAGTATGCGGATTCAGTGAACAATTTGCGTCTGCGGCTAAAGCTGCACGCCGAAGCGTCACCGCAATCCCCCGCACCACCGGGTGAATGGGGATTAATGGACTGACATAAATCCCATGTGGGAGCGAGCCTGCTCGCGATGGCTGCGGGTCAGTCAGTATTGATGTCGACTGACACACCGCTTTCGCGAGCAGGCTCGCTCCCACAGTAGATCCCCGGCGTTCAGTCGTTGAGTTCGGGGCGGTTTCGGAATTGCTCAAGCGCCTCGGGATTGGCCAAGGCATCAGTGTTTTTGACCTTCTGCCCATGCACCACATTCCTCACCGCCAGTTCAACGACCTTGCCGCTGATAGTGCGCGGTATATCGGTCACCGCGACAATCTTCGCCGGCACATGCCGCGGTGTGGTGTTGGCGCGGATGACCTGGCGAATCTGTTGTTGCAGCGCTTCGTCCAGTTTGACGCCCTCGCGCAACCGCACGAACAGCACCACCCGCACGTCATCCTGCCACTGCTGACCGATGGCCACGCTGTCCAGGACCTGTGGCACTTTCTCCACCTGACGGTAGATTTCCGCGGTTCCGATGCGCACGCCGCCGGGGTTGAGCACAGCGTCGGAGCGTCCGTGGATCATCATCCCGCCGTGGGGCAATTGTTCTGCGTAATCGCCTTGGGCCCAGACACCGGGGAACTGACTGAAATACGAAGCGCGGAGCTTTTCCTGCCGAGGGTCATTCCAGAACCCGATGGGGATGGCCGGGAAGTGCCGGGTACACACCAGCTCACCTTTTTCGCCGACTACCGGCTGGCCATTGTCGTTCCAGACTTCCACCGCCATGCCCAGGCTTTTGCCTTGTATCTCGCCACGGCGTACCGGTTGCAACGGATTACCGTTCACAAAACACGAGACGATGTCGGTGCCACCGGACATCGAGGCCAGGCACAGGTCGGGCTTGAAGTCGCGGTAGACGTAGTCGTAACTTTGCGGCGATAACGCGGAGCCGGTGCACAGCAGGGTTTTGAGGCTGCTCAGGTCATGGCTTTCGCGAGGTTTGATGCCGCTGCTTTCCAGGGTTGCCAGGTACTTGGGGCTGGTGCCGAAGACACTGATGCGTTCGTCGTCGATCAGGTCGATCAGGCGCTCCGGGTCCGGATGAAATGGTGAGCCGTCGTACAGCACCACCGTGCTGTCCACGGCCAGCGCCGAGACCAGCCAGTTCCACATCATCCAGCCGCAGGTGGTGTAGTAGAACAACCGGTCGCCGGGGCCGAGGTCGCAATGCAATCCGTGTTCCTTGACGTGTTGCAGCAACACGCCGCCGGTGCTGTGAATGATGCATTTCGGCACGCCGGTGGTGCCGCTGGAGTAGAGGATGTACAGCGGATGCGCGAACGGCACGGGGACGAATTCCGGCTCGCCGCCCACGTCGTAGAAGTCATCCCAGAGCGTCACGTTGGCCGTGGTGTGGAAGTGTTCGATGCGCGCTTGCGGCCGGGCGTAAGGCACGACAATCAACTGCTGCAAGGACGGCAAGCGCTCGAGGATTTCATTGACCTTGGCGGTCTGGTCGATGTCCTTGCCGGCATAGCGGTACCCGGCGCAGGTGAGCAGCACTTTCGGTTCGATCTGGCCGAAGCGATCGATCACCCCTTGGGTGCCGAAATCCGGCGAAGAGCAAGACCAGATTGCCCCCAGGCTGGTGGTGGCGAGCATGGCCACCAGGGTTTGCCAGGTGTTCGGCATGCAGGCGGCCACTCGATCGCCAATGACGACGCCAGCGGCGATCAAGCTGTTTTGGAAACCGGCGACATGCTCCGCCAGTTCGGCCCAGGTCAGGTGTTCACGCTGGCCGTTTTCGCCGATGGCAATGACCGCCACGCCATCGTCGCGACGGCGCATCAGGTGTTCGGCGAAGTTCAGGGTGGCGCCGGGAAACCATTGGGCGCTGGGCATTTGCGTGCCCTCGACCAGTACTGCGTCCGGTTGATCGTGGAAACGGATGTCGAAGAAATCGACGATGGCCTGCCAGAACGCTTCACGCTGATCGATGGACCATTGATGCAGGGCAGGGTAGTCGTCGACGTGGAGGTTGTGTCGCTGATTGATGAAGCGCCGAAAGGCCTCCATGCGGGTCTTGCCGATGCGCTTGGCGCTGGGTTGCCAGAGGATGTCGGACATGGCTTGCCTCTTCTTGTTGCTCTCTCGTTCAGATCGTTCCCACGCTCTGCGTGGGAATGCCTCAGCGGACGCTCCGCGTTCGGCTCTTGGGACGCAGAGCGTCCCGGGCTGCATTCCCACGCAGAGCGTGGGAACGATCAGGGTCCGGTTGGTTATTGCGCCAACCACCCACCATCAATATTCCACGCCGCGCCACGCACCTGGCTACCGGCCTCGCTGCACAAGAACAGCACCAGTTCGCCCAATTGTGGCGGCGTTACAAACTCCAGGGAAGGCTGCTTCTCGGCCAGCAAATCATGCTGCGCCTGTTGCGGGTCGATGCCTTTGGCGATGCGGTCATCAATCTGTTTTTGCACCAGAGGCGTCAGCACCCAACCCGGGCAGATGGCGTTGCAGGTGACATTGGTGGTGGCCGTTTCCAGCCCGACCACTTTGGTCAAACCGATCACCCCATGCTTGGCTGCCACGTAGGCTGCCTTGCCCACCGACCCGACCTGGCCGTGCACCGAAGCGATATTGATGATCCGTCCCCAGCCTTTGGCGCGCATGCCTGGCAGGCTCAAACGGGAGCTGTGGAATACCGACGACAGGTTGATCGCAATGATCGAATCCCAGCGCTCCACCGGGAACTCTTCCAGCGGCGCCACGTGCTGGATGCCGGCATTGTTGACCAGGATGTCCACGCCGCCGAACTCACGCTCGGCGTAGGCGATCATGTCGGCGATCTGCTCAGGGTTGCTAACGTCGGCCGGGTGATGGCCGACCTTGCCGCCGAATTGTTCGACCTCGGCAATCACCTTGGATGCATCACCGAAACCGTTGAGGATCAGATTGGCGCCAGCCTTGGCCAGGCTGAGGGCTATCCCTAAGCCGATGCCGCTGGTGGACCCGGTGACCAGTGCAGTCTTGCCCGAAAGAGTTGTCATGAATACCTCACACAATGCCAGTGGCGTAGAAAACACCGATCACCACAAAAACTGCCAGGGTCTTGATCAGCGTAATACAGAAAATGTCTTTGTAGGCTTCGCGATGGGTCAGGCCGGTGACCGCCAGCAAGGTAATCACCGCGCCGTTATGCGGCAGGGTGTCCATGCCGCCACTGGCCATCGCCGCCACCCGGTGCAGCACTTCCAGGGGGATGTTGGCGGCGTGGGCCGCTGCGATGAAGTCATTGGCCATGGCCGCCAGCGCAATGCTCATGCCGCCCGACGCAGAACCGGTGATGCCGGCCAGCAGGGTCACGGTGATCGCTTCGTTGACCAGCGGGTTGGGAATGCTTTTGAGCCAGTCAGCCAGCACCAGGAAGCCTGGCAACGAGGCGATCACTGCGCCGAATCCATATTCCGACGCGGTGTTCATCGCCGCCAGCAACGAACCGCTGACCGCACTTCGACTGCCTTCGGCCAACTTGCCGCGAATCGCCTGGAAGCCGAACACCAGCACCATAAGGATGCCGACCAGCAAGGCTGCCTGAACGGCCCAGATCGCCGTCAGCTTGGCAATTTCAGTGGTCACCGGCGCGGCCATGCCCGGCAGCGCGAGGCTGTGGGTCTTGCCGTACCATTGTGGAATCCACTGGGTAAACAGCAGGTTCATGATGCCCACCGCCAGCAGCGGCGACACAGCAATCCACGGATTAGGCAGTTTGATGTCGGCAGCGGTTTCCGGCTCGTTGCGCAGTTCGGTGCCATAACCTTCACCTGTGCGCTGGGCCTTGTTGCGCTGGCGTTGCAGAAACAGCATGCCGGCGCAGACCACGAAGATCGAGCCGATCAGGCCCAGCCAGGGCGCGGCCCAGGCGGTGGTGTTGAAGAAAGTGCTGGGGATGATGTTCTGGATCTGCGGGGTGCCGGGCAGGGCGTCCATGGTGAAAGAGAACGCGCCGAGGGCGATGGTCGCCGGGATCAGGCGCTTGGGAATATTGCTCTGGCGGAACATTTCGGCAGCAAACGGGTAGACCGCGAACACCACCACGAACAGCGACACGCCGCCGTAAGTCAGCAGGGCGCAGACCAGCACGATCACCAGCATCGCCTGACGGGTGCCGAGCAGGCGAATCGCCGCAGCGACGATGGAGCGGGAGAAGCCCGACAACTCGATCAGCTTGCCGAACACTGCACCGAGCAGGAACACCGGGAAATACAGTTTGATGAAACCGACCATTTTCTCCATGAACACCCCGGTGAAGGCGGGGGCGACGGCGGAAGGGTCGGTGAGCAGCACGGCGCCGAGGGCGGCAATCGGGGCAAAGAGGATAACGCTGTAGCCACGGTAGGCCGCGAGCATTAGCAGCGTGAGGGCTGCCAAGGCAATGATCACACTCATGGTGTGTCTCCTGGATTGTTATTTTTGTAGGGTGGAACTGTTGTGGGAGAGGGCTTTAGCGAGTTTCGTGCCAGATGGTTAAGGCATTGAAATATATGGATTTTTTTCAGGTTTTCATGGCGCGCTTGAAGTTGTTGTCTCTAATCGGAGACGTGTGTCGATTTTGAAGGCCTCTTCGCGAGCAGGCTGGCTCCCACAGGTTGACCGAGTTGCGCGCAAGAACGCGGTAAATGTGGGAGCGAGCCTGCTCGCGAAGGTCTTTCTATAGATGGAGATTTGTGTCTCGTTATAGAGACTCCGCAATCCCCAATGCCACCATCTTCTTGTACAACGTCGACCGCCCCAACCCCAACCGCGCCGCCGCTTCAACCACCTTCCCGCCGCATTGCGCGAGGGCCGCTTCAATCAACTGCCGATCAAACCGCTCTCGCGCCGCACTGAACGTCTCTTGCGCAACCGGCTCAATCGTGACAGGCGCCACGCGCGCGACCGGTGTGAACGTACCAATCGCCGCGCGGATATCCGCGGCATTCAGCATCAAGTCATCACTGAGCAGCGCTGCCCGCTCCAGCACGTTGCGCAGCTCGCGAATGTTCCCCGGCCAGGCATGTTGACCCAGCAACTCCAGGGCTTCGCGGTTCAATTCGTGCTGACTGCGCAGCTCCTCCAGAATCGCTTCACTGAGGGCCGGCAGGTCATCGAGTCGATCACGCAGCGGCGGGACCTGGATTGGCAGCACGTTGAGGCGGTAATACAGATCGGCGCGAAACTCGCCGCGTTTGATCGCCGCTTCCAGATCCGTGGAGGTCGCGGCAATTACTCGCACATCGCTCTGGATCACTTCGTTGGACCCCACCGGCTCGAATTCTTTCTCCTGCAGTACCCGCAGCAGTTTGCTTTGCAGGGGCAGCGGCATGTCGCCGATTTCATCGAGAAACAGGGTGCCGCCCTGGGCGATCTGTAACTTGCCGGCACGGCCTTTGCGATCGGCACCGGTAAACGCGCCGGGCGCGGTGCCGAAGAATTCCGCTTCCAGCAACGATTCGGGAATCGCCGCGCTGTTGATGCTGACAAAGGCTTTATGCGCACGCGGCGAAGCGCCGTGGATCGCTTGAGCCAGCAACTCTTTGCCAGTGCCGGTTTCACCCAGCAGCAACACAGGCGACTCGGCGCTGGCGCTGCGTCGAGCACGGCGCTTGACTTCGAGGCTGGCGGCGCTGGTGCCGATAAAGTGCGCGAAGTTGTACTTGGTTTGCCGCGCCCGCAGCAGCGAGCGGGTGGAGGCCAGTTCTTCCTGCATGCTCATGTAGCGCTTGAGCATCGGCGAGAGGCTGCGCAATTCATCGAACAGCGCAAACCCGATGGCGCCGATCACCACGCCGGCGTCGTCATGAATCGGCAGGCGCATCACCACCAGCGGTTCTTTGGGGGTGTCCTGCATATCGAGCAGGATCGGCCGACCGGTGCGCACCACCTCGCGCAACAGACTGCCGGGGATCACGCTTTCGCAGGCCTTGCCGATCGCCACTTCCGCCGATTCCAGGCCAAAGCGCCGGGCATAGCGCTCGTTCATCCAGACAATGTTCGCATCGCGGTCGACAATCACCGTGCCTTCGCTGGACTGCTCGATGATCTCGAACAACGAACGGATGGCCAGAAGGCGAACGCGCTGGTAGTCCTTGAGGCTTTCGGTGGTGTTCATCGGATGGCCTCAGGATGCGCCGCCGCCAACAGCTCCTTGGTATACGGATGCTGCGGCGATTCGAACACGTCATGGCTGGCACCGCTTTCCACCACTTTGCCGTCCCTGATCACGATCATGTCATGCGCCAGGGCGCGCACCACCGCCAGGTCGTGGCTGATGAACAGGTAGGTCAGGCCATGTTTTTCCTGAAGTTGGCGGAGCAGGGCGACCACTTGTTTTTGCACCGTGCGATCCAGTGCCGAGGTCGGTTCGTCCAGCAGGATCAGCGCCGGTTTCAGCACCAGCGCCCGGGCGATGGCGATGCGTTGGCGTTGGCCGCCGGAAAACTCATGCGGGTAGCGATGACGGCTTTGCGGGTCGAGGCCGACTTCCTCCAGTGCCCGAATCACTTCGGCCTTGCATTCGTCAGCCGTCAACTGGCTATGCACCTCAAGGCCTTCACTGATGATCTGCGCCACGGACATCCGCGGGCTGAGGCTGCCGAACGGGTCCTGGAACACCACCTGCATTTTCTTGCGCCACGGCCGCAGCTGTTTTTGCGTCAGGCCATCCAGCGCTTCACCTTGAAAGCGGATGCTGCCTTCGGAATCGAGCAAGCGCAGGATCGCCTGACCCAACGTCGACTTGCCGGAACCGGACTCGCCGACAATGCCCAGCGTCTTGCCGCGCTGAATGTTGAGGCTGATGCCGTCCACGGCCTTCAGGTAGGTCTTGCGCTGAAACAGCCCGCCACCGACGACGAACCGCACCCGCAAGTCATCGACCTCAAGCACGTTCTCGCGCTCGTCCCGGGGCAACGCTTCACCTTCCGGTTCGGCATTCAGCAACACGCAGCTGTAAGGATGTTTCGGTTCGGTAAACAGTGTTTCGCAAGGTGCCTGCTCGACGATTTCCCCGGCCTTCATCACGCAGACCCGTTGGGCAATGCTGCGCACCAGATTGAGGTCGTGGCTGATCAGCAGCAGCGACATGCCGAGACGCTGTTGCAGGGATTTGAGCAGCAGCAGGATCTTGCGCTGCACTGTCACGTCCAACGCTGTGGTCGGCTCGTCGGCGATCAGCAGCTCCGGTTCGCAGGCCAGGGCCATGGCGATCATCACCCGTTGCCGTTGGCCGCCGGACAGTTGATGGGGATAGGCCTTGAGCCGCTCTTGGGGCTTCTGAATGCCGACCAGATGCAGCAACTCAAGTATCCGCGCTTGCGCCGCTTTACCGGCCAGGCCCTTGTGCAGCAGCAGGGTTTCGCCGATCTGCTTTTCGATGCTGTGCAGCGGATTGAGCGAAGTCATGGGCTCCTGGAAGATCATCGCGATGCGGTCACCCCGCAGTTCTCGCAACACCTTGGCCGATGCGCCGACCAGCTCCTGGCCACGGTAGCGAATACTGCCGGTGGTTTCGGTACCGGTCTCGGGCAGCAGTTGCAGGATCGAGTGAGCGGTCACCGACTTGCCGCAGCCCGACTCGCCCACCAGCGCCAGGCATTCACCGGGGCGGATGTCCAGGCACAGATTGCGCACCACGGTCTGGCCGCTGAAGGCCACATTAAGGTCACGGATTTCGATCAGGTTGTTACTCATATCAGCCGTCCGCTTCATGATCGTGGATCGAAAGCGTCACGTAACGCCTCCCCGATAAACACCAGTAAAGAAAGAATCAGCGCCAGGGTAAAAAACGCCGTCAAACCCAGCCACGGCGCTTGCAGATTCTGTTTGCCCTGACCGATCAACTCGCCCAGCGATGCACTGCCGGCAGGCATGCCGAAACCGAGGAAGTCCAGCGCTGTGAGGGTCGAGATCGCCCCGGTCAGAATGAACGGCAGGTAACTCAGGGTCGCGTTCATTGCGTTAGGCAGGATGTGCCGGACGATGACTTTACGGTCGGTCAGGCCCAACGCCCGGGCGGCTTTGACGTATTCCAGATTGCGTCCCCGGAGAAACTCGGCGCGCACCACATCCACCAGGGCCAGCCAGGAAAACAGCGCCATGATCCCCAGCAGCCACCAGAAATTGGGCTCGACAAAACCCGACAGGATGATCAGCAGGTACAGCACCGGCAGTCCCGACCAAACCTCCAGCAACCGTTGACCGATCAGGTCGACCCAGCCGCCGTAATAGCCTTGCAGGGCGCCGGCAGCGATGCCGATCAGTGCGCTGACAAAGGTCAGCATCAAGGCAAACAGGATTGACACCCGCGCACCGAAAATCACTCGGGCCAACACGTCCCGCGCCTGGTCGTCGGTGCCCAGCCAGTTGACCTTCGTCGGAGGGCTGGGCGCGGGTTGATTGAGGTCATAGTTCGGCGTGTCGTCGCTGAAGGGGATTGGCGGGAACAACATCCAGCCATCGCCCTGGTGAATCAGCTTCTGTACATAGTCACTGCGGTAGTCGGCCTGGAACGGCAGCTGTCCGCCAAACTCCTGCTCGGTATGACGCTTCAGAACCGGGAAGTAGAGTGAGCCCTGGTAGCTGACGATCAGCGGTTTGTCGTTGGCGATCAGCTCGCCACCAAGGGTCAACAGGAACAGGCCGACAAACAGCCACAGCGACCACCAGCCGCGCCGGTTTTTCTTGAAGCGTTCGAAACGACGACGTCCTAACGGCGAGAGCTTGAACATCAGGCGTTCCTCGCGGCGAAGTCGATACGCGGGTCGACGAGGGTGTAGCACAGGTCGCCGACCAGTTTTATCAAGAGACCGAACAGCGTGAAGATGAACAGCGAACCGAATACCACCGGATAGTCCCGGGAAACCGCGGCTTCGTAACTCATGCGACCCAAGCCGTCGAGGGAGAAAATCACTTCGATCAGCAGGGAGCCGGCGAAAAATACGCTGATGAACGCTTGGGGAATCCCCGAGACCACCAGCAGCATGGCGTTGCGAAACACGTGACCGTAAAGCACTTGGCGTTCACTCAGACCTTTGGCCCGGGCGGTGACCACGTACTGGCGCGTGATTTCATTGAGAAAGGAGTTCTTGGTCAAAATGGTCAGCGTGGCGAACCCGCCGACCACCAGCGCTGTCACCGGCAAGACCAGGTGCCAGAAGTAATCGGCGATTTTGCCCACGGTCGACAGCGATTCGAAGTTGTCCGAGACCAGCCCGCGCACCGGGAACCAGTTCAGCGAAGTGCCGCCGGCGAAGACCACGATCAGGAACATGGCGAACAGGAACGCCGGCATGGCGTAGCCGATGACGATCGCGGTGCTGCTCCAGATATCGAAATGGCTGCCGTGGTGCACGGCCTTGCGGATACCCAGAGGGATCGACACCAGGTAGGTGATCAGCGTTGCCCAGAGCCCGAGGGAAATGGTCACCGGCATTTTTTCCAGGATCAGGTCGGTGACGGTCACCCCACGGAAAAAGCTCTTGCCGAAGTCCAGGCGCGCGTAACTGGTGAGCATCAGCCACAGGCGCTCGTGCGCCGGCTTGTCGAAGCCGTATTGCTTTTCGATGTCCTTGATCAGTTGCGGGTCGAGGCCGCGACTGGATCGGGAGGTGCCGGACATGCGTTCGCCGGAACCGCCGCCGACACCCGCGCCGCCGATGCCTTGCAACTGCGCGATGGCCTGTTCCACCGGGCCGCCCGGCGCGGCCTGGACGATGATGAAGTTGACCAGAAGAATGATCACCAGCGTCGGAATGATCAGCAGCAGACGCCGCAGTATGTAAGCCCACATCAGTGCGGCCCTCCGGGTCTGCCACGGCTGATTTGCTCAGCGGTCATCTGTTGATTGGTCAGCGGCGTGGTGCTGATTTCCCACCAGCTCTCGATGGCTTCGTCATTGCTGGCTTGCTCGTTGGGCCTGCCGAAACGATTCCACCACACGGTGGAGCTGCCCGGCGGGTAATAGTTGGGAATCCAGTAGTAATTCCATTGCAGCACCCGGTCCAGCGCGTGGGCGTAGCGCAGCATTTCGGGTTGGGTGGTGGCGCGAATCAGTCCGGCGATCAATGTGTCGACCGCTGGATTTTTCAACACCATGTAGTTATTGGCGCCAGGGTCGTTGGCCGAGACCGAGCCGAAGTAATTGAGCAGTTCACCCCCGGGCGACGTCGTGACCGGGTAGCCGGTGACAATCATGTCGTAGTCGCGGCTCATCAGGCGATTCACGTACTGGGAGGAGTCGATGCGGCGAATGTTCATGTCGATGCCGATCTGTTTCAGGGTGCGTTTATACGGCAACAGCAATCGGTCCATGCCGTTCTGGCTGACCAGGAAAGTGAAACTCAAAGACTGGCCTTCGGCGTTGACCAGTCGATCGCCATCGGGTTTCCAGCCAGCCTGTCCGAGCAAATCGAGTGCCTGCAATTGTTTGTCGCGTATCACGCCACTGCCATCGGTTTTCGGAGCCTGGAAAACCTGGCTGAACACCTCGTCGGGGACCTGCCCGCGCAGCGGTTCGAGAATCGCCAGTTCGCCGGCGTCCGGCAGGTGTCGGGCGGCGAGGTCGGTGTTGGAAAAGTAACTCTGCTGGCGGATGTACATGTCGCGCATCATCTGCCGGTTGCTCCACTCGAAATCCCAGAGCATGGCCAGCGCCTGACGCACTCGACGGTCCTGGAACAGCGGGTTTTGCAAGTTGAACACAAAGCCCTGGGCCGGTTGCGGGGCTTGGGTTGCCAGGTGCGCCTTTTGCAGACGCCCGTCACTGAGGGCCGGGCCTTCGTAGCCGATGGAGTAAGCGGTGGCGGAGAATTCCCGGTTGTAGTCGTAGGCACCGCCGCGCAGTACCTGGCGGGCGACGTCGGTATCGCCGAAGTACTCGATGCTGAAATGATCGAAATTGTAGAGGCCGCGGCTGACCGGTAGATCCTTGCCCCACCAATCGGCATTGCGCTTGAAGGTGATGCTGCGACCGGAGTCGACCTTGCCTACCCTGTAGGGGCCGCTGCCCAACGGTGGCTCGTAACCGCCGCCATTGGCGAAGTCACGAGTCTTCCACCAATGCTCGGGAAACACCGGCAAGGTCGCGATATCAAGGGGGAGGGTACGGTTTTCATTGCTTTTAAAGTCGAACCGAACCGTTAGCGGTGATTCCACTTCGACGCCTTTGACGTCGGCAAATTGGGTGCGATAACGCAGGCTGCCCTGGGTCATCAACAGGTCAAAGGTGTAGCGCACATCTTCGGCCGTGATCGGTTTGCCGTCGGCGAAACGGGCCTTGGGGTTGAGGTAGAAGCGCAGGGACAAACCGTCATCCGAGCGCTCCATCTTCTGAGCCACCAGGCCGTACACGGTGTAAGGCTCGTCCAGCGAACGCTGGGCAAGGGGCGAGTAAAGCAGGCCGTCGACCTGTGTGACGCCAATGCCTTTATCGATGTAGGGCAACATATGATCGAAATGACCGATTTCGACGGCCGAGCGGCGCATTGTGCCGCCCTTGGGGGCTTGCGGGTTTGTGTAGGCAAAATGACTAAAGCCGGCAGGATACTTTGCCGGTTCACCGTACACGGTCAACGCATGTTGCGGTGCTGCGGTCACGCCGGTGACGCTCAACAACAGAGCCACGGCCGTGAACAATAAAGTAGGGAACGCCAGTCGCATTGTCAGCCTTAGAGCCGGGTGGTCAGTAACCGCAATTTGTACGCTAGCGGCGCGTCCCTCGCCACCCGTATCACGTATCCCAAACACAACGGCCCACCAGAAGGCGGGCCGTTATGCAGAAACTTAAAGGCTGATCAGTCCTGGCGGCTGGTCACTTCCAGCAGGTGGTAACCGAACTGGGTCTTGACCGGGCCTTGCACCACGTTGATCGGTGCGCTGAATACCACGGCGTCGAATTCCTTGACCATCTGGCCTGGACCGAACGAACCCAGATCACCGCCCTGGCGGCTGGATGGGCAAGTGGAGTTGGCTTTGGCGACTTCGGCGAAATCAGCGCCGCCTTCGATTTGAGCTTTCAATTCGTTGCACTTGGCTTCGCTGGCAACGAGGATGTGACGGGCAGTGGCTTTAGCCATGGTGAAATACTCCTTTCAATGTTCAGTAAAGTGCGGAGCCTACCGGATTCAGTGGTCTATTTCTTCTCAAAGTTCCGTCCAGATTATGCAGACCGACACGGTGTTCCTTTATAAGCCGGCATTTCTCAGACGCTCTGCATGCTGCACATACAAGACAGTCGGGTCGATGCCCTTGTGCAACGGACCGGCGGTCTGGCTGAGGCTGTCCAGATGATCCAGCGGGTAGTCGGACCGGATGACTTTGCCCAAGTGGGAGCTGTAGCGGCCAACCAGGCCATCGTTCTGCTCGGGTTCGGTGGTGAAGTAGTGGGAAAAGGCGCGGAGGAACCCGTGCAGTGGGCTCAGCGCATCAAGCCCTTTGTCGAGGATGTCGCCCTGCAGGGTGCCGCTCCAGGAGTAATAACGTACACCGTCGACCAGTTCGCGGCCCTTGCCACCCCAGGTTTTCGGCAATCCCTGGGGGTATTTGTCGTTGAACGCGCCCACGCCTTCGGTGGTCAGGGCATTCAGCGCGGCGATGGCGTTCTGCGGCAGGTGACTGTGGCCGCTGAGCAACGATAGAAAGTCTGCAAACAACGTTGCAACCGTCGAGGCAACGTGTTCCGGCAGGCGCCCGGGCGTCAGCGCCTTGCGCAAGAAGTCGGCCAGTTCCGAACCGTGATTCGGTCCGCTGACGGAGGTTACCGAAGCAATTATTTGCGGCGCTGCCGCCGCCGCATAACGTGCAGCGAGTGCGCCCTGGCTGTGGCCGATCAGGTTGACTTTGTTCGCACCGGTTCCCTCCAGTACGCGTTCGATCTGCGCCAGAAGTTGGTCGCCGCGGACTTCATTGCTATGGGTAGCCGACAAGTGCGGGATAAACACTCTTGCGCCTGCACATCGAAGTGCCTGCTTGACGTCATGAAAGAGTTCGATCTTGCCGATGCGGTCGAAGCCGAACAGCCCGTGGACCAACAGCATCGGATACTGAGTAGTTGCATTCCGTAGCATGTTCTTTCCTTTTTCGCAGTCGTTCAGAGGTGTGTTGATGGGCTCACTCTAATGCACACCCGCTGTTCGGCGTTGTATGAAGAAGCCGCTGTAACCTGATGAAAACGGAATAGAAAATGTACGAAAGTTCGAAAGTGGATGAGGTCTCGTTCGGAATATTTGGACATCTTTTGATCTGTAACAGAGGATGTTTCAGCAATGGCCTACTTCGGCAACACCCTTTGCCTGTGAGTCGTGTCTCGATTCCGACGTCCGGCCCTCAATGTGAGGGCTGGACGTTGGGTGTGTGGCTCACGCCGATTGTTGATCCCTGTTCCGAGCCCTGAGCCGATCGGTTGCCTGGCGCAGCAACAGTTCTGTTGCGCTCCAGCCAAGGCAACCGTCCGTGACTGACACGCCGTAACGCATGGACGGGCCCAGCGATTGGCAGCCTTCGAACAGGTGACTCTCGATCATCATGCCGATCAGTGATCGATCGCCTTGCAGGCGCTGTTCAAGCACATCGTTAAACACCGCCGGCTGACGCAACGGGTCTTTGCCGCTGTTGGCATGGCTGCAGTCGACCATGATCCGGGCCGGGATCTTCAGTTTGATCAAGTCGCTGTTCACCCGGGCGACGCTGTCGCGGTCGTAGTTCGGCCCGCGGTGTCCGCCACGCAGTACCAGGTGGGTGTCGGGGTTGCCCGGTGTCTGAATGATTGCCGGGTGACCCTGGCTGTCGACACCGAAATGGCGATGCGGGTGAGCGGCAGAGCGCATGGCGTCGCTGGCCACACCGACACCGCCATCGGTGCCGTTCTTGAAGCCGACCGGCATGCTCAGGCCACTGGCCATTTCACGGTGAATCTGCGATTCGGTGGTGCGAGCGCCAATGGCAACCCAGCTCAACAGATCGTCGAAGTAGCCGGCAGCCATCGGTTGCAGCAGTTCGGTGGCAATCGGCAATCCCAGGCGGAGCATTTCGCGCATCAACTCGCGGGACAACGTCAAACCGCCGGCCATGTCATCGCTGCCATCCAGATGAGGATCGTAGGCCAGGCCTTTCCAGCCAACGGTGGTGCGGGGTTTTTCGACGTAGGCGCGCATCACCAGCAGCATTTCATCGCTGACGTCGGCGGCGAGGCGGGCGAGGTTGCCGGCGTATTCGAGGGCGGACTGAGGATCGTGAATCGAGCAGGGACCGACGATGACCAGCAGACGGGAATCTTCACCATTGAGGATCGCGCGAACCGCTTGGCGGTGGGCGGCGACTTGCTGGGTCAGGGCGTTGCTGAGAGGCAGTTGCTGTTTGAGTTGCAATGAGCTGGGCAGACGCAGGGTCAGCGCTTCATTGGCAGGGCTCAAGGTGGACAGCGGCAGAGCAGAGACGGACGAGTTCATATTCGGGCTTCCTGGGCTGGCGGCGGGTTCGTTCCCGCGCGCTCGGCCCTACTGGGGTGTTCGACAATTGGTCGGATTGGCTGCGTGTGTGTGCTTGCCACCTGTGGGTGACCGATCGGAGGCGGCAGGCTGTCCCGAGCGGAGGCTGCTAAATCGCCAGGCGGAAAAACTGTCGTAACGGTAATAAGTGGCGTAGTTCATTGTTGAATCCTCTGGTTGTCTGGTGTGTCGCTAAAAATGTGCGGGGCTGAAAAAACAAAACCCCCGGTCGGGAAGCCGACCGGGGGTTGAGAAATCTCTGGTGGCGACCCGTTTAAAGTGGGCGCCGTGTGGGTATCAGGCGCGCCAGTGGCTAAACCAATACCCAAAATAAAAGCTGACCGGAGCACAAACGTCATTCACCCGGGCAGCCGCCACCGAGCGCAGGGCGCTGACGGTACGAAGCTGTGAGAGGGTGTTGAACATGGTTTGTCTCCGATGAGTGCGCCGAGCTTACTAGAGGCCGGTACGTGGATTCAATCAGAAAATGCTATCGATCACCGCAGGCATTTTCTATCGCTTGAGTGCGTCGCCGGTTGTGACACACTTTGTGCTTCGCTTATGTACAACCTCGCAAGGACGAACCATGACGCCACTGATCATCGCCGCTGCTCAATCGGTCTCCATCGCCGGTGACCTTGCTGCAAACATTGTGTGGCACCAGCGCTTCATGCAGGTGGCTGCTGAGCAGGGCGTGCAATTGCTGGTGTTCCCGGAGTTGTCCCTGACCGGGTACGAGCGTGGACTTGCGGCTGAATTGGCCATTGCGCCAGACGCCAGGGTTCTGCAACCGTTACGGGATCTCGCTCGGGAAGTCGGTGTGACGGCTGTCGTCGGGATGCCGATTCGCCTGTCGGAGGATTCGCCCGTATTGATTGGCGCGCTGGTGTTGGGCGCTGATGGATCGCTCGGGATCTACAGCAAGCAACATCTGCATCCAGGCGAGGAGGTGGCATTTGCACCGGGAACCGGCGGTCCGACCCTGACCGTAGGTGCCGATACGGTCGCGTTGGCGGTGTGCGCGGATTTCTCTCATCCCAGTCATGCCGCCGCGGCGGCGCAGCAAGGTGCCGGTCTCTATGCGGCGGGCGTGCTGATCACGGAAAACGGCTACGCCCCGGATACCGCTTTGTTACAAGGCTACGCCAGCCATCATTCGATGGCGGTCCTGATGGCCAACCATGGCGGTGCGACGGGGGGCTGGGAATCGGCAGGACGCAGCGCGATCTGGGCGTCGGACGGTTCGCTGATTGCGGCCGCGCCGGGTACAGGCAACCTGATGGTCGTGGCTCGCCGCGATGCTGAGGGTTGGCAGGGGCAAATAGTGACTGTCGAGGAGGCTTGATGGCATTCGAATTACGCCCGGCGACGCACCGGGACCTCGCCTTCGCTCGTGAACTGACCCGCAAAAACATGCTGCGCTATTACATTCAGCACGATCTGCTGTGGCAGGACGAAGGTTTTGATGTTGGCTGGGCAGGGCGCGAAAACTGGTTGATTGTGCGCAATGAGACCTTGCTAGGCTTCGTCAGTCTGAGTCGTGACGCCAAAGCCCTGTACATCCGCGAGTTGCATGTCATTGAAGCGTTTCGAGGGCAGGGCGCCGGTTCCTGGACGATTGATCAGGTATTCGCCATGGCGTGCAAGGAGCGGCGTCCGGCATTGCGCTTGACGGTTTTTGAAAATAATCCTGCGCAAGCGTTGTATGCGAGAAAGGGCCTCAAGGTAGTCGGCACGGACGAGTGTTTCCTGAGAATGCAGCGTGATATCAACGCCTCGCCTGGCTGAAACACGCATACGGCAAGCCTTTCAAGATGTATTGAAACTTTTTATATGACGCTTGCCGCTAGGTCTGCCAGTTGCTTTTTGCTAAGGTGTCGGCAACCCAATAAGACCATATCGCGAGGTGTCTGCTTGATTAGGGTGCTAGTAGTCGATGACCATGATCTCGTTCGTACAGGCATTACACGAATGCTGGCTGACATCGATGGCCTGCAAGTAGTCGGCCAGGCTGAGTCAGGCGAAGAATCCCTGCTCAAGGCGCGTGAGTTGAAACCCGATGTGGTCCTGATGGACGTCAAGATGCCCGGTATCGGCGGTCTTGAAGCCACGCGCAAATTATTGCGCAGTCACCCGGATATCAAAGTCGTCGCGGTCACCGTGTGCGAAGAAGATCCGTTTCCGACCCGGTTGTTGCAGGCCGGTGCCGCGGGCTATCTGACCAAGGGCGCCGGGTTGCCGGAAATGGTCCAGGCCATCCGCCTGGTGTTTGCCGGGCAGCGCTACATCAGCCCGCAGATCGCGCAACAACTGGCGATCAAATCCTTCCAGCCGACCAATGATTCACCTTTCGATGCCTTGTCGGAGCGGGAAATCCAGATCGCGCTGATGATTGTCGGCTGTCAGAAGGTCCAGATCATTTCCGACAAGCTGTGTCTGTCGCCAAAAACCGTCAACACTTACCGTTACCGCATTTTCGAGAAGCTTTCGATCAGCAGCGATGTCGAGTTGACGCTGTTGGCGGTTCGTCACGGCATGGTCGATGCCAGCCTCTGAAAATGACTGAAGTCTTCGATCCAAGCGCCTTTCTGTCGACGGTCAGTGGGCGTCCCGGTGTGTATCGCATGTTCGACAGCGAAGCACGCCTGCTCTACGTCGGCAAGGCCAAGAACCTCAAGAATCGCCTGTCGAGTTACTTCCGAAAATCCGGTCTTGCACCCAAGACCGCGGCGCTGGTCGCGCGTATCGCTCAGGTCGAAACGACGATTACGGCCAATGAAACCGAAGCCTTGTTGCTTGAGCAGACGCTGATCAAGGAATGGCGTCCGCCCTACAACATCCTGCTGCGCGACGATAAATCCTACCCTTATGTCTTTCTCTCGGATGGCCAGTTCCCTCGCTTGAGCATCCACCGCGGTGCAAAAAAGGCCAAGGGCAAGTATTTCGGCCCTTATCCCAGCGCCGGCGCCATTCGTGAAAGCCTGAGCCTGCTGCAGAAGACGTTTTTCGTTCGCCAGTGCGAAGACAGCTATTACAAGAACCGTACGCGTCCTTGTCTGCAATACCAGATCAAACGTTGCAAGGCGCCCTGTGTCGGATTGGTGGAGCCCGAGGTGTATGCCGAAGACGTCCGGCACTCGGTAATGTTCCTTGAGGGGCGCAGCAATGCGCTGACGGACGAGTTGTCCGCAGCCATGGAAGAGGCGGCGATCAACCTCGAGTTTGAGCGTGCGGCTGAGCTGCGGGATCAGATTTCATTACTGCGCCGGGTCCAGGACCAGCAAAGCATGGAAGGCGGGACGGGCGACGTCGACGTGATCGCCGCGTTCGTCAATCCGGGTGGTGCCTGCGTCCATTTGATCAGTGTGCGGGGCGGGCGGGTGTTGGGGAGCAAGAACTTCTTTCCGCAGGTGGGTATTGAAGAGGACGTTTCTGAAGTCATGGCGGCGTTTCTCGGCCAGTACTTCATCAGCAGTCCCGAGCGCGACCTGCCGAGCGAACTGATCGTCAACGTGGTTCACGAAGACTTTCCGACCCTGATCGCGGCCATTGATGAGCTGCGTGGTCGCGAATTGACCATCAGTCATAGGGTTCGTGGTACGCGAGCACGCTGGCAACAGTTGGCGGTCACCAATGCCGAGCAGGCACTTGGAGCGCGACTGGCTAACCGTCAACACGTTGCTGCACGTTTCGATGCGCTGGCGGAAGTGCTGAACCTGGACGAACCGCCACAGCGCCTGGAGTGTTACGACATCAGTCACTCCAGCGGCGAAGCGACCGTGGCTTCTTGTGTGGTGTTCGGCCCCGAAGGTCCGATCAAGTCCGACTACCGTCGCTACAACATTGAAGGCGTCACCCCGGGCGATGACTACGCCGCGATGCATCAGGCCCTGACCCGACGCTTCAGCAAACTGAAGGACGGGGAGGGCAAGCTGCCGGACATCTTGCTGGTGGACGGTGGCAAGGGACAGCTGTCCATGGCCCGCGACGTGCTCAATGAATTGGCCGTGCCTGATCTGATTCTGCTGGGCGTCGCCAAGGGCGCCACGCGCAAGGCCGGTTTCGAAACCCTGTACCTGAACGATGCTGCCCACGAATTCACCTTGCGCGGTGATTCCCCCGCGCTGCATTTGATCCAGCAGATACGCGACGAAGCTCACCGTTTCGCGATTACCGGGCACCGCGCCCGTCGTGGCAAAACCCGCCGCACGTCTACGCTTGAGGGCGTTGCCGGTGTCGGGCCGACACGTCGCCGCGATTTGTTGAAACATTTTGGTGGATTGCAGGAGCTGTCTCGTGCCAGCATCGAAGAGATCGCCAAAGCACCCGGGATCAGTAAAAAGCTCGCAGAGTTGATTTATGCCAATCTGCACAGCGAGTAGAATGCCCCCTCACCTCGTAGCCAGTTGTGCCGATGAATATCCCTAATCTGATTACCGTACTACGCGTCCTGCTCATTCCGATCTTCATTTTGCTGTTCTACCTGCCGTATCAATGGAGCTACCTGGCGTCCGCCTCGGTGTTCGCATTTGCCGCTGCCACAGACTGGCTGGACGGGTATCTGGCCCGCCGACTGGAACAAAGCACGCCGTTCGGGGCTTTTCTTGATCCGGTGGCTGACAAGCTGATGGTCGCCGTTGCGCTGGTATTGCTGGTGCAAGAACACGGTAACCTGTGGCTCACGCTGCCGGCCGCCGTGATCATCGGTCGCGAGATTGTCGTCTCGGCACTTCGCGAGTGGATGGCCGAACTCGGCGCCCGCGCTCACGTCGCGGTGTCTAACCTGGGCAAATGGAAAACCGCCGCGCAAATGCTGGCGCTGGTGATCCTGCTGGCCAATCCGTCGGATTTCACGTTCTGGGTACTGCTGGGTTACGCCTTGCTGCTGATATCCGCGGGCCTGACGTTGTGGTCCATGGTCCAGTATTTGCGGGCTGCCTGGCCGCATCTGAAGACCGACGTGGAAAAGAAATAAACTTTTTTGAATCAAGGGGTTGACGGGGCTTCTGGAATCTATAGAATGCGCCACACCAAGACGCGGGAATAGCTCAGTTGGTAGAGCACGACCTTGCCAAGGTCGGGGTCGCGAGTTCGAGTCTCGTTTCCCGCTCCAAGATTCACAAAAAACGCCACTCTATGAGTGGCGTTTTTTTGTGCGTGATATTTACACGAAGCGTTGAAAATAGAGGCTTAGGCCTCTTTTTTTGTTCCGCCGAGTTCTGCTGAAAATTACTACCAGCCATGCTTTTCTTGTACGTTAAAACGTACGTCGAGGTCCTGGCTGAAACGTCAGTACTACGTTGCTCATTGATCGTGCGTTCACAGAAGCGAATTCGCTACACTGAGAAGCCTTCCTATACTTCACCCTTCTCGGAGCGCCGGTTCAACTGACAGGAGTAGCGACGGCATCAGTTATCAACGGCATCCTGCCCATAGCAATCACCATTTTGGGCCGGACAGAGCACGATTCGCTTCCACGCAAACAACTGAAGATGCTCCATTCTGGTCGCCGCCGGTAGCCGGACGCTGTGGTGCAACCTCTCAAGTACGACGTCGACCGTTGAGAGCAATTCTTCACCAGCCGTGGTCAGCGCGACACCACGCGGTTTCCTTTCGAACAGCGGCATCTCCAGGCTTTCTTCCAAGGCATGCATCTGCTTACTCACTGCGCTTTGCGTGAGGAACAGCTCGGTGGCGGCCTGGGTAAAACGGATAAGGGTGAGTACCTGGTTTCCCTGCGACACAGGCAGCTCTCTCCACTGGCCCAAGTTTTCCATGATTGGATACTAGATAATAGGTATAAGAGCGCCCCAGCAATGAGCAACACCGAGTATCGTCGAGGCGCTATTCCAATCGATCAGGTGGATAAGAACGCTTACTGAGCGATGCCCCCCACCCAGCGTACGGAGATGATCAGGACTTTGCGCTGAGTTCACCTGCTTAGCTCTACGATTTGACTTGCCCACAAGGGCGGTGTATCAGCCGCCGAAGGTGCAACGTGTCCCGGCCACCTCGCGGGCAAGCCAGCTCCGACAAGGTGTTGACCATAGGTTTGTATCTCTCTGTATCTAACCGGACTCTCGATACAGTCCCTATAACTCAGGCGCATGGTCGAACACAGACCAGATACAAATCTGCGCTGAACTATGCGGGCCACCTTCCTTGGCCGCATTCATCGACGGCCGTTCGCTCCTGACTCTGTTCCGCGCCTGATGCGGTCAAGGGGACCACAATGACAACATTTGTGCCTGAAACCAATCTCAATGCCACGCCGGTCCATCGCCTACGGGTCGATCACTACACCAACGGCATCATCGGCCCAAGCCAGCCGATGCTCGGGCCACTGGCCGACGGCGGCACCTTGATCACCGGTACACCGCCGGGCTGTTGGGGGCCGATGATCACGCCGGCCTTCGAGGGTGGCCATGAAGTGACGCAACCGGTGGCCATTGCCGGTGCGGAAATCGGCGACGCGGTGGCGATCAAGATCAAACGCATGCGCGTCACCTCGCTGGCCACTTCGTCCGGGGTGATGAGCTTCGTTGAAGGTCGCTACCACGGCGATCCGTTCGTCTCCAAATTCTGCGCCAAGTGCGGCACCGAACATCCAGCCAGCCATGTCGAAGGCATTGGCGAGGATTCGATTCGCTGTAACACCTGTGGCGCAGAGGTCAGCGCGTTTCGCTTCAGCCATGGCTATGTGATCGTGTTCGATGCGCAGAATCAGGTCAGCCTGACCGTCAATCAGGACGTCGCCAATCAACTGGCCGGTAACGCAGCCGAGATGTCGGCGTTGCCGGAATTCGCCGCGCAACATTCGATCCTGTCCCTGGCGCGCGCAGACATTCCCGGAGTGGCGGCGCACATGCGGCCATTCCTCGGCAACATCGGCACCACGCCGTCCCGTGATTTGCCCGACTCGCACAACTGCGCCGATTTCGGCCAGTACCTGATCGGCGCGCCGCACCGTTTCGGCATGACCCGCGAAGAATTGCACGCGGCCAAGACTGACGGTCACATGGACACCAACTCGATCCGCGAGGGGTGCGTGTTGATCTGCCCGGTCAAAGTGCCAGGCGCCGGCGTGTACATGGGCGACATGCACGCCCAGCAGGGCAATGGCGAGATCGCCGGGCATGCCACCGACTGCTCCGGGGAAACCGAAGTGGTGGTGGAAGTGGTGAAGAACCTGACGCTGGAAGGGCCTATCCTGCTGCAAAACCTCGACGACTTGCCGCCCATGGCTCGGCCGATGAATGCCAGGCAGCTTCAGAAAGTCCGCGAGCTGGGGGAGCGCTGGGGCCAGCACGAGATCGAGCAGAGCGGGCCGATCACGTTCATTGGCAGTGGCGAAAACCTTAACATTGCGGTCGAAAACGGCTTGCAGCGTGCGGCTGCCGTCACCGGCTTGCCTTATGACGAAGTGCTCAACCGCGCCACGATTACCGGCTCCATCGATATCAGTCGCTTGCCGGGCACCGTGCGCGTGACGTTCCTGTGCCCGATGATTGTGCTGGATCGCATCGGCATCGGCCATTTTGTGCGCGAGAAGTACGACTTGGCGTAACGCGCACCGGCGGGGCTGTACCGCAATGTGTACAAACCCGCCGGCGATACAAGTCCTGCGGTTTTCCAGCGGTGCGCAACACAGGGCCGATACACGGTTACGGTTAACTGTGAGCCCGTACCGATAACTTTGAGATCGATACCATGCACACCCTCATCTCTTGCGCCAAAGCCAAAGCCAGCGCCGGGCTCGGCTTGCGACGCGGTTTAATGAATGACCTATTGGCTGCTCCGGCCGGTCATTTCGACTTTCTCGAAGTCGCGCCGGAAAACTGGATCGGCATTGGCGGTGCCCATGGCGCAGCGTTACGCAGATTGGCCGAGCGTTATCCGTTGTCGTGTCATGGCTTGTCGCTTTCACTGGGCGGGCCGTCGCCGCTAGATATCGGTTTTGTGCAAGAAGTGAGGGGTTTCCTGGATCACTACAACGTGCCGCTATACAGCGAGCATTTAAGTTACTGCAGCGACGACGGTCATCTCTACGATCTGTTGCCGCTACCCTTTACCGAAGAGGCAGTGCATCACGTCGCCGCTCGCATCCTTCAGGCCCAGGACATTCTCGGCCGTCGGCTGGCGGTGGAAAACGTCTCCTATTACGCCGTGCCACAACAGGACATGGACGAAGTAACGTTCACCAATGCGGTGCTGCGCGAGGCCGATTGCGACCTGTTGCTGGACGTCAACAACGTCTACGTCAATTCGATCAACCACGGCTTCGATCCACATGCATTCCTGGCCGGCATCGATGCCGGGCGCGTGGTGGCCATGCACATCGCTGGACACTTCGATCAGTCGGACACTTTGAAAATCGATACCCATGGCGCCTCAGTCAAACCGGCGGTGTGGTCGTTGCTGGCTGAGGCCTACGCCCGGTTTGGTGCGCAACCGACTTTGCTGGAGCGGGACTTCAACTTCCCGGCATTTTCCGAATTAATTGCCGAACTGGACACCATTCGCCATTTGCAGGTTGGGGAGATGAACTGTGCCTAAACGTTCACTGCACGAGCAACAAAACAGCATGGGCCTGTACCTGCGCGATCCCGACCACTGCGCGCCACCACCCGAGATGGACCCGGCGCGGGCGCAGATTTATCGCGACCTAGTATTCGCCAACCTGTCGACGTTGATCAGCGGCACTTTTCCGGTGCTGGTGAAGATCCTCGGTGACCAACAGTGGCGGGCACTGGTGCGGATTTTCCTGCGTGACTACCGAGCTCACACGCCGAAATTCGGCGAGATCGCTGAGGAGTTCGTGGAGTTTCTCGCCTCTGAGCCTGCAGCACTGGCCGGTGGGTCGTGGCCACCGTTTATGGTGGAGCTTGCGCACTACGAATGGGTGGAAATGGCTTTGCAACAGTCCGAGGCCGAGCCATTGTTATCCGGTGAAAGCGAGTCGTTGTTGGATAGTCCGTTACAGGTCTCGTCATTGGCGTGGCCGTTGGCGTATGTCTGGCCGGTGCAGTTGGTGGGGCCGGATTTTCAGCCCGATGCGCCGCTGGATCAGCCAACTTTGCTGTTGGTGCGTCGTGATCTGGACTTTAGTGTGAAATTTTCTAGCTTGAGCCCTTGGGCCTTTCGATTGTTGCAACGCATCGAGCAATTCCCCAGGTTGGATGGGCGGGCGCATTTGCAAGCATTGGCAGGCGAGGCGGGAATGACCGAATCACCGGAGTTCTTCAATAACGGATTGTCAATGTTGCAGCAGTTGCATGAACAACGAGTGGTGGGATTTGGCTGATAGCCCCCGTGACGTAAGGACAGATCCTACGGCGCGTTTTGCTTTTAGCGAAACGTCCTACAGCAATCTATCTGAAAATGTAACGACCTTGATGGGCTTCACGCAGGCATCGACGAGTACATTCAGTATTCAGACTGAAGTTCAACGACCTAAGCCCTGTCGAAAACAGAAATCAGGACGCTCAGGCATAGATGAGTAATCATCCAACTTTGTTAGTCAGTTCAAATCAGGTGGACACCGTCGCCTTTGGTGCCAAGCCCAGGAAGGAGCGTTGGTAACGGTTGATGACCGAAGAAGGCTAGGTCGGGTCGTTCGACTGCGGTCGATTTATTGGCGGACTCTGCATGCACATGTCGGCGATCCGAATTGCGTCATGCGGGTATTAACTGATGAACCTGGTAAATTCGACATCCTGTTTCGCCGAGCAACATATTGTCACCACGTGCAATCATGCTCTCACCGGCGCTTGGTGGACTGATCGCTACCCACGCCGGAGGGTGGCGCGCGGTTGTGTTCGCGACTGTATTGTTTGGCGCGCTTGCACTGATCGCCTCGCTGTTCTACAAGGAGACCAATTTGCAACGCGACCCACAAGCGGGTCGGTTAAAAACGCTTCTGAGCAACTACGCCCTGTTACTTAAAGGCTCATCCTTGCGCAGCTTTTCCATTGCCATTGCCTGCACCTACGGCGCGATGTTCTGCTTTATCGCCGCTTCCTCGCGAGTGTTTGTTGGTCAACTCGGCTTGAGCCCGACCCAGTATGGCCTAGTTTTCGGCGGCATCGTTTCGGGGATGATCGCTGGCGCGATCTTTACCAACCGTACCATCATGAAGTTCGGTCCGGAAAAAATCGTGGGTATCGGCACCAGCCTAGTTGCGGTCGGCGCCAGCCTGGTCCTGGTATTTCATGAACTTATTGGCCCATCAGTGATTGGTCTAATGCTGCCACAGATGGTGCTGACTTTGGGCGCGGGCATGGTCTTGCCGGGGGCGGTCGCGGGCGCGGTGATTCCCAACCCGAATCGCGCAGGGCTGGCGGCGGGCTTTATCGGCTTTGCCCAGATGGCTGGCGCGACTATTTCCGGCCTATTGCTCAGTCGACTTCAGGACGACTCGGCCTTACCGATGGTTGCTCTGAATGCCGCCTTCGCCGTCGCCGGTTTCTTAGCCTTCCGAATCATGCGCGCGCGCAGGACTCACACTGCGAAGGTCACACTTGCGGAGTAACCTCACCAGTCGCGCTCAATTCAGATAGATCGTTCGGCCCGAAGGATAAAGCCAGCTAATTATTGACTAATCAGTTCACAGAAAACCCGGAGTCTCCATCAGGCTCCGGTTTTTTTTGGAGACGCCAGGCATTGTGCTTATTTGTCCGAGGCAAACATTGGCGGGCGCTGCAACATCCAATTCAGCAGCTCTTGAGCGGGAACAGTCAGCGGCCGTCCGGATTTCACCAATAGTTTTGCCTCAACGCTTAGAAATATCGAATAGTCGATAGGAACGGCTACCAAACTTCCCATTGCAACCTCGCGATAGGCGTAACCGTCCGGCCAACACATCTCCTGATCCCCGTGTTTAAGGCTACGGGGTCTGCCTTTGTCGATGTCAGCTACGCGGATCGAGCTTCGGTTCTAGATAGATCTACGGAAGCTCTGATGGCATCAATTACGTCTTGAGCGAGCGCCATAACTGTCGTTGTACTGATTTCAATCCGACTGATAATGTCCTCTCTCGGGCCCTGTTTCCAGGCATCGCTTGCGTAAAAAGCATCTTGAGATACTTGGCGATGGCTCTCGCTTTCATAGGAACGAATCAGGTGATAGCTGTCACAATCATGTAATGAGCTGCCATAAGAAACGACATCTATGCCAGCTTCTAGGTGAAGCGGAACACTTACATTCTGCATTACTTGATGAAAGTCCAATCCCGATCCTGGCTTTAAGGTGTACATCAGGATTTCAATAATTCGAGTCATTCCAAGTCTTCCATGTGGAGTTTCAACGTGAGCATCCGTACATCCCCAGCTTACGTTATTAGGCGGGAGTCCAGCTATGCGGCAGCAGTTGCGTAATCTCACTCGCTCGCTGCGTCGGCAGGCGCGTAAGGACGTCCTTCAAATAAGCATACGGTTCATGCCCGTTGAGCCGCGCCGATTGGATCAGGCTCATGATCGCCGCCGCCCGTTGTCCGCTGCGTAGCGATCCTGCGAAGAGCCAGTTCTTGCGTCCAAGAGCCCACGGCCGGATCTGGTTATCTGCCCAATTATTGTCAATGGGTACGGTCCCGTCATCAAGGTAGCGCGACAGCGCTGCCCAGCGTTTCAGGCTGTAATCCAATGCTCTGCTGATGGCTGAGCCTTCAGGCACGAGATCACGCTGGGCAATTATCCAAGCATGCAGCATATCCATCACCGGTACCGCTTTTTCTTGCCGTTTTCGGCGCCGTAAATCCGGCTCTAGGTCGTGGACTTCACGTTCGATTTCGTAAAGCAACTGGATATAACGCAGGGCCTGCTCGGCGGGCTGGCTCTTGTTGGTGGCGTGCAGCTCAAAAAACTTGCGCCGCGCATGGGCCATGCAACCGATCTCGGTGACGCCGAGTTCAAAACTGGCTTTGTAGCCGCCAAAATCGTCGCACACCAGCTTGCCCTTCCAGTCTTGCAGGAAGTTACGTGCATGTTTTCCGGCGCGGCTGGGGCTGAAGTCATAAACCACCGCTGCCAAGTCCGAGAACTGGCTGGTGGCGTAGGCTCAAACATAAGAACGGTGGGTTTTCTTTGAGCCTGGAACGAGCATCTGCACGGGTGTTTCATCGGCATGGATAACCTGCTGCCCGAGCACTACGTCCCGCAACGCATCCACCAGAGGCTGTAACTGCAAGCCAGTCACGCCAACCCATTGAGCCAAAGTTGAACGTGGAATCGCCAAGCCAGCTCGACCGAAAATCGATTCCTGACGGTAAAGAGGCAGATGGTCAGCAAACTTCGCGATCATGACGTGGGCTAGCAACCCTACGGTCGGGATGCCCTTGTCGATGACCTGCGCCGGAACGGGGTACCTGGATCAGCGTTTCGCAGTCATCGCATACCCAATTGCCACGGACATGGCGTTCAACGGTAAACACGCCGGGCGTGTAGTCCAGCTTCTCGCTGACGTCTTCACCGATACGTTTCAGTGCGCAGCCACATGGGCAGTAGGTGTTGTCCGGTTCGTGATGGATCGGCGTGCGTGGAAACTCTGCCGGCAACGCAGTGCGCTTGGCTGTTTTTTTCTGACCAGCGATAACATATTCATGGATTGCCTTATCCGCTGACGGCGGAACCTGAAATGGACAAGGCAGGGTAGGGGTTGCCCCAAGGGACAGAGTCAAGCGCTGGCGACAGGACCAGGCACTTTAAAGGTCATCGTTTTTGTGAAATCACACCACCCATGTATTGATTCAAATCGCGCAGGTCCTTAACGCTCCATGAGTGCGGCAAAAGCTTTACACCATTCTCACGCAAGGTTCTTGGAATCAAGTCGCCATTTGGGCGAAGTATTATCGAAGAGACAATCACGCCTGGATAATCATTCAATCGCTTTTTGAAAGCGGACGTTGTTAGATCAGGCGTAGGCGGATTGCTTTTATTGGCCAGTGGTCCTGTTGCCTTGAGATCTGTTCCGTGGCACATGCTGCATCGCTGTAGATAGAGATTTTTTCCATTGGCATTATCCGCGAAGCCTATTGAAGTTTGAGTCAGCGATAAAATTCCTAGCGAAGCGATGAATAGTATTTTCATTGTTTTTATCTTCCTTGATGGGCTCAGCGTCGATCGGACGCGATCTGGTGTGCGGGTAAGATATCAGCCGTCGCGTCGGCACCCACGCGGTCTGATCGACCCTTGGCTTGGGTCGATCAGGGGAGTGTCCTAAAAACTCCATTCATCAGCCTGAACGACTCGGCAGAATGGCCCCGCCAAGGTTGCATTGTGGTGGGCAATGATGGCCTCTGCATTAAGCGTTGGAGTATCAGAGCAGGTATGTCCATCGGCGATGAGTACAGCATCGAAGCCTAAATCGCGGGCAGCACGGCAAGTACTGTCTACGCAGTATTGAGTTTTCATTCCTGTCACGACGATGCCTTCACAGTCGCGTTCGCGTAGCTGACCGGCCAACCCGGTCGCCACAAAGGCGTTGGGACGATTTTTCTCAAAAATCACTTCGTCACCCATTAGCTGCAACTCTGGGACAAGCTCGGTGAGCGGACTGCCCGGCTCAATAGGAGATCCGGCCGGACCCAGGTGGCGAGCGAGAAAGATTGGGGCGCCGGCCTCCCGTGCGTTTCTGATTAGCCTGTTCAATGTATCGAGAAGCGCTTCACTGCCCCAGGGCCTGTCCGGGCCGTGAACGAGCCCTACCTGCATGTCGAGAATCAGTAGTGCATACATGTGCGTTTCCTTACGTTGTGCCAATAAATCCGGGGGCAAAAAAAAGACCCGGTCCATCACTGGCGGGTCTTCGGGGTTATGCGTTGTTTTAACTCACACAACCTCCCACGACCCGCCTGTGGCGGTCGTGAAGGTTGTGGTCGATTCGATGCGTGGCGTAGTCATGACGCAGACCTTAACGTTGACGCGCTGGCCTTGCAAGTGAGCATACCCGGGATGAAAGTAGTTTCATGCCTGCTCTCAGGCCCGATTGTGTGTCCCGGGCCGAGCGGCCAATTGCGAGCGGGGCGTCAAGATGGCCAAGGCAACCGTCACGATGAAGAGCGCCGGCACGTCACCTGCCAAGTGCCCCATTTGCCCCGGTTGGGTGACCGTCTGGACGGCCATGATTGCTCCGTGTACGGCGCTAGACCACACGGTGAACCAGATCAGGCTCAGATTGGCTAATGGATCACGTGCGGCCAGGATCAAGAACACGCCAAGTGTGGCGTAGATGCCAACGATCATCATCGGGTAGTCCGAGTGACCGACGTGCCAGGCCCAGCCGGACGGCCAGAACAACATAAGTGGGTAGAGAGCAAGGCAGGCGAGGCCAGCCAAAATTAGAACGACACGTAAATACCTGAGGCGATCGACTAAGGTCATGGCGGACTCCTCTTTGGGCCTGACTCTAATTGGACCCCAAGTGGGGTAATAACGCCTTCACGGGCTTGGTGGATAACAATCTGCTCAATCAGTTTCGGCAGTAGACCAAGCATAGCTACTCATTTGCTATCGCTCCGTCCACCGTCCGCTTCTGGCCGATTTCTGTCGGTGCTCACCGGCAGCTATGGGTCGATTTTTTCCTTTCGCCACCCTCAGATATGTGGTTTGGGGTTGGCGACAAGTTAAACATTGATAGTGGGATGGGGTGATGGTTTTAAATCCAATCCGGGATACGACTAACGCCCCTAATATTTGAGGCTTCAATCGACACAAATCTGTTGGGTGACCCGCGGTAAAGTGTCTACTTAAGCTGGGGCGATTCAGTAATTGGAAGCTTGACTAGAAAAGTGGTGCCTCCACTTGAGTCAGAACTGACATCGATTGAACCGTTATGTGATGCCACGATCTCTGACGCGATGAACAGGCCCAAGCCCAGCCCCTCTGTCGGCCCGTGATCAATTGCAGATCGCTGAGAGAAACGACCCATAGGGTTAAATATAAACGGGAGAACGTCCTCTGGTATGGGCTCTCCACTGTTATGGACGGTAAAAATAGCGCAGTCTTCTGAGGTCTCTAACTCCACCTTGATAGGGAGTTGATTATCTCCATGCTGTACAGCGTTGCTGATTACATTCGAGAAGACTTGTTCCATTCTGGCGCCATCGAATTGCCCTTGAACTGGAGTCTTCGCGTCGAACAAGACAATCGCCTCTGGATGAGACGCTCGGATTTCTTCGACAACACGTTCGCAAACGTGCGAGAGATCTAGATCCGTCGTTTTGACAGGAATGCCTGGGCCCATTTGGCAGCGTGTTAAATCAAGTAGGTCTCCAACAATTTGGCTCGCTCGCCGCACGCTTGTATATATCTGATTGGCAACCTTGGTAGCCCGGGCTCCGGCCCCTTCTGAGCGCCTCAACATATCGGCACCCAGCAAGATTGCTCCAAGCGGGGTGCGCAGGTCGTGGCCGAGAATGCCTAAAAATACGTTGCGTGACGCCTCCACCGCGCGTGAGTAACTGGCAATGGATTCGGCGAGAGCCTGATCGATGGCCTCATGGAATCGGGTCATGTCGTCGACATTAATCGGCGTGCCATCCTTCACTTGCCTCATCCACTGACTGACGACACTCGTTCTTAGTGCTCGATATTCCGACACCATTTGATCGATCGTGAAACCTGCCATTAGCCGCGTCATTGCATGCGTTTCAGCTGCGGTTTCTTCATCATCTGAAGGGGCTTGGCCTTGAGACTTGGCCGCTTGCTCTCGCTTCGTCTGCTTTGTTCGCAGGTCACTTACAATTGCCCGCAACATCTGTTCGGCATGATCTCGCAGAGCTTCACTATCGAGGTCCGCACCCGGCGTCTCAATGGTTCTGGCGAAATCTTCCCAGGCCTGCAGAATCGGCTCAAGGTTCTCAAGAATAAAATCGGACAGGCGCATGTCGGTGATCCTAATGGGAGGGCGATGCAGAGGCCGGCAGGAAAGCGAGGCTGCGCAGATACGGTGTGAGCGGGTGTTCAGCAGTGTAGGAGGTTGTTTATAGCTTTTAAAGCTCAGTGCGTATGAGGCCCGCTTTGTCGATACGCATGATCAAGGCGTCGCCAGCTTTGACCCTGACCCTGACTCTTGCGTCCATTGCCTAGAGCACCCCTCCGAAGTTCGCGCCGAGAGGGTGTGTGATCCGAACGTGAGCCCGAAATGGGCGTTTCCGCTCTGAGCGATTCGGTGGCTCACCGGGAAACCTGGATCTGGTGCCGAAACCGCCGTACGGCCGCGTCCCCTCAATTGCTGTCGGCCAGGCGCAACAGAGCATTGACCCTGGGAAGATTGAGCATTCAGATCGAGGAAAAGTAGGCCCCAATCCTCGACCGGAAGCGTTGAAAAGAGACGCTTCGGCTTCTTTTTTGCTCCAGCGAGTTTTGCTGAAAACAACTACCAACCACGTTTTTCTTGTGCGTTAAAACGTACATCGAAATCCTGCCTAAAACGTCAGTACTGCGTAGCTCTTAACGTCCTGTCCTGGGGCGAGACGTTTCTGCTTCCTGATTGAGGAGGCTGCCCGAAATCAGTGATCTCTAGATCCGCCGCATCCTCTATCTCATGCCGAATATCCCTACATTTTTCCTTCTGCGCATTTGCTATGCGTCCATAACGAGCGCGGTGATTTGTTGCAGTTGAGCGCCATTGGGCGTTCAAGGTCATAGGCGAACCGTCAGCCGCGCGTCGGGTCTGGCCACGGCCGCGGAACCAACGGTATTCACCGCTCTTATGTCTGAGTCAGCGCCTCTCAGTCCGTGAAATTGAAGTCAAAGGTTATAACGAGGCTTGCCGGGCTTCGCTAAAGTGGTGCATTGCCAGGCAGACTGCCGAGCGGTCAGGGCGACAATGCCTTGAGGTCGAAGGATGTTGCGCCTGGCAAGGTTGGCCATGTCTGTGGACCGTCCATGATCTCTTCCGGGGTCAGCAGGCAGGCGTCCAGTTGCCGCTTCAACATATCCAGGTCGAGACCCTGACCGATGAAGACGATTTCCTGCCGGCAATCCCCGGTGATCTCGTCCCATTTGGCCATTATCCCTCCGCGGCGATAGTCATCCTGAGGCCATTGTGATTGCGCGATGAATGTCCACCAGCGCCCGACATAGTCCCAACGAAATTGCCCGCCACTTTGCACCAGCATGCCGATGTCCAGATGCCGACTGGCAACCCAGAAGTAGCCTTTGCAACGCAGTAGTCGCCCGTTTTGCCAGGGCAACTGCAGGAACTCCAGCAGCCGTTGCGGATGGAATGGCGCACGCTCCTGATACACCCAGGAAGCAATTCCATAGGTGTCCGACTCGGGTGGATGCTCGTCACTGGCTTCCAGGCTTTTCATCCAGCCGGGTGACTGCACCAGACTCGGCAAATCAAAGCGGCCAGTGTCGAGGATCTTCGACAGATCGACGGCACCGTGGGTCATGGGCAGGATTTCCGCCTTCGGATTGAGGCCCGCGAGGAGGGCGCTCAGTTCCAGAAAGCCTTTCTCGCCTATCAGGTCCAACCGGCTGACGAGGATGACGTTGGCGTACTCCACCTGTTCGATCAGCAGATCGGACAAGTGGCGTAATGGCGTGCCCGTTTCGTCCTCGCCGCCAACGGTGTCCCGCGAGGCCAACAGCGCCTGGAAGTTGCTACCGTCGACGACGGTGACCAAGGTGTCGAGCCGCGCCAGTTCGCTCAGACTGAAACCTTGCGAGTCGAGGAAGGCGAAGGTCTCGGCGACCGGCATCGGCTCGGAGATTCCGGTGGACTCGATCAGCAGGTAATCGAAGCGCTGCTGACGCGCCAGCAGGCTGATCTGCTCAAGCAGGTCAGCGCGCAGCGTGCAGCAAATGCAACCGTTGCTCATCTCGACCAGTTCATCGCTGCCGCGGTGCAGCGACACATTGCGCGCTACGTCCTCGGCGTCGATGTTGACTTCGCTCATGTCGTTGACGATGACCGCCACCCGCATGCCTGCGCGATTGCGCAGGATGTGGTTGAGCAGGGTCGTCTTGCCGGAGCCGAGGAAGCCTGAAAGGACCGTCACCGGCAGCCGGCCCGACAGGGCCCCGTCAATCATGCGGCCACCGTTTTCGCATCGACGGCCTTGTCCAGGTAGCTTTCGAACAGGTCGACCACCACCAGACCATCATCCGCAGCATCGCCCCACAGATCCTTCACCTGGAATTCAACGTGGTAGGTGGGCTGGTGCGCCGCGCTCAAATCGCCGTGGCCGATGGCATCCGGGAATGGCCATTTTTCCGAGGTGCGGTGTCGGACGATGCCTTCCTTGCCGCGCACATAGGCCGGCATGCGCACGTGGCCGGCCACGTATTCGTCGCGAACCACTACCCGGTCGCCCACTTCAAATGGCGGGCGGCCGGTGATGGCGGGGCGGCCCTTGTCATGGGGAGGATTGGCCAATTTGAAGGTTGAACCCAATGCCAAATCGAGTTCTTCCTGGGTAATGACGCCGGTTTCGACCAGCAACGTGGCCGTGGCGATGACGTAGCGTTCGTAATATTGCGTGCCAACGTGCTGGCGGACATCGAGTCGTTCGACGGCGTGACGTATTTCATCGACGCTGAATTTTTTCAACTGGTCGGCACCGATAAACATCAGGCTGTAAGCCAGGTGCTCCCATTCCTGTTTGAAGACTTGTTTGTAATCCTGGCTATTGATGACATGGGGAACCTTGCCAAAGCCTTGAAAACCACCGAGATCGTGAAAGCCATCCATAATAAAAACCTCCGAAAGTTAGAAGATGAAGAGTCTTTGGGTCAACGTACGCGGGGCAGGGCAACCCCGATCAGCACATCCTTGGTCACCAGTTTCTGAAGCTCTTCTTCACTCATGTGCTCGGAGCCTTCGGGCCTTAAGGGCAGGACCAGGTAGCGGCTTTCTGCGCTGGTGTCCCAGACTTTGACGACCACATCGCTTGGCAACTCTGTGCCCATCTCACGCAGCACGGTGCGTCCTTCACGAACCAGGCGTGCACGGAACTCAAAACCCTTGTACCACTCCGGCGGTAACCCCAGGACCGGCCAGTTGGTGCAGGAGCACAGGCTGCAGACGATGACATTTTTCAGCTGCGGCAAATCCTCCAGGGCCACGATGTATTCGCCTTGCGGGCCGGTGAAACCGAACTGCGCGCACGCTGCAGTACCGTCTCTGAGCAACAGCTCCCGGAACTGTGGATCGACCCAGGCCTTGGCGACTACACGGGCGCCGTTTTCCGGGCTCCATTGGTGCTCCATCAAATCGGTCAGCTGCTCGATATAGCCCTCTGGAATCAGTTCCTTGTCTTTCATAACCTTGAACAAGGCCCACGCCCGCTCGCTGGGCGTCGAAGTGGATGCTGGGGATACAGTGGCGCTCATGGTGTAACTCCTCATCGATTTAATACGGTCAAAAAAGTGAAGAACAGTCCCCGGTTTTTTATTGATGTCCGGGAGGTTTGGGGGGAGGCAGCCTTACAACGTCTTCCAGTCGACATCGGCCTCGAACGCTGCCGCCGCCTGGTAAATCGTGCCTTCGGCATAGTGTTTGCCGACGAACATCAGCCCCACCGGCAGACCGTTCACCAGACCGCACGGGATTGACATGGCCGGATGGCCGGTAATGTCCTGCGGCGCGGTGTTACCGATCATTTCCAGTGCCCGGGCCACGTACTCAGTGATCGAACAATCGGGTTCGGGGTGGGGCTGGGCGATGATCGGCACGGTCGGCATGACCAGCAGGTCGTAGGTCTGCAGTGCCTTGTCGTAACCGGCCCGGGCGAAGCGTGCGATGTTCTGAGCCTTGGCGTAGAAACGACCGTTGTAGCGTTCCAGACCGTACTGGCCGACGAACATGCACAGCTTGAGCGATGCGGATAATGCGTCCGCTTGTTCGCGCCAACCGGCCTGTTTATCCAGCAGACCGACGTCGTAGAGCCCCTTCCAGTTAAAGCCTGCGCCATTGCCATGCATCATCTGCATGGTCAGGCCTTCGCAGCCGATGGGGTGCCACAGCGAACCTGCCAGGTTGTGCTCGGGAACGGAGACCTCTTCGACGCGAGCTCCCAAGGCTTCGAGTCGGGCGATGGCGCCGCGTACCTTGTCGGCAACGCGTGGATCCTGGTTGGCCAGCTGGAAGCCTTCCTGCAGGATGCCGATCCGCAGTCCGCTCACACCTCGCTCCAGATAGTCGCAATAGGCGTCGACTTGAGGGGCGGCCTGACGAGGATCGAGCCCGTCGGCACCGGCCATGACTTCCAGCATCAGCGCATTGTCACGCACGTTGCGGGTGATTGGACCGGCATGGTCGATGGTGGCCTCGATCGCCATGATTCCGGTGTAGGGCACCAGACCGTGGGTCGGCTTCATGCCATAGGTGCCGCAGAACGCTGAAGGGATGCGGATCGAGCCGCCTTGATCGCCGCCAACCGCCAGGTCCACCTCGCCGGCTGCCACCAATGCAGCGCTTCCGGAGGAGGATCCGCCGGCAGCGAAACCGTGCCGGTATGGGTTGTGTACGGGCGCCGGATCAGAGGTGTGGCTGCCACCGGAGAGACAGTAGTGCTCACAAGTCGCCTTGCCCAGGATGGTCGTCCCGGCGTCTAGCAAACGGGTCACCACGGTTGCGTCAAACGACGGTACAAACCCTTCCAGGATTGAGGCTCCGTTCATCATCGGGACGCCAGCCAAGGAGATGTTGTCCTTGAGCGCAACAGTCTTGCCTACAAGCTTGCCCTCACGGGCACCATTTACTTCAGTCCTGTAATACCAGGCGTTGAGCAGGTTTTGCGGGTTAGACGGGCGGTAGCCGGAACTGCGGTCGTAGCGCACCGGTGGGGTGAAATCCGGCAACTCGTCGACCAGGTCATAGGCGTCGAAACTTGGCTGCATAAGTGCCAGGTATTCCGCTGCCTGCTCATGGGTCAGCTGCATATTCAGTCGGCCAGCGATGTCTTGCAGTTGGTCGAGGGTAGGGCGAACAATGGCCATGATTTTCCTATTCTTTTGTCTGTGATCGACAACGGCTCGGTCAGTACGGGAGCGTTCGAAGGTGTTCGCAAAACACCTCGCGCCGGGCACCTGGGGCGACATCAATCAAGTGGGTAACTGGGTTCAAGTTAGGCATCCTTCTCAGCCTTTGCTTGGCTGAGAAGGACAGCCATTTGGTTGAAAAGGACAACCTGCCAAGCGTGGCGCGCTCAGAACACTTTCAAGACGCGCAGGTTCAGGCGTGCGCCTTCCTTGAAGCCTTGTTCGACCTCGATGTCGGTGCCGATCTGGGCTTGAATCTGCAGCGTGGGCTCGATGAAGTGCGTGACGGTAAAACGCCCGTAGGAGGTGGAGACCCCGTCGTGCTGATCGACACCGTTGACGGTGGTCGCCGAGCCGGTGATGTAGCCGCCGCCCACGGCGAAGGTGGTGCTCGGGGTCCAGTTGTAGCGCACGGCGGTCTGGTACTCGTAGCGGGTGTTTTCTTCCAGCTTCGCCCCGGACGGGCCGAAGTCATTGTTGGCCGACACCCAAGAGGCTTCGGCCACCGTGTCCAGCGCCCATTTCGGGGAGAAATGGTGGATGTACGCCGCCTGTAGCGTGGCGCGCCAGCGGTTCTCGCCGAGGTTCAAGGCATCGTTCTTGTCGTAGCTCCCTACCGGAACGTACAGGTAGGGTGCCAAGGCGAAGATGTCCTTGTTCGCGGTGGGCAGCGTCCACTTCAGCGGCGCGGTGATGATCGGGTCGCCGATGCCGCGGGTATCGCCCAAGGCACCGATATCTCCCGAGGCGTTCATCTGGCCGAAAGGCAACAGAATCTGCGGTTCCCATGAGAGGTTTTCTGACAGGCCGATGGCGTGCACATACCGCAGGATGCCGATGTCCGAACTGAGCCTGGCGTCGTCGGATACCTTGTGGCCGTTCTGGTACAGATCCGAGCGGTCGGCGTGCTGGTAGTAGAGCAGCAAGGCGTTGGCGCCGGCCGGCAATGGTTCGAAATCACCGGGAGCTATCTCGATGGCCTGGCTTTTGACAAAGGGCAGCATGCACAGCACGAGTAAAGAGTGACTCAACTTCATGATCGATTTCCTGACAAAAGGACCCCCAACCCCATGCGCTGGGGGGCCAAAAGTTGTTTGGACGCGAGATCTGTGTCAGGGCGGAATTTGGATCAAGTCCGCCCGTGGACGCCGGGTAGCGTCAGACGTCAGGTTTTAGGGATTACCGCGTCACGCAACATGCCCGTCTGCGGGTGGCAGTTGATGTACTCGAACACTTGATCCTTGGCGTCGGATACCGAGACTTCGTGATAGAGGCGTAGCTTCGACAGGCTGGTGGCGACCCGAAAGAAGGTCACGAAGATCCGCAGATGGGTTGGATGGGATTCGGCCCAGCGCTCGAGTTTTTCCAGGGAGCGCCAGTGGCCGATGTTGTAGCTCAGGTTCAGAAGATTGCCGTCCAGGTCGATGTAATTCACGAAGCGATTGCTGTAGCAACCCAGGTCCTTGCCACTGTCGCGAAGGAAATCCATACCCGCCTGCAGCGTCGGCAGAATTTCGTTGAGATAGAGCGATCTTTCTTCTTCGCCGGCATCCGCCCAGTCCTGGCCGGAGCGGATCAGCGCGATATTGTCGTGGCCTTGCACGACCACGCGCCCACCTTTGGCCGGGTCACCTGCGATGACCGTCAGTTCGCCGGAAGGAGCCATCCAGTCGGTCTGGGAAATCGGGAAGCGGTCCCGCATCGATCCCCAGTAACCGTGTTCTTCGATGTCGTCACTGATGGTGTCCATGACGGCACCAAGACCGGGCAACTCATCGCGAAAGCCATACAGCGTCTCGAACTGCTCGGCCCGCGGCGCGACGATCTCCCGAAAGTAACCGAGACCGTCGTTCAGGCGATCCTCTGACGACCACCATTGGCTTACCTCGGGTGTGCGCAGCCAACGGCAATACGCGGCGGGGTCTTTCCAGTACCCGACGATCATCAGGTTGTCGTAACCGCTGTTGTCGGTGTGGTGAGTCAGGTCATGGCTCAGGGGGCCGTCGGGCAAACCCAGGCTCGCGGCGATGTGGCGCATGGCGTGCAGGGCCGCTGCACGCTGGTCCTCCCCGCGGTATTGCACACCCCAATATCCCATCACCACCTGTTCCAGTTGCTCATCGGCGCGCCCAACCCACATGGGGAAGGGGGGCTGGTATTCATCGGGGACGCGACGAGACAACGTCCGCGGGCATTTGAGGTGCTTATCGATCGCAGATTCCATGGGGGGCTCCTTTGTTTTTTTTGGTATGCGGTTATCTGTTCAACGTTTCGAAGGACGAGGCTGTCTGACGGTTGGCGCAACCAGTCGACGCCGCAGCGCCAGTGTCCCCAGCTCTAACAGGTAGGTGGCGAACTCTTCAGGTGCCAAGTCGCGCCTCTGCAAAAGCCAGGATGAATCGGACTGTCGCTGCTGCTCTGGCGGTTGCATGGGACACCTCATCAGTTGTGGTTGAAGGGGCACGGTGTGGGGTAGAAGTTAGGCGGGGACGGCACGGTACGCTTGGCTCGTACGGACAACCGTTTGGCTAGAAAGGACAGGCCCTGAATACAGGATCACGATGAGCTTAATTGGTGCGCGCACTTCGAATGCATGTATCGATAATGGGCAGGAGTCGTCCGTGTGACAGCCCCTTCCCGAGCGCAAGGGTCTGATATTTCAGGCGCACATAACCTTGGCAGTACAAAAGTGGAGTGGCCTGCTATTTGCTAAACAGGGAGCTAACGTTACCGTCACCCTTATTGTTCAGCTGCCGCCGTGAGGTGAATGCCATGAGTCATAGCAATCAGTATTCAACCCTCGCCGTTGCGACTCCACGTCGCTTTGATTACTGGAAAGAAGTGGTATGCCGTCACTGCCTGGCGGCGGACAGCAAACCATTGACGCAGAGCGATTTCGACGGGGCGCTGGAGGTGCACGGCATGGGGCCGCTGGAGATCTGTACGCTGTCCTCGCCACTGCATTTTTGGGAGCGTTCGCCCCAGCATTTGCGCAGTGGTCCTGATGAAGATCTATGGCTGGGTTTCACCCGGCGAGGCTATGGTGAATTGGAGCAGGGAGGGCGCAGGGCAACGCTGGCGGCGGACAATTTGTTTCTTTATGACGCATCCCAGACGTTCCGATTCAGCCTGGGTGGTACCGAAAACCACTTGGTCCGCATTCCGAGACAGTTGCTCAGCCAGCGGTTGCCAGGTATTGCAGGCTGCACAGCCGTGGTACTGGACGATCGCCGTCCAGGGGTGATTCCATTGCGCGAGATGTTGCACCAAGCGGCGAGCATTCCTGCAAGCTTTCAAGACGGGGGGCTTTCCAGCCGCTTCTCCAACACCTTGCTGGATCTTCTGGCGATCAGCCTGGAACTCCAGGACTTGAAGACGACCCATGAGGAGCTGGATCTTTATGGTCGGATCATGAACTACATCCAGCAGAATCTGACCGATCCGGACCTGTCGATCGAGCGCATCGCTCAAGTGCATTATGTGTCCACGCGAACCGTCACGCGCGCTTTCGCCCGTTACCAGAAAACGCCGGTTGCGGAGATCTGGAAAGAGCGCCTGATCGCCAGTCGTGAGGCTATAGAGCGCGGCCAGGTACGCAGCATTTCCCAAGCTGCACTGGATTTCGGATTCTCCGATTTTTCCCATTACAGTCATGCTTTTCGCAAGGCCTTTGGTGTGGCACCTCATACACTCCTGCGCCGAACTTGAGAAAGGCCCCAGGATTCACAAAAAACGCCACTCAATGAGTGGCGTTTTTTGTGCATGAGATTAATGTTCAGCGTCCGGCCATTAGCCCGGCTTTGACGAGAGTTCAGAGCCTGAGGTATGAGTCGCCTGCAACGCACCCTGGAGGGTACTCATCACCATGTCATGCAGCAACTTGCGGCGTACTCCCTTGCTTGCGTGCGGCTCTCCAACCCAGGCTGGCAGTTGGTTGAGGAGGGACACGATGCCGCTCAAGGTGGCGCGCCGGGTGGCATTGGTCGGTTTACCGGTGAGCTGCTCTATAGTTTCCACCAGGTGCTCCTCGTAGCGTCGGCGCAGCGTCAGGATCAAGGCATGCTGTTCGCTGCTCAGGCAATGGAGGTCGTACTCTGCCAGGCGGAAATGCGCCCCCATGCGCTCGTGTAGCAGGAGGTGCGCCTCAAGCAGGCCATGCAGTCGTACCGCCGGTGCGGATTTGCGACGATTCACCAGGCTGGCGCCGTGAAGCAACTGTTCGTAGAGTTCCTCGATCAGCTCGAACAACAGTGCTTCCTTGCTATCGATGTGGTTGTAAATGGAGCCGACATTGATCCCCAGATAAGTGGCGAGGTCGCGCATGCTTACCCGGCTGAAGCCACACCTGGCGAACAGCTCGAGAGCCTTGTGGCGGGTTTCCAGGTAGCGCGAGTGGTGCCCTAGTTCGACAGGTAGCGCCATCCCCTTCATACGCGAAACTGCCCCAACAGCCGATTCAGCTGACCCGCCAGTTGGCCCAGTTCCTGGCTGGCCTCGTTGGACCGGCCTGCTGCCTGGGCATTTTTGTGGGCCAGCGAAGCTGCACGGGTGACATTCTGGTTGATGTCCTCGACCACATGGGACTGCTCCAGGGTGGCGCTGGCGATCGAGGCGTTCAGTTCGGTGAGATTGCGCAGCGCGCTGAGAATCTGGTGCAGGCTTTCACCGGTTCGGCGGGCCTGTTCCACGGTTTGTTGAGCGGCTTGGCTGCTGGTATTGATGACCTTCACCGCCGCTTCCGAGTTGCCCTGCAGGCGCTCGATCATGCCTTGGATCTGTGCGATGGACTGCTGAGTGCGCTGGGCCAGCAGGCGCACTTCGTCTGCTACCACGGCGAAGCCGCGGCCCTGTTCGCCAGCGCGCGCCGCCTCAATGGCGGCATTCAGCGCCAACAGGTTGGTCTGCTCGGCGATGGCGCGAATGACTTCCAGCACACTGCCGATCTGGGTGCTTTCCTGGGCCAGGCTCTGGATCACCTCGACAGCCTGGCCGATGGTCTCGGACAACTGGTCGATCTGGCTCAGGCTGTTGTCAATATTGTGCTGACCCTGGCGTGCCTGCTCATCGGCCTGGCGTACTTCGTTGGCGGCGTGTTCGGCGTTCTTCGCCACTTCCTGCACGGCGTAAGAAACCTCGTGAATGGCGGTGGCCACCAACTCCATCTGCTGGGACTGTTGTTGGCTGTGGCGCTGGCTATCGCTGGCAATCTCAGCGAGTGATTGCGAGGCCTGGTCCAGGCTGCCTGCGGTCTGCATAGACTGGCCGATCACAGTGCGTAGCTTGTTGGTGAACACGTTGAAGTGGACGTTGAGGGCAGTGAGCTCGTCGCGCCACTGGCTGTCCAGGTTGCGGGTCAGGTCGGCATCGCCGCTGGCGATGTTCTGCATGGCATCGACCGCTTGCGCCAGTGGCGAGGCGATGCTGCGGGCAATCAGCAGGATCAGCGCGCTGAGCAGCAGCGTGATCATTATCAGGATGACGAAGGTGTGTACCAGCTGGCGGCGGAACTCGACTTGCACGTCGTCAATGTAGATACCCGAGCCGACGATCCAGCCCCAGGGCTTGAACAGTTCGACGTAGGAAACCTTCTCCACTGGCGCGTCGGAACCCGGCTTGGGCCAGCGGTAACTCACCAGGCCTGAGCCGTCGCGTTTTGCCACGGCAACCATTTCGTCGAAGAGCGCCTTGCCATCAGGGTCGAGGGTGCCAGCCATGCGCTTGCCTTCAAGCTTGGCATTGGGATGCAGGATCATGCGCGTGTCGAGGTCTTCGAGCCAGAAGTAGTCCCCGTGGTCATAGCGCAGATCGCGTATGACCGCGATAGCCTGCTGCTGCGCCTGTTCCCGACTGAGCCCGTGTTCTTCCAGGTTTTGGAAGTGGCGCAGGATCCCGCTGGCCGTCTCGACCACGTGACGGGTTTTCAGCGCCTTGGCTGCATACAAGTTGTCATAGCTCTGCTTGAGCATCATGCCGGCAAGAATCAGCAGCATCAGGATGGACGTCAGCAGGATCAACCACAGTCGGCGGTTGATGGGAATATTGCGCAAGCGGGGCATGGGCAACTCCACAAGGAGGGGCAGAAAAGAGGGCGTCCGGACGCGGCAGGCGCATCCGGACGGGGGACTCAGAGCGCGTAGTGGGCCAGCTCGCGGGCGATCAACAGGCGTTGGACCTCGCTGGTGCCTTCGTAGATCTGGGTGATGCGTGCATCGCGGTAGTAACGCTCAACCGGATAATCCTCCAGGTAGCCGTAGCCGCCATGGATCTGCATGGCGCTGGAACACACGCGCTCGGCCATTTCCGAGGCGAACAGCTTGGCCTGCGAGGCTTCTGATAGACACGGTTGCCCGGCGCTTTTCAGGCGTGCGGCATGCAGCACCAGCAGTCGGGTGGCATTGAGCCGGGTGTGCATATCGGCGAGCAAGTTGGATACGCTTTGGTGTTCAATGATCGGCTTGCCGAATTGGACGCGTTCGCGGGCATACCCCAGCGCGGCTTCGAAAGCGGCGCGGGCGATGCCCAAGGCCTGGGCGGCGATACCAATGCGGCCACCTTCCAGGTTGGACAGGGCAATGGCCAGGCCCTTGCCGCGTTCGCCCAGCAGGTTAGCCTCGGGGATCATGCAATTGTCCAGGGTCACTGCGCAGGTATCCGAGGCCTTGATCCCCATTTTGTGCTCACGGCGGTCGACCACGAAACCAGGGTTGTCGGTCGGTACCAGGAAGGCCGACAGCCCCTTCTTGCCCTGTTCCGGATCGGTGACGGCGAAAACGATGGCCAGCTTGGCGCGCTCGCCGTTACTGACGAACTGCTTGGCACCGTTGAGCACCCACTGCCCATCATGCAGCTCGGCGCGGGTGCGCAGGTTGTGTGCTTCGGTGCCGGCCTGAGGCTCGGTCAAGCAGAAGCAGCCTATGGCCTGGCCGCTGGCCAGAAGCGGCAACCAGTCGTCTTGCTGAGTCGGGCTGCCATATTTCAGCAGGGGGCCGCAGCCCACTGAATTGTGGATACTCATCAATGCGCCGAGGGCACCGTCGCCGGCCGAGATTTCCTCCACGGCCAGGGCGTAGGCCACATAGTCGGTGTAACTGCCACCCCAAGTGTCCGGCACTACCATGCCCAGCAGGCCCAGTTCACCCATCTGCGCCACCACGGCGTCATCGATCCAGCCGGCCTTCTCCCAGGCTTGGGCATGCGGGCCGACTTCGCTGCGGGCAAAGTCGCGCGCCATGTCGCGGATCATGCGTTGTTCTTCGGTCAATTCGATATCGTGCATTGCGGTGTCTCCTGCCGATCAGGCGGTGCGAAGAGGGTTTGCAGAGGCCGGGCGGAAGCCGCTGAAAAAGGATTGCACCCGCGGTGGTGCCAGTTCCGCCAGGGTTGGCGGGTTCCAGCGCGGGGTTTTGTCCTTGTCGATGATCAACGCGCGCACGCCCTCGATCAGGTCACCTTTGTCAAACCACTGATAGTCCAGGTGCAACTCCAGGGCAAAGCAATCGGCCAGGCTCAGGTAACGGCCGCGACGCAGCAATTCCAGGGTCACGGCCATCGCCAGTGGCGAACGGCTGTCGAGCAGTTTGGCCGTCTGCTCGGCCCAGTCGCGCAGCTCGGGACGTTGCTCGCGCTGCAGGGCGGTGAGAATGGCCGGCACATCGGGCAGGGAAAAATATTCATCGATCACCTGGCGATAGGCCTTGAGTTCCGATCCCGCAATACGTTCGGTGGACATGCGGGCGAGCAGGTTTTGCAGGTCTTCGTCGGGCGCACCGGTCCAGTTCAATTGATCCAGGGCGGCATCCAGTTCGGCCAGTTGTTCACTGGGCAGGCAGTAGTCAGCCAAGTTGGCATAGAGGGCATCGGCGGCACGTACCTGGCAACCTGTGACCCCCAGATAGATACCCAGCTCACCCGGAAGGCGCGGCAGGAAATAGCTGCCGCCGACATCGGGGAAAAAGCCGATGCCGACTTCCGGCATGCCCATCCGCGTGCGCTCGGTGATCACCCGTAACGAGGCGGCCTGGGCCAGGCCCATGCCGCCGCCGAGGACGAAACCATCGAGCAGCGCCAGCACCGGTTTGGAATAGCCGTGCAGGTACTCATCCAGGGCGTACTCTTCCTCGAGAAACAGCTCGTGCAGGTTGTCGCCGGCCTTGTGACTGTCGTACAGCATGCGGATGTCGCCACCCGCACAGAAGGCTTTTTCCCCGGCGCCACGAAGGGTCACGGCGACGATCTCCGGGTCCTGTTCCCAGACCCACAGGTACCGGCACAACAGTGTCACCATGGGCAGGTCCAGGGTGTTCAACGCACTTGGTCGATTCAGCGTCAGGTGCCCGATGCGGTTGCGCACACTGGCCAGCACCGGGGCTTGCTGCTCGCTCATGCTTTTGCTTCCCCACGGAACAGTTTGATGATGGCGGAGAAGTCCAGGCCGCCATTACCTTGCAGGCTGAAGGTCTGGTACAGCTGCTGGGCGGCAGCACCGAGCACCACCGGCTGACGCACATGTTTTGCTGCTTCGGTGGCGAGGCCGAGATCCTTGAGCATCAGGGCGGTACCAAAGCCGCCACTGTAACCACGCGAGGCCGGAGCGTTTTCCAGCACGCCCGGGAACGGATTGTTGATCTCCGAGCTCCAGCACCGACCGGTGGAGGTGCCGATGACACCGGCCAGCACCTTGGCGTCCATGCCCAGGGCCACACCCAGGGCCATGGCCTCGGCGACGCCAACCATGGAGATGCCGAGCAGCATGTTGTTGGCGATCTTGGCCACTTGGCCGTTACCTGCTGCGCCGCAGTGCACGATGTTCCTGCCCATGGCCGAGAGGATTGGCAGGGCCTGGTCGAATACGCTGACCGGGCCGCCGACCATAAAGGTCAGGGTGCCTGCCGTCGCGCCACCGGTGCCGCCGGATACCGGCGCGTCGAGCATCGGGTTGCCTTGGGCAAGGGCGAATTTGGCCACCTCGCGGGCACTGAGCGGGTCAATGGTTGAACTGTCGATCAACAGCACGCCCTGGCCAATATTGGCCAACAGGCCGTCCTTGCCGCGATAGACCTGCTTCACATGGTCGGCGGTCGGCAACATGGTGATGATCACCTCAACCTTGGCTTTGGCCACGGCGGCGGGTGAGTCAGCGGCGCTGGCACCGGCCTCCACCAGGGTCGCGACCGCCTGCGGGAAAGGATCGAAGACGGTCAGGCTGTGTCCAGCCTTGAGCAGGTTGCGGGCCATTGGGCCGCCCATGTTGCCGAGGCCGAGAAATCCGATATGCATGATGACTACCTTTTGCGAGTGGGGATCAGCGGTGCAGGAAATTCGGCACGCGCTTGTCGACGAAGGCTTGCATGCCTTCCTTTTGGTCGTGGCTGGCAAATAGCGAATGGAACAGCCGCCGCTCGAAACGTACGCCCTGACTGGCCGGCGCCGGGCGCCGGCCAGCAAAGGTCATTTCAGGGTGATGGTGGTGTTGACCGCACCGCTGGTGTCGTCTTCGTCGAACCAGCGCTGGGTGACCGTCTTGGTCTGGGTGTAGAAGGTCACCACTTGTTTGCCGTAGGGGCCCAGGTCACCGAGTTTGGAGGCGCGCGAACCGGAGAACGAGAACAGCGGGACCGGTACCGGGATCGGCACGTTGATGCCTACCTGGCCGACGTCGATTTCTTCCTGGAAGTGACGGGCCGCAGCGCCGGAGCGGGTGAACAGGGCGGTACCGTTGCCATTCGGGTTGGCGTTGATGATCTCGATCGCCTCGCTCAGGTTGGCGGCATGCATGACGCACAGCACCGGGCCGAAGATTTCTTCGCGGTACACGGACATTTGTGCCGTGACGCCGGAGAAGATGGTCGGGCCGACGAAGTTGCCGTCCTGGTAGCCAGGCACACTCGGGTTGCGCCCATCCAATTCGAGCTTGGCGCCTTCTTCGATGCCGCTGGCGATCAGGCTGTTGACGCGATCCAGAGCCGCGCAGGAGATCACCGGGCCGATGTCGGTGCCAGGTTCGGTGCCGCCATTGATCTTGAGGGTTTTGGTCCGCTCGATCAGGTCCGGCAACCAGGTCTGCGCTTCACCCACCAGAATGACCACCGGCAGGGCCATGCAGCGCTGACCGGCGGCGCCGAAGGAGGCGCCCAGCAGGTTGTTCAACGTCTGCTGTTTGTTGGCATCGGGCAGGACGATGGCGTGGTTCTTCGCGCCCATCATGCACTGTGCACGCTTGCCATTCTGGGTCGCGCGGTTATAGACGTGGGTGCCGACCTTGGTCGAACCAACGAAGGACACGGCTTTGATGTCCGGGTGGTCACAGATCAGGTTCACCGCGTCGACGCCACCGTGGATGACGTTAAGCACACCCTTGGGTACACCGGCCTCCAGCGCCAGTTCGACCAGGCGCATGGTCACCAGCGGGTCTTGCTCGGACGGCTTGAGGATGAAGGTGTTGCCGGTGGCGATGGCCATCGGGAACATCCACAGCGGGATCATCGCCGGGAAGTTGAACGGGGTGATGCCGGCACACACGCCCAGCGGCTGCATCAAGGTGTAGGTGTCGACGCCATTGGCCACGTTGTTGGCCAACTCACCCATCTGCAGATTGCCGATGGAGGCGGCGTGCTCGACCACCTCCAGGCCGCGGAACACATCACCTTCGGCATCCGGCAGGGTTTTGCCCTGTTCAGCGGTGAGCAGAGCGGCCAGTTCCTTGATGTTCTCGCGGATCAGTTGCTGGTATTTGAAGAAGATCCGGGAGCGGGCGCCGATCGGAGTCTTGCGCCAGGTCTTGAAGGCTTCCTTGGCGCTGGCCACGGCGGCGTCCATTTCCTCGGCGGTGGCGAAGGGCACGCGGGCCAGGACTTCCTGGGTAGCCGGGTTGATCACGTCGCGCCATTGGGTGCTGCGCGATTCGACGAATTCGCCGTTGATGAGAAGCTTGACGCTAGGAATGCTGGAGGAGGTCATTTTCGGGTCCTGTCTACTTTCTTTGAGTCGAGTGAGGCCCCTCGGCCTGATTGGCCGAGCGGTCGCGTTTGAATTCAGGAGGGCCGGCGTACCGGCCCGGGTTCAGCCCTTGAGGTGAGGGAAGTCTTCTTCGAAGTACTCTTGCGCGCCGCGTGCATCGCTCTGGCGGCGCTGCACTTCCATTTGCCGCAATTCCACCCGACGAATCTTCCCTGAGATGGTCTTGGGCAGTTCGCTGACGAATTCGATACGCCGCACCCGCTTGTAGGGCGCCAGGTGCTCGCGAGCGAAGGCGAGGATGTTGCCGGCCAGTTCAGCACTGCCGGGTTCGTCATGGGCCAGGATCAGGAACGCCTTGGGCACGGCCAGGCGTAGCGGGTCCGGGCTTGGCACCACGGCCACTTCCATCACCGCCGGGTGCTCGATCAGTGCGCTTTCCAGCTCGAAGGGACTGATGCGGTAGTCGGAGGCTTTGAACACATCGTCGGCACGGCCGACGAAGGTGATGTAGCCCTCTTCATCGATCTGTGCGGTATCGCCGGTGCGGTAGTAACCGTCGCGCATTACTTCTGCGGTTTTTTCCGGGCTGTCCTCGTAGCACAACATCAGACCGAGTGGTCGTACATCCAGCGGCAGCGCTACTTCACCCTCATTGCCGGGTATGCCATCGGGGTCAAGCATGGTCACTCGGTAGCCCGGCAACGGACGGCCCATGGAGCCGGGTTTGAGCAGTTGGCCGGGTGTGTTGCCGACCAGGGCGGTGGTTTCCGACTGGCCGAAGCCGTCGCGCAGTGGCAAGTCCCAGGCATGCAGGATCTGCTCGATGATCTCCGGGTTCAGTGGCTCACCGGCACCCACCAGTTCGCGAAGGTTCAGGCGCTCCTTGTAACTGGCCAGATCCTCCTGAATCAGCATGCGCCACACGGTGGGCGGGGCGCACAGGCTGGTGACGCCGTAGCGCTCCAGCGCGCCGAGCAGAGCCGTGGCGCTGAAGCGCGCGACATTGTGGATGAAGATGCAGGCGCCGGCGTTCCATGGTGCGAAGAGGCAGCTCCACGCATGTTTGGCCCAGCCCGGTGACGAGATGTTCAAGTGCAGGTCACCCGGCTGCAGGCCGATCCAGTACATGGTTGACAGGTGGCCGACCGGGTAGCTCTGGTGACTGTGCAGCACCATCTTTGGCTTGGAGGTAGTGCCAGAGGTGAAGTACAGCAGCATCGGGTCGGTGGCTAGCGTGCGGTCCTCGACGTCGAACTGCTCGGAATACTCGCTGGCGGCACTGTGCGGGGTCCAGCCGGCGGGGGCCGGGCCGACGCAGATGCGGCTGCAGCCTTCTCCCAGGCCGACGAACTTGTCGACATGGGCGCTGCCGACCACCAGGTGACGAACCTGGCCGCGCTCGATGCGGTCGCCCAGGTCATCGGGGGTCAGCAGGGCGGTGGCGGGAATGACCACGGCGCCGATTTTGAAGGCGGCCAGCATGGTTTCCCACAAGGCGACATCATTGCCGAGCATTAGCAGGATGCGCTCGCCGCGGCGCACGCCGAGGGCACGCAAGTGGTTGGCCACCTGGTTAGAGCGCGAGGCCAGTTGCTGGAAGCTGTAGCGCTGTTCGCTGCCGTCTTCTTCGACGATCCACAAGGCGTTGGCGTGATTGTCCTCGGCCATGGCATCGAAGTAATCCAGTGCCCAGTTGAACTCGTTCAGTTGCGGCCAGCGGAAGTCACGCACGGCAGTGGCGTAGTCGGTACGGTGGGCCAGCAGGAAGTCTCGAGCGGCGAGGAACGGTTGGCAGTTGCTGTTCATTGGAGTCTCCATCGATCGTGGTGACGATCGGCGCGGGTACAGGTACGGGATGGTCAGGCGGCGAGGGGGGCTTCGCTGCGGGCAGCAATGCGTACTAGACGCATGCAGGTACCTGAGAGCGGGGAGACGGCGGCAAGCATGGATGTCTTCACGGTGTATGCCCTTGTTTGTTTTTGTTGGGTCTGGCGCGGTTCATGACCAGGCGCTTGAGCCCAGTATATGCATGCAAAAATCAATTAAAAATGCTCATAAAAACCGGTGCGTTGTGCAAAAAAATCATAGAGGTGGCGCGTTGGATGGAGGGCCACTCGCACTCTCAGGCGATGCGAGCGGCCCCCGTCTCGCGGGGGGATTTACCAGAGCGCCAGGGTATAACTGACGATCAACCGGTTTTCATCCAGGTCGCTGCCGAAGTGGGTCGAGCGCACCGTCGCATTGCGCCACTTCACGCCGACATTCTTCAGCGGCCCGCTTTGCACGACATAACCAATGTCGGTATCACGTTCCCATTCCTTGCCTTCCGGGCGGTTGCCGCCCAGATCGATGTTGTCACCGGTGAGGTAGCGGGTCATGAAGGTAAGGCCCGGAATGCCGATGGCCGCAAAGTTGTAGTCGTAGCGCGCCTGCCAGGACTGTTCGTCCTTGCTGGCGAAGTCGCCGATCTGCACGAAGTTCACCAGGAAGGCATCGGTGCCGTTGACGTAGGCGTAGCCGGTGTCGCCGCTCATGCCTTGATAACCCAGGCCCAACGCATGCCCGCCGAGGTTGTAGGTGAACATCGCGCCGATGGCGTTGTTATCGACATTGCTGCCGCCATCGTCCGTGGAGCGGGCGAAGCGCAGATCCGTCTTCAGCGACTGGCCGGTGGTGACTGGCAAGACGTAGGTCAGGTTGACCAGGTGCTGACTGTAGAAGTTGTCGAGGTGGCCGTAGCTGTAGCCGGTGGCGAGGTTGCTGGTCCATTTGTAGTTCAGGCTGGCGAAATCGAAGCTGTCGCTGTCGAGATGACGCGTGGTGATGCCTTTGGCGCCGGTGCGGGTGATGCCCATGTCCTCGTAGTCCGAGGAGTCGCGCTGATTGACTTGCGTCAGTCGCCCGGCATCCACGGTCAGGCCTTCGAGTTCCAGCGACGTCAACTGACCGCCCTTGAAGGTTTGTGGCAACAGCCGTGAATCGTTGGCCAGTACCGTCGGCAGTTTCGGCAGCAGCGTGCCCAGTTTCAGCGTGCTTTTCGAGGCACGCACTTTGGCGGTCAGGCCCAGTTCGCCGTACTCGTCCTGCGCCCCTTTGCTCGTGTCACGGTGGCGTTTAAGCAGGCCGGAACCTGCGCGATCAGGGCTGGAATCGAGCTTGACGCCGAGCAGGCCGATGGCATCGAAGCCGACACCGATCAACCCGTCGGTGTATCCCGATTCGTAGCGCAGCAGGAACCCCTGGGCCCATTCCTCTTGTTTGGATTGGGCGGCGTTGGTCTGACGATAATCTCGGTTGAAGTAAAAGTTGCGCAGTTCCAGGCTGGCTTTGCTGTCTGCGAGGAAGTCCGCGTGGACCTGGGTGGCAACGCTGCTGCTTGCCAGGAGCAGGGTAAAAAGGGTGGGTTTCATTGCATGCCTCTTGTTGTTATAAGCAAGCCTTTCCCGCACTGGCCGGGGCCGGTGGAGGGAAGACTCGTTGGAGGTGCCCTGCGCCGGGCGGCGCAGGACGGGAGTAAAAAAGCGCGACGCTAAGGGGCGAACTCGCGCTCGGGGCATAGACCCCGGGAAGCTGCAGCGTTAGTGACTGCTGGCCATAGCAGCGCCCAGGCCAGTCTGGGCGCGGACGAACTGATCGGCATAGGCAGCGCGCTCGCGGTCGGCACGCTCGCTACGGTCCAGTTTGGACGCCACCACGATGACCAGGAAGGCCAAAGGCATGGAGAACAGCGCCGGCTGGTCGTAGGGGAAGATTGCCTGGGCATGGCCCAATACGCCGACCCATACCGACGGAGAGCCGATGACCAGGGCCAGGGCGCTGATCAGGCCAGTCATACCGCCATAGAGGGCGCCACGGGTGGTCAGGCCACCCCAGTACATGGCCATGATCAATACCGGGAAATTCGCCGAGGCCGCTATGCCAAACGTCAGGCCGACCAGGAAGGCGATGTTCTGGCCCTCGAACAGAATGCCGAGGGAAATCGCGACGATACCGAGACCGACAGTGGCGATGCGCGACACACGCATTTCCTGCTTCTCGTCGGCCTGGCCCTTCTTCAGTACCGATGCATAAAGGTCGTGAGAGATGGCCGAGGCGCCGGCCAGGGCCAGGCCGGCCACCACTGCAAGAATGGTGGCGAAGGCCACGGCGGAGAGGAATCCTAGAAACAGGTTGCCGCCCACCGCTTTAGCCAGATGCATGGCAACCATGTTGCCGCCGCCGATCATGGTGCCGCCGAGCTTGCCGTCGACATAGTACTGCGGGTCTGTGCCGACGATGACGATGGCGGTGTAGCCCAGGATGCAGACCACCAGAAAGAAGAAGCCGATGAACACCGTGGCGAATAGCACCGATTTGCGCGCCTCCTTGGCGTTGGGCACGGTGAAGAAGCGCATCAGAATGTGCGGCAGGCCGGCGATGCCGAAGACCAGTCCGAGGGACAGGGACACCGCGTTGATCGGGTCGGCCAGCAAGGTGCCCGGGCCCATAATCTGCACGCCGCTGGCATGCACCGCCACGGCTTGGGCAGCCAGCGTCTCGAAGCTGAAGCCGAAACGGCTCAGGGCCATCAGCATCAGGGTCGTGCCGCCCGCCAGCAGCAGGACCGCCTTGGTGATCTGCACCCATGTGGTGGCGAGCATGCCGCCGAAGATCACGTAGACCAGCATCAGCAGGCCGACCACCACCACCGCCGTGCGATAGTCGAGGCCGAACAGCAGCTTGATCAACTGGCCAGCACCGACCATCTGCACCACCAGGTAGCAACACACCACCGTCAGCGAACCAAGGGCGGCAAAGCTGCGCACGCGAGTTTGATCCAGGCGGAAGGAGACGATGTCGGCGAATGTATAGCGGCCCAGGTTGCGCAGGCGCTCGGCCATCAGGAAGGTGACGATGGGCCAGCCGACGAAGAAGCCAATGATATAGATGAAGCCGTCATAGCCCTTGGCGAACACCAGGCTCGAGAGGCCCAGCAAAGTGGCCGCCGACATGTAGTCACCGGCGATCGCCAGGCCATTCTGAAAGCCCGTGATACCGCCGCCGGCACTGTAGAAGTCAGCAGCGGAGCGCGTGCGACGGGACGCCCACCAAGTGATCAGCAAAGTGGCGAGGACGAAGATGAAGAACATGCCGATGGCATGCACATTGAGCGGTTGCTTCTCTGCGGTGATGGGTGCGGCGTTGGCCAGCAGGGGACTGAGGGCGAGAAGGGCGAGTAGGCGTTTCATGCGCGGGTCTCCTGGAGGATCTGCGCGCTGAGCGCGTCGAAACGTGTGTTGGCGGTGTTCACGTACCAGGCGGTAAGCAGCCAGGACAGCAGGATAATTGCCACGCCGATTGGCATGCCGAGGCTGAGATGACTGCCGTCGTACAGCGGCAGGTGCAGCCAGGCAGGTGCGAAGGCCACTACCATGATGAAGCTGTAATAGACAGCGAGGACCGCGGCGCTCAGTGACCAGGCCAGCAGTGCGCGCTGGCGGGTGAGTCGCTGGAACTTGGGATTGGCCCTGACCTGGGCGCAGGTCTGGGCGTGGTTCGGATGGTCAGTCGTCATGATGAGGCTCCGCTTTTAATTGTTGTTGTATGTCGCCTTTTGAGAGGCGTACGGGTACCCGGGCGACGTCCCGAAGCGGAGCGTCACCTGAATGCTGCTGGAGTCGTATCTGCCCTGGCGATCTTCCGGAGGCGAGGGTTGAAATGGCAGGTGTGGCGCCGAAAAGAAACCCGCCGTATTAGCCCTCGGCGGGCGCGATGGTGGCAGTGATTGCGCGGTCGCGCAGCCGCCTGTTTTCGGCTTGAAAGCAGTGTTTTTTACCCTGCATTCATGCCGTTAGCCCTGGTTGAAATCGGGGCCTTTCCGGTTGAGAAACGATGCTGGTCAAACCAGGCTGAATGCGAGTATATGTTGGCTAATTTCCAATATGTATTGGCAGAAAAGCCTGATGAATATGCAAAAAAGCACAACGCAAAGTCACGTGAATTGGGACGATATGCGTTTCTTTCTCGAGGTCGCCCGGGCACGCACCGCGAGTGGCGCGGCGCGCCGTTTGGGGGTGGACTACACCACGGTGTCGCGGCGCATCCGCGCTCTTGAGCAAAGCCTTGGTGCGCTGCTTTTCGAGAAGTCCCGAGCGTCGGGCTTCGTCATGACCATCGAGGGGCAGCGCCTGGTCAGTCACGCCGAAACTCTGGAAAGTACGCTGCTGGCAGCCTGCGAGCAGGTTTCCGGAACCACCGGGGGGCTCGCCGGGCACCTGCGTATTGGCTGTACCGAAGCTTTCGGCTCCTGTTTCGTCACCACGCAGATGAGCCATTTCATCATCCACTATCCGCATATCTCCGTGGACATCCTGCCGGTCCCGCACTTCGTCAACCTGTCACGGCGTGAGGCAGACATCGCCATCACTCTGGAGCGGCCTGAGCGCGGTCCGTACGTGTGCTCGCGGCTGTGCGACTACCGTCTGCGTCTGTATGCGACACCGGAGTACCTGGCCAATCATTCGCCGATTGCCAGTCGCGAGGACCTGGCCGGTCACCCATTCGTGACCTATGTCGAGGATCTGGCCTTCAGCTTCAAGTTGCTCTACCTGAACGACCTGCTGCCCGGCGCGCACAGCCGCCTGCGCAGCACCAGCGTAGTTTCCCAGTACCATGCGGCGTTGGAAGGGCGCGCGCTGGCCATCCTGCCCTGCTTCCTCGCCGGTCCCGACCCGCGCCTGTGCGAAGTGCTACCGGATCAGGTGGAGGTCACTCGACAGTTCTGGATGTACTACAGCGAGGACCTGCGCAAGCTCAAGCGGATCACCTTGGTAGCCGACTATTTGCGCGCCTGTGCGGATCTCAATCGCCCGCTGCTGATGGGCGAGTCGCAAGCGATGGCCTACTTGCCATCGCCCTGAGGTTGCTACTCTGATCAGCGGTTCACCCTAAAATAATAAAAACAGGTGTCTCCATGCGTCTCGACCATGCGTTGTTAACCGATGTCAGCGGCAAACCGATACGTCAGCAGCACAAAATTTTTTCAACCGATTGGGATGAAATCAGCGACTGGTCGGATCGCGTTTACATGCCCTATCGTGTGGCCCCCATCGGGCATGCCATCAAGCCGCACGCAACCATGCATTCGTCCAGGATTGGCGAGTTGACGCTGACTCGTTTTGCCTATGGAGTCGCCGTGAGCGTCGATGAATTTTCGCCCGAGTCGGGGAATGCATTACTGCTGACGACCATTCGCGGCAATGCCCGGCACTGGGCTCAACGTTCGGTCACTGAGGATACGGCAGTAGGTCAATCCTTCATTGCCAATTGCAGTCGTGTCGATTACCGGATTGACCTCGACCCGGATCACCTGCAACTGAATCTGACTATTCCTCATGCAGTTCTGGAACGGATGGCGCAGCAATGGTTTGGGTTCGTGCCCGATGATCGGTTCTGGAGACATAAATGCATTATCGGCGGAGTCGGTTCTAGCTGGCTAAGCCTGCTGGAGTACACGGTTCGTTGTGTTTCCGAGGCTTCCGAGCACATGGCTGAAGGACGTATGGGGGCTCACCTGGAGCAAAGTCTTTGCGTTCATTTATTGCGAGAGTGGGCTGGCCGCGCCGAGCAAGCAGGGCTTGATTTCAATAGTCCAATGAACCGGATTGCACCGCGTTATGTCAGGGCCGCTGAAGAGTTTATGAGTGCCAACGCAGCGAGCCTGCCGACGATGGCAGAGGTTGCCAGTGCCGTCGGGACCAGTGTGCGGGCATTGAGTGGAGCCTTCTCGCGTTTTCGCGGCATGACGCCCGGTGCGTTCTTGCGCGAGCAGCGGTTGCAGGGTGTGCGCCGCGATTTATTGGCAACGGGTCCGGAGTCGGGGACAACTGTTTCCACCATCGCCTTTCGGTGGGGTTATCTAAACCTGGGTGAATTTGCGGGAATCTATCGCAAGCGTTTCAGTGAATTACCCTCCCAAACCTTGCGCCGACTGCGTTAGCGATGCGAGGCAGAAAAGGGCACCGAGAGTGACGTCCAAGACGCTCTCGGTGCCCAGGAAACCAACCACTTGCTGTGGGTCAGAACACCCACAACAGCCGTAGGTTAACCCGCTGCTTTTCCTTGAAGCCGTTGTCGACCGATACGTCCTGGCCGTAATTGAGCAGGGTCTGGAACGTAGGGGTCAACCAGTACGATCCCCCGACACGGTACTTGCTGGTGTTGGGTTCATCGTTCAGATCCTGACCGTCAACGCGCGTCTCACCACCCCAGAGTTGAGACGCGCCGACATGCACCGACAGCTTGGGTGTCACGGCGTATCTCAGGTAGGACTGGGCTTGCCATAGAGGCTTCTGTCGCAACGTCAGGCCTTGACTCGTGAGGTCATCATTTTTGCCAAACAGGGTTACATCGGCGGTGAGGTCCAGAGACAACTTTTCAGTGAGGCCGGTCACATAGCCTGTCTGCAACGTCATCTTCCAACGATTTTCGCCAAGGTTGAGTGCATCGTTTCGGTCATAGTTACCGGTCGGCACGAACAGGTAGGGCGCAATGCCCCAATATCGGTTCTTCGCCGGATCATTCACGAGCCACAGAGTGGACGCCAGGACCAAGTCGCCCACGCCATTGGTTTGTCCCAACGAGTCGTTATCGCGTGTTCCTTCCAGGCGCCCGAATGGCAACAGGAACTGCGTATTGATCGTGTAGTCACCCAGCTGCTGGTAATTCGCGACGCGCAATATGCCGATATCCGAGTCGAGTCCCGCTTTTATCGCAACCTTGTGACCATTACCGTAAAGTGACCGCCGTTCGGCATGCTGGAGGTAAAGCAAGCCGATATTGCTGCCGGCTGGAAGCGCAGCGGCGTATTCGCCGGCGTCCACATCGACGGCTCCGGCGTTGCCCGCCAGAGTCGCCAGCAGGATGCCGGCACTGATTGTTGAAGTGCCAAATGCGCATTTTGTGGATCGAGCGCGCGCAGGGGTACGTGGGGAGATCTCCATGAGTCACCTGTTTTGTTTTTGTTGTTTTCGGAGAAGGGGATAGTTTTCTTGCGCCATCGCCTGGAGCCCTTGGGGGGCTCTCATGCGAATCGAATCAGGTACGGGTTCAGGTGGTCAGATTGCGGTAGGCCGCCGTTTCGAAATCCAGATATCCATTGGTCGAAACAGGGTCTATGAATGGCAATATCTGAGTGGCCCAAAAACCACCGATGCCATTCTTGCGATCGATCCAATAGAAAAGATTGGCCAATCCAGCCCACGCCAAAGAGCCCGCAGGACGACCGGTGGGTGCGTCTTGTTCGTTGATCATGAAACTCAACGCCCATGACTTTGGCATGCCAGGGAAGAATTCCGCAGTGTGGGAGATACTCGGAATCACGCAGGGAAGGGCTTTTATTTTCAGGTTGTCGAGCCCGTTTTTTTCAGCGAAACGAATCGTCTCAGGCTTCAGAATTCGTCCGTGATCACCCTGTCCATCGTTTAGCCAGGCCCGGATGAACAGGCAATAATCCTTCACTGTCGAGAACAGGCCATGGCCTCCCATGTGCACTTCTGGTTCCTCTGGAAGGAGGGAGCCCTCGACCGCGGTCAGCGATCCATCTTCTTCACGCTGATGCATTCCAGCCCGTCGCTGGATCATCGATGCGCTCATGCTAAAGGCGGTATCGGTCATGCCCAGCGGCTCAAAAATACGCTGTCGCATGACTTCACCCAGACGTTTGCCGGTAATGGCCTCGACCACCAGACCGGCCCAATCCATGTTGGAACCGTATTCCCACTGTTCACCAGGCTCAAACAGCAAGGGCGTCATAAGTGCCGCCAACGATCCACTGATGATGCTGGGTTGGCGTCCTTCCTGGACTAGCCTGTTGTAGTTTTCGTTAAAGAATTCATAACCCAGGCCTGCTGTATGAAGCAGAAGCATCCGCGTGGTGATGTGTTTTTTGGGCGCGCGAAGCCGCGGGGTGCCGTCGGTATCAAATCCGTCAAGCACCTTAAGTTCGCCGATCATCGGCACATAGTCCCTGGCAGGCGCATCGAGATCCAGTCGGCCGTCCTCGACCAACTGAAGCACCGCCGTGGCGGTGATCGCTTTAGTCGTGGAAAACATGGCGAAAACACTGTCGGTCGTCATTGCATCAGTTTGACCGAGCGTTCGTTGTCCTGAAGCACCCTCGTAGAGCAAACCATCTCGCCCGGTTATTGCTGCAACTACGCCTGGCACGCGCTGTTGTCCCGCGGTGACGGTATCGAGCAGGTTATTGATTGATGAAGTGAAAGCCGGATTCATTATTCTTATTCTCCTTGAACCCATCCCTGGTGCGCTCGGCTAGAGCCTATGGCGGGATGTGCAGTGGCAAGACTGGTTAAGCCGACGTGAAGCGTTGAACGTCGGTCCAGGGGAGACTAAGAAAACAAGTTCGGAGCGTCTGTCGTCTGCCGGCAAGGGGTGTCGGAATCAGGCACTTATTTAAGTACTGCGCAGGAGGGCGACGAGCAAACAGAGATAACGAGCGCCTACTGAGTGAGGCTCGCCAGCAGAGCAAAGCGGTCGCAGATCCGCCTGGAGGGAAGTTTGCGCGTATCCGTACTGCGTTGCTCATTGAAGTCCTTAAGCGCCAGTACAGACCAATCGGTTAGCTCATCGATATGTGGCGTCGTCATCTGAGCGTAACAACGACCTTGCCCTTGGCTCGTCCCTGCTCGACGTACTTCAACGCCTCTGCCGTTGATTCAAAGGTGAAGGCGCGATCAACCACAGGTTTGATGATGCCGTCCTCAACGAGCGCGGTGATTTGTTGCAGTTGAGCACCATTGGCCCGCATGAACACGAATGCATAGCTGACATCCTGCTTGCGCGCTTTGCGACGAATGCCAAGGCTCAGCAGGCGCATGACTTGCTTCAATGGCCAGGACAGTCCTTGCTCCTGCGCGAACTGTGCAGTGGGTGGACCTGAGATGGAAATGAGTTGGCCGCCGGGCTTGAGGACTTTGAGTGACTTCTCCAGTACATCGGCGCCAAGGCTGTTCAACACCACGTCATAGTCGTGCAAGACACTTTCGAAGTTCTGCTGTGTGTAATAGATCACTGCATCGGCCCCGAGTGCCTTCACCCATTCGACATTCGCGGTGCTGGTGGTGGTCGCGACAAAGGCGCCGAGGTGTTTGGCGAGCTGGATGGCGAGAGTGCCGACGCCGCCGGAGCCGGCGTGGATCAGTATTTTCTGGCCCTTTTTCAGTTGGGCGGTTTCGACCAGCACTTGCCAGGCGGTCAGTGCAACCAAGGGGAGGGACGCGGCTTGTGCCATGGTGGTATTGGCGGGTTTGCGTGCGACCGCGTTTTCGTCCACTGCGATCAATTCGGCGAACGTTCCGATCCGCGCTTCAGGCGGGCGAGCGTAGACCTCGTCTCCCGGCTTGAACCCCGTCACCTGTGCTCCAATTTGAACCACTACGCCCGCCAGGTCATTGCCCAGCACCAGCGGAAATGCATAGGGCAGGATCAGTTTGAATTCGCCTTTCCTGATCTTCGAATCCAGAACGTTGACGCTGCTGGCGTGTACCTCAATCAATACGTCGTGGGCGCCCACTTCAGGGACGGGCACTTCTCCAATGCGCCCAGTGTTCTTGCCATAGCGATCAATTAGAAATGCCTTCATCATGGTGCGGCTCTTGTCGGTTGGAGGGAGGGAGGGCGGTACGTATTCGGCGTTGATGTGCGGCGTTGTCAGGCATCGAGGAACGCCAGTGCCTTGGCCACGAAGTCAGCGTAGTTCTGGAAAATTCCGCCGTGCCCGGCATCTTCATAAATAACCAACTGTGCGTTCGGGACGCGGTTGGCCAGTGCCAGCGAGTTTTCACTGGGCACCATGATGTCGTTGTCGCCGTTGACGATCAGCGTCGGCGTCCGCAAGCGCTCGAGGTCTTGCGGTGCCTGATTGCCCCACGCGGTGATGGCTTTCAACTGCCGCAGGAAAGCGTAGGGCGTCGGGCCTTTGTCGCGATTTTTTTTCCGCGCTTTCAAGCGTTGCAAATACTGCGAGGCGGATCGACGGCCGTTGGGCGTCGAAGTAAAGAACAGGTAGAACTTGGGATCGCGCAAGGTCAGTAAGCCTTTGAGCATCAATGGCCACGTGACCGAACCGACCTTGTCGATACCAGTGCCGCCGGCTGGCCCGGTGCCGGTCAGAATCAAGCGGCGCACCAATTCTGGCGCTTTCAGGGCGATGTCTTGAGCAACGAAACCGCCGAGCGAAAAACCGAGCATATCAACGGTGTCGAACCCCAGCGCATGCATCAGTTGGATGGCATCGTCAGCCATTTCGCCGACCGTCAGTGGTGCGGTTCCACCTGAGCCGCCAATACCACGATAGTCGGTGGTAATGACGCGCCTGGTTTGTGCCAGGCCATCGATGATCGCGGGATCGAAGTTGTCCAGCACCGCGCCCCAATGGTTGAACAGTACGAGAGGCACACCGGTTGTGGGACCGGTATCGCGGTAGGCGAAGGGAATGCCGTTGACCGTGATCGACAGGTTCGCCGCGTTGATGAACGACGTCTGCGAACCAGAGGGGGTATTTGTCTTCGTTGGATTCATTTCTACTCCGGACAGCGAGCCTGACGCGCCTGCATCAAATCCGGCGCGAATGCTCGCTACCAAAAGATCACTGTTGGGTTAGGTAGCGCTGGGCAACCGCAGCCTGGCGGATTTGCCCCAGCAAGCCCTGACGTGCGCTCTGCAGGTCATCCCAGCGTTCAGCTTCGTGCAGCGGCGGGATCGTTACCGGTTCGCGACGATCGAATCCGACCAGTGCGGCATCCACCAGATCGCCCACTTCCATGATTTCGCTCAAGGTATTTATGTCGACCCCGGAGCGATCCCAGATTTCCGTGCGGGTGGCCGCCGGCAGCACGGCCTGCACGTAGACGCCCTGAGGAGAAAGTTCCAGGCTCAGGCCTTGGGAAAGAAACAGCACAAACGCCTTGGTTGCACCATAGACCGACATGCCGAACTCCGGAGCAAGACCCACCACCGAACCGATGTTGATGATCGCGCCTTCGCCTGCTTTGGCCAGGCGTGGGGCGATGGCGCTGGCCAAGCGCACCAGCGCTGTGGTGTTGAGGGCGACCAGTTGCGCAACGCTGTCGGTGCTTTGGTCGATAAAGTTACCGGACAGCGCGGCACCGGCGTTATTGACAAGGATGCCGATACGGGCGTCGTCGCGCAGGCGGGTTTCAACAGTTGTCAGATCGCCGAGTTGGGTCAGGTCCGCCGGAATGATATCGACGGCGACGCCGTGTTCGCTGCGCAATCGGGCTGCAAGTGCGTCCAGACGTGCCTGGTCTCGGGCGACCAGTACCAGATCGTGTCCGCGTTGCGCGAAGCGCTCGGCGTAGACGGCGCCAATGCCGGTGGAGGCGCCAGTGATGAGAACAGCAGGGCGAGTGCTCATGGGTTATCTCTCTTTGAGGATGTGTGAAACAGAAAGCGCGATCACTGATTGCTCAGCTTGCGGTAGCGTTCGATTCAGCCAACGTCGGGTAGTCGATGTAGCCTGCTGCACCGCCGCCATAGAGCGTGGCGGGATTGAAGGCGGACAATGGCGCGCCACTTTTGAGGCGCTCTACCAGATCCGGATTGCCAATGAACGGGCGACCGAATGCGATCAGATCGGCTTGGTCTTCGGCGAGCCTTGATGTCGCCAGATTCAGGTCATAGCCGTTGTTGGCGATGTAGGTATTTTTGAAGCGCTGGCGCAGGGCGCCGAAATCGAATGGCGCCACGTCACGCGGGCCACCGGTCGCGCCTTCGACCACGTGTAGATAAACCACACCGAGCGCGTCGAGTTGGTCGACGACGTAATCGAATTGCGCCTGCGGATCACTGCTGGAAACGCCATTGGCCGGCGACACCGGCGATAAGCGCACACCGGTGCGATCCGCGCCGATTTCATTGACGACGGCCGCCGTCACTTCGAGCAACAGACGCGCTCGATTTTCAATCGAACCGCCGTAAGCATCGGTACGCAAATTGGCGCTGTCCTTGAGGAATTGATCCAGCAAATAGCCGTTTGCACCGTGAATCTCTACACCATCGAACCCAGCATCGAGCGCGTTTGCCGCGGCCTGGCAGAAATCGGAGACGATCCCTGGTAGTTCACTGATGTCCAGTGCGCGCGGCTCGGAGACGTCTTCAAAGCGGTTGTTGACGAATACTTTGGTGGCGGCGCGCAGCGCAGAAGGGGCCACGGGTGCGGCGCCGTTTTCTTGCAGATCAACGTGCGACACGCGGCCGACATGCCACAGTTGCAGAAAGATTTTTCCGCCCTTGGCATGGACGGCATCGGTCACTGTGCGCCAGCCGTCTATCTGCGCCTGCGTGTAGATCCCGGGGGTGTCCTGATAGCCCTGGCCCTGTTGGGAAATCTGCGTGGCTTCGCTGATCAGCAAGCCTGCGCTGGCACGTTGGCTGTAATAACTGGCCGCGAACTCGCTGGGGACAAAGCCTTGACCGGCGCGGTTACGTGTCAGCGGCGCCAGGACGATGCGGTTCGACAGCGTGAGGGCGCCAAGCGTGTAAGGGGTGAACAGATTCTGATCGGTCATCTGGTATTTCTTCCGTGCCCGTTGATGGAGGTCGGTGGTGCGTGCAATTAGGATGATGATCTTAATCTAAGCTGTCAACGGCTTTGATTATGACCAGCATCTATGTATGCTTGGCCGCATGATTTCCCAGTGAACATGAGGTATTGCACGTGAGAGTGACCAAGGCCCAGGCGCAGGCCAATCGAGAGCACATCGTCGAGACAGCCTCTGAGCTGTTCCGTGAGCGTGGCTTTGACGGCGTCGGTGTGTCGGATCTCATGGCGGCTGCCGGTTTCACCCATGGAGGTTTCTACAAGCATTTCGGTTCGAAGGCCGACCTGATGGCCGAAGCCTCTGCTTGCAGTCTTGCCAAGTCGCTGACAGGCGCCAAAGCTCTCGACGTTCCCGGCTTCATCGACGTCTATGTGACGAGGGAACATCGGGACGGACGTGGCAGCGGTTGCACCATGGCCGCGTTGTGTGGCGACGCGGCGCGTCAATCGGATGATTTGAAAGCGACGTTTGCTGAAGGGATCGAACACACTCTCCAAACGCTGGGGGAAAAATATCCGGCGGGGCCGGACTCCGCGGCGGGTGAGGGAAGAAAGAAAATGATTGACCTGCTGTCACGTGCTGTCGGCGCGATTATTTTGTCGCGTGCCTGCCCGGATGATTCCGCGCTGGCGGATGAGATCCTTGAGGTGTGCCGCGCTGAAATGTTTGCTTCGTTGCCGAACGATGATGTGGAAGCGGTTTAGAAGGGCGGATTATTCAAAGCGTAGTTTTCGGATGAAGTTCAATTTTATGCTTGGACCAGAAAGTCAATTTTGGGTCGAAAGCTGCGGCTCACGAATGATATTTTTCAGGGGTACTACTTTGCCAAACCGATTCCCGATGCAGAAATCGAAGCTTTCCTGACCATACCGCTTCCACACCCCTGACCGGCAATTCTGTCTGGTCCCAGCCTTGAAAATCAGGCGCTAAGGCAAATTTTCAGACCCCAGCGCAGAACTTCATCTCCCCAGGCAAGGCGCTCCCTGCGCCTTTCTCACACACTCGGCTCTAACGCTATCGCGCTGCATAACAACAAGAGCCGCGAAAAAATGACTAGTTTCCCATCTGCTACCGAAAGCCAGGCCGGCCATATCGGCGCCCGTCAGACCCGTGTCGAGGACGCCGCATTGATGCCGGCCTCGGCTGCTATGCCGATGACGCTGCGATCCCTCCTGGACACGCTCATGCACGGATCACCTTAGTGGACTTTTCCAAAGCGCTGCTGATGAAAGGTGTGCCTGGCGTGCTGATCGGCGAAGTCGTCAAGCGCTGGCGGGACGTCCGGTTCGAGGCATGACTTCAAGGCCGACTAGTTGCCTATACGGTCAATTCGTTTATCTATTTGAATTGTTTAAAAGCCTGTTTCTGGCTGTTGTTGATTAACGAACTAACCGCCCAGGCCACTAGCTCATTTATCTAAATGCGCGTTGATTACCGTCCAATCTATTTAAAATAGATAAATTAATTAGCCGCTCAGCACCATAAGGAATAATTTTAAATAAGGGTATTGCGATTGTCATCGAAATAGGTGCGATGAGCGGATTTGGAGCTTGCATTACACGGCGCCACGTTAATGCAGGGGGCTGGATATCGTCGATCTCTCGCTTTCAGCAGGATATTCAGAATAATAAAATCGCGCGCTATTTATCGGGCTAGTTAAAATTAACTACATACCGTTCCTTCGTGTGCGCTGCGTTTATCTGGAAGATTTTGTGTTGCTTGTATTACTTGAAAATAACAAATGGAGCGCTATATAAGTGAGTGGAAAAACAATAACTGCAAGTTCGGTGTTTCTTTGTGTCACCCTGACTGCCCAGGCGCATGCTGACTTCCTGAGTGATAGCAAAGCCAACTTGGGGATGAGAAATTTCTACTTCAATAACGACAACCGCGATGGCGTTGCCGCCCCTTCCAAAACCGAAGAATGGGCGCATGGTTTCATGTTGGACTTCAAATCGGGCTACACCGATGGCATGGTTGGCTTTGGTGTCGATGGCATGGGGTTGCTGGGGGTTACCCTAGACAGCGGCAAAGGACGGCATGTCGGAAGCACCATGATGCCTTCTGACAGTGACAACCGTGCCGTCGACGAGTGGAGCCGGCTGGGGCTGACCGTAAAAGTCAAAATGTCGAAAACTGAACTTCGCTACGGCACCTTGATTCCCAAACTCCCAATTCTAGTCGCCAATGATGGGCGCGTGCTTCCACAAACCTTCGAGGGCGGTCAAATCACCTCTAGCGAGTTCAAGGGGCTGACCTTGACTGGAGGTCGGATCGAACATGCAACAGGACGTGGTTCGAGCGATCAGACGGAGTTGGCCGTTGCTGGTGGTACGCGGGAAAGCAATCAGTTTAACTTCGCCGGGGGCGATTGGAACGTCACCAAGGATCTGACAGCTCAGTACTACTACGCCAGCCTCGATAACTACTATACGCAGCATTTTATGGGATTAATTCACACCCTTGCCCTCTCGGACAATCAGTCCCTTAAAACAGACCTGCGCTATTTCAAAACTGACTCGTCAGGGGCCAATAGCTCCGGGACGTCAGGCTACAGAATTAGTGGCTACACCAAAAACGGTAGTGGAGAGATCGACAACCGTACCTGGAGTGCCGCGTTGATTTACACACTGGGTGGCCACGCGATTACTGCGGGGTACCAAAGTGTGTCGGATGGCAGCAACTTCACTCAACTCAGTCAGGGTAGCCTGGTAGACAAGGGCGCCGGTGGAGCAAGCCTGTATCTGTATACAGACCGCCTGATCCAAACTTTCACCCGTGCAGGCGAGCGAACAGCTTTCGGTCAGTATGCTTACGACTTCGTCGCTCTGGGTGTCCCTGGCCTGAAAGGCTCGGTCATGTACCTCTCCGGCGATAATATTAAAACTACGTCAGGCGACAACCAAAAGGAATGGGAAAGAGACATTAGTCTGGACTACGTCCTTCAGTCGGGAGCGCTCAAAGGCGTCGGGTTCGGCTGGCGTAACGGCAAGTCCAACAGCGAAGCGGCTCGTAGCGTAGATCAGAATCGTGTTTTTGTAAGCTATAGCCTTCCGCTTCTCTAACTATTGTCATGAGCGGTTAATTCCCAGCTTTGTTTTTGTTTACAGAGCTAATGATGGATTCAGTCGTCTTGTTCCACTTGAAGAGCTTGGCAAGCGCTACGGGCGCTGAGACCTGGAACTGATGGCTGACCTCTTTGGGCGTTAATCCCTCCGCCAATAACAGCAGAATTTTGGCCCGCAGCCCAAGACGTTGCCCCAGCCAGCCCATCCGCGACCAGCCTTGTAGTGTGGCGTGGTCAAATCGCATTAAAACGAATGGGGCGGCGGGTTTGTCTACACCCTCTTAGAAGCCTTCCAGCACGACCTTGCCCTTCGCCTTGCCGCTTTCCAGCAGAGCATGGGCACGACGAAGATTTTCTGCGCTGATGCGCCCGTAGTTGTCGCCAACGGTGGTGCGCAAGTCACCCGCATCAATGCGCCGCGAAACTTCGTTGAGGATGTTGTGCTGCTCCTGCATGTCCTCTGTCTCGTAAAGCGAGCGGGTGTACATCAGCTCCCAGTGCAACGACAGGCTCTTGCGCTTGAGCGGTACGGCGTCCAGCGTGGCCGGGTCATCGATCAGGCCCAGCTTGCCCTGAGGCTTCAGTGATTTGATGATTTGTTCGTAGTGCCGATCGGTCTGGGTCAGGCTAGCGACATGGCTGACTTGTGCGATACCGATGCGCTTGAGCTCCTCGCTGAGTGGCTTGGTATGGTCGATGACATGATGCGCACCAAGCTCGGTGACCCAGGTCTGAGTTTCAGGGCGCGAAGCCGTACCAATGATCGTCAACCCGGTTAGCTGACGCGCCAGCTGAGTCAGGATTGAACCCACCCCGCCTGCAGCGCCGATGATCAGCAGCGTTTCGCCCCGGTCGGTGGTATCGCGTGCAACACCGAGGCGATCAAACAGTAATTCCCAAGCGGTCAAGGAAGTCAGTGGCAATGCCGCAGCCTTGCTGAAATCCAGCGACTGGGGCATTGAGCCGACGATACGCTCGTCCACCAGTTGCAGCTCACTGTTGCTGCCCGGGCGGATCAGCGATCCGGCGTACCAGACCCTGTCACCGGGCTTGAATAGCGTCACGTCGCTGCCGACCGACTTGACCACGCCGGCAGCGTCCCAACCGAGGATGCGCGGCTGGCTTTCGTCCTCGTGCGGTACGTAGCCCTGCCGCACCTTGGTATCGACAGGATTGACCGATACGGCCTTTACCTCTACGAGCAAGTCGCGCGGCCCCGGCACTGGCTCGGGAATATCGATCTCCACCAAGGCGTCGGGATGTTCAATAGGCAGGCATTTGAAGTGTGCAATGGCTTTCATTCGAAGATCCTCAGGAGATGCGATACATTTTCGTGATGGTGAGCTTTTCAGCAGCACGTTCGATGAAAGGGAGCGCTGCCTGAAAATGCGGTGTCGCTTCGTGAGCAGTCAGCGCCGCTTCGTCCCGCCACTGCTCGATCATGTGGAAAGTGCGAGCCTGCTCGGCATCACGATGGAAGTCGTACTGGATACAGTCCGCTTCGCCTCGGCTTGGGCCTTGCAGGCCCTGCAGCGTTTGCTCGAGCTCGGCTTCGAAGCCGGCCTTGGCGACCAAGGTGGCAATCAGTGTCAGAGGGGTGGTCATCAAACCTCCTGTCTGTGTGCGATATAAAGAGGGAGCGCATTGGCTGGCACGGAGTATCGAAGATGTCCATGCCGGCCATGCGGCCAAAAACCTGAATCCGGGTGAGAGCGCGACAACAATCTTGCCCGCTTGGGCATTCGACCAAGTTGATAGCCCTAAGGCCATGCGAGCGCCCTCGCTCCGGCGGGATCACCTGTAGCGTTCAAGCCAATGGGCATAGGGAGCGGGCAGGGTCCAGGCAGCTCGCTCTACACCCAGCGCCTGGGCGGCTGAATAGGACCAGTTGGGATTGCCCAGGTGCGCCCGGCCAATCATCGCCAGGTCCAGTTGACCACTCTTCACCGCTTCTTCGGCGACGCTCGGCGTGCCGAAGCCCCATGCCGAGGCCACCGCAATACCCGCCTCGCGCCGTACCCGCTGGGTAACTTCGCCCATGAAACCGGGGGCCCAAGGAATGTTGGATTCAGGGATGGTGAACCCGATACTGACGCTGAGTAAGTCCAATCCACCGTCCTTGAAACGACGTGTCAGTTCGATAGCCTCTGACAAGGTCTGTTCATCCCGACCGTCGTATTCGATGACACCCAGACGAGCGGTCAGCGGCAAGTGCTCTGGCCATACTTCGCGAACCGCCGCCAGTGTTTCCAGCAGAAAGCGGCTACGGTTATCGAAATTTCCGCCATAGGCGTCGTCACGAAGGTTGGAGTGTTCAGAGAGGAATGACTGGGCCAGATAGCCATGGGCGAAATGCAGCTCCAACCACTCGAAGCCGGCTTCACGTGCACGGCGAGCGGCGGAGACAAAATCCTCGCGCACTCGGGCGATATCCTCCAGCGTCATGGCTTTCGGCTGCTTGGCGAGATGAGCGCCAAAGGCAACAGCCGACGGGGCGATGGTCTGCCAGCCACGCAAATCATCCTCGCCGATATGATCGTCACCTTCCCAAGGACGGTTCGCACTGGCCTTGCGCCCCGCGTGGGCAATCTGGATACCTGGCACTGCGCCGGCAGCCTTGATCGATTGCACCACCGGCACGAAGGCACGAGCGAGCTCATCATTCCAGATACCAGCGCAGCCAGGCGTGATCCGTCCTTCGGGTGACACGGCGGTCGCCTCGACAACCACCAGTCCCGCCCCGCCACGCGCGAGGGTGGCATAGTGCACAGTGTGCCAATCGTTGATCAGGCCATCATTGGCCGAGTACATGCACATGGGGGGAATCGCGATCCGGTTGCGAAGGGAGACATCCTTGAGCGTGAAAGGTTGGAACAGTGCAGACATCAGGTTTTTTCTCCGAGGGATACTATTACTGTTGTTCGATAATATTCGAACTATTGACCTAGAGCAAACCCGTGTATGATTCGCTCATGCGCCCCTTCAAACACCTTCCTCTCAGCGAATTCGTTCTTGAGCGTCTGTTTTACGCCTTGAGCGACCCTGTACGCCTGGAGATTGTCCGGCGCCTCGCCGAGCTGGGAGAGGCCAGCTGCGGCGACCTGGACGGTGGCCGCGCGAAGTCCACCATGTCCCATCATTTTCGGGTGCTGCGAGATGCCGGCTTGGTTCAAACCCAGACCATCGGCACGACCCACATGAACTCGTTGCGTAGAGAAGACTTGAGTAACCGTTTTCCGGGCCTGCTGGAAACGATCCTGTCCCAGCACGACTAAGCCTGTCGCTCAATGACGACTTTGCCAATGGCACGGCCTAACTCAAGGCGATCATGTGCCGCGCTGACACCCGCAGCAGTGAAGTCATGGCGCTCATCGATCAATGGTTTAACCAGGCCGCGATCAACCAGGGCAGCCAGTCTTTGCAGGATCTCGCCATGGTGCTTGCGGCCTTCGTTATGAATGATCGAAATAGCCATGAATACAAAGTCGAGTCTCAATGCCTTAAAGTGCATTTCGGTCAGATCGTAGCTGTCGTAACCGATGATCGAGACCACATGGCCCTTAAGCTTCGCGGCTTTCAGTGAGTTTTGTAAGACCTCACCGCCCAAGGTATCGAAGACCGTATCGAATCCTTTTCCTTCGGTGATTCGCTGACTGTATTCCTGGGGCGTCTCGCTGTTATAAAAAATAATCTCATCGGCGCCCAGTTGACGGGCAATTTCCGCTTTTTCTGGCGTTGAAACCGTCGTCGAAACCCTGGCCCCCAGGACCTTGGCCAATTGAATGCCTATGTGCCCAACACCACCGGTGCCACCATGCACCAAGACGTTGTCATTGGGTTTGATCGAGGCTCGGTCGATCAGCGCCTCCCAGGCCGTAATTGCCACGAGCGGCAAGCTGGCTGCTTCGCCAAAAGAGAGCGACTTGGGTTTTAGAGCAAGCATCTCAGCATCGGCCTCCATCTGATCTGCCAACGCACCGGGAATCCCCACGATGCCACCGAAACAGCCATAGACTTCATCGCCTACGTTAAAGCGGGTCACACCAGCACCAACGGAGCTGACCACCCCTGAAACATCGATGTGAAGAATTGCCGGAAAAGTCAGACCGGCCGTACCTTCGCTGCCCCGACGAATTTTCGTGTCCACTGGATTCACGCTTGTCGCCCGCACGTCGATAATCACATGACCTGGGCGGGCAACGGGGTTTTCCGTATTAATTTCTACAAAAAGGTCTGAGTTACCATGCTGATTTATCACAATGGCTTTCAAGGCTTAAACTCCGAGGAACAATAGGCCAACAAATTTATCATCAGTAATATGGGATAAATACGCTAGAATTATTGAATCTTTCGGTCCTTTTGGTTGGTAATAAATGCTGGATTCCATTGATGAATTGCGGTTGTTTATTGCTGTTTTCGAGGAGGGTTCCATCCGCGCAGCGTCCGAACGAATGGGGATGACTGCCGCAGGCGCAAGCAAGCGTCTTCTGGCCCTTGAAGACAGCGTTGGTCGGAGACTTTTTAACCGCACCACCCGCAAGCTAAGTCCCACTTCGGACGGTGAGAAGCTTTATCAACACGCACTAAGCATCCTGGAAAGCGTCGAAAAAGCGGAGCGAAGATTTTTCCAGAAGACCGAGATTACCGGTCATCTACGCATAACCGCTTCCGCGACATTTGCCCAAGGTTATTTATCGAGCGTCGTGAGCAGTTATCTCAAACGCTACCCTGGCGTTATCGTTGATTTACACCCGACAGATCAACTGGTTGATTTGGCCGCCCATGGTACCGACCTTGCGATTCGGCACGGAGTAATGGCCGATTCATCCCTGATCGCGCAGAGGATTTCTGCGTCCCGACGTCTGATTTGCGCCGCCCCCCAATATTGGGAAAAACAGGGTATGCCTACCTCTCCAAAAGACTTAACCACGCTGGACGGCCTCATCGTCGGAAAAGATTCCAGTTGGACCATGTCCCGAGGAGGCGTTAAAAAAACATGCAAAATACGCAACCGTTTTTCATCCAGTTTGGGGGAAGTGGTTCGCCAGATGGCAATAGATGGGCATGGAGTAGCGCTGCTGATGGACTGGCATATACGAGATGATCTTGATTCAGGAAAGCTGGTGGAGGCATTTTCCGATTGGGCCATTGAGCCGCCGGTGGGAATCTATGCGGTATACCCTTCAAGAGAAAACATCGCTCCGACTGTTCTCAGTTTTGTTGCTCATCTCAAAGAGTGGGTCGCGGCCCACCCCGTTTAAATTGAGCGCTGATGGGCGACAATCCACCTTTTGAAGCGCTTTCGTTAAGGAAAAGCTTTGGGCGCCGCCGGTAAACGGTCCTCGGGTAGCCTGGACCTAGATCTTTTCTTGCAGCGCTTTGAAAAAGGCATCGATATTTTCGTCGTGACGTTTGTAATAGGTCCAAGGGCCTATCCGCTGCGAGGTTACCAGGTGCGCGCGCTGCAGGGTTGTGAGGTAAAGCGATGTAGTGGACTGCGAAAGGCCCGTGCGCTCCTGGATGATGCTGACGCACACGCCTACTGTTTCCGGGTCGACTTCCTGCTCGGGAAAGTTCGTCCTGGGATCCTTGAGCCAATTGAGGATGTCAAGGCGCGTCGGGTTCGCCAAGGCTTTCAGGGCTTCGTTGATGTCAATGTTCATAAAATTGGCGATACCTGTTTTTCGCGATATTGCGATATCTTCGTCGTTCGCACGGAGAATTGGAAGGCACCCAAAGTGACCTCTGCGTCCGTTTGTTGCCACAAGATGTTCCCCTTCCTCGGTCAGCAAGCGTAAGCCGCGCCCTGGAGTCTGGGACGCGGCGCGGATTGCTCAGGGGCGATAGCTCGGATAGTCGGTGTAGCCCTTGTCGGTACCGCCATACATGCTTGTCGGGTCGACCGGATTGAGCGGCCAGTCGTTGGCGATACGGGCGGGCAGGTCGGGGTTGGCGATGAAAGGACGACCAAACGCGATCAGATCACCCCAACCCGCCTGGATGACACGATTTCCGCGTTCAGCGGTGTACCTGCCGGCATAGAGAATCTTACCGCTGAAGATACTGCGAATATCTTCCCGGAACGCTTCAGGTAGATCGGGTGCGTTCTCCCAGTCGGCCTCGGCGAGCGACAGGTAGGCGATACCCACTTCCTCGAGAATCTTCACCGCTTCGACATAGGTTTGATGGGGATCTTTCTCGACCAGGCCGAGGTAGACGCGATCTTCATCGGTGGTCGCGAAGAGCGGGGCGAAGCGAACGCCCATACGCTCCTTGCCAACGACGCCAGCAACTGCCTGGGTGATTTCGCGCAGGAAGCGCAGTCGATTTTGCAACGAGCCACCATATTCATCATCACGCTGGTTTGTGTGGGCGGAAATGAACTGGTTCACCAGGTAGCCGTTCGCGCAGTGCAGTTCCACCCCGTCGAACCCAGCGTCCAGGGCATTGCGGGCCGCCTGGGCATAGAGCTGGACCAGTTCTTTCACCTCTGCGGTGGAAAGAGCGCGCGGGGTCGATGGATCGGCCAGTGCACCCGTGCCAGGGCCGGTCTCGATGAATACCTTGACGTTGTCCGCCTTTATGGCTGACGGCGCGACCGGCGCTTCACCGCCGGGCTGCAAGGACGTGTGCGACACGCGGCCGACATGCCAAAGTTGAGCGAAGATCACACCCCCTTCGGCGTGAACGGCGTCGGTGATTTTGCGCCAGCCTTCAATCTGCTCGGCGCTGTGAATGCCGGGAGTCCAGGCATAACCCTGTCCACGAGGCTCGATCTGGGTGCCTTCGGTCACCATGAATCCCGCGCCAGTACGCTGGCGGTAATACGTGGCCATGAGATCGTTCGGAATGTTGCCAGGCTGGGAGCTACGCGAACGGGTAAGCGGTGGCAAAACGATTCGATTCTTGAGGGTGTAGGGCCCCAGCTGTGCGGTTTTGAAGAGCGCGGACTGTGTCATTTCATTTACCTGCATATATAAAAATATCGATGTATTAAGCTAAATGGATGCGGATCCACGGGATCAGAGCAAACCGTAAGGCGCTTCGTTGAGGTGTTCACCCACATCTTCTGCATTTGGCGCTTCCTGAGATACGGGGGGTGGTTTCGAACTCAGACTATTTGCGATATCGAGATATGTCAATATCTAGTTTTTTCTTTCTCAATTTGGTCAGCTATCGCAGGTTGCTCAGATCGAGATACTGATCAATGCTGCGCAAAAGATGATGTGTTGGGATGCGATCTTCCATCCGGATATCCACCGTATTTGCGCTGCTGGTTCAAAACTTCGATGTAGTAGTCGCCCTAGGCGCGGGCCTGGAGTCCGACGCGCCAGTACTGGTCAAGCTGCACGTCGGTGCCGAGGTAGGTATGTCCTTTTCTACCGGTCGGGGACCATGCACCTCGGGGTGCATTTGAAAGTGTCCCTTGGAAGGCATACGATCGAGGATGAGGCAGTTTACAGGCAAGCTACAGCGCCGCCACGGTGACACCACGCCGAATGCGGTCAGCAGACCGGGAGGCGTTACTTGAAGTGCACAACTGATATGCCCGCTAGCGTCATCACAAAACTCACCTACCTGGTCAAGCACGATGCGAAGCCCTATGTGCATACCGAGGCTCTGACCGGTAACAGTGAACCGCACTACTTTGCTGAGCAGGAGGAGTGCGAGGTCACGATACACAACGGTCGTCCGTTGGCAGACAGCCTTTCTCTGGACAAGCAGGGGTTTGAACTCCATCGGCGGGATACGGTGGTCGACGATCTCTACGACGATACCTCAGTGGAAAGCGTCTACTATGACGAGGTCAAGGCCTTGATCAAGGAGTTGACGGGCGCGAGCCGGGTCGTCATCTTCGACCACACAAGGCGCAGCGACGCCGAGCAGCGGGATATTCGCGGCCCAGCCAGCCGTGTGCATAATGACTACACCGACCGCTCGGGACCTGAGCGTATTCGCGACGTGCTGGGCCAGGATCAGGCCGCCGCACTGGTGTCGGTGGCCCAGATTAACCTCTGGCGCCCGATAAGCGGGCCCGTCAAGCGCTCACCGCTGGCCGTGCTGGACGCCTCGACGCTCGACCCCAATGACCTGCTGGCCACCGACTTGGTCTATCCGGATCGTATCGGTGAGATCTACCACCTGGCCTACAATCCGCAACAGCGCTGGTACTATTTTCCGGACATGCGCCGTGACGAAGTCTTGCTGATCAAGGGGTATGACTCACGTCACGACGGCCGTGCCCGCTTCACGCCCCATACCGCCTTCAAAGATCCCAACACGCCGCCGGGAGCCCCGCCGCGCGAGAGTATCGAAATTCGCACCCTGGCCTTCTTTGATTAGGTTTTTACCGCTTGGCGCGGGCCTCACGCCGCGCGGTGTTTGCCCCCATGCTTTCCAGGCGACCACCCGCTTTGGTTGGTAGGGATGTGTTGATGTGCGCGGATAGCTGATACACCCGTGATATGGCCTAACTTTAAAGATTCAACGATACCTGAAGTTTAGTAAAACATAACAGATCATGGTTACTGTCAGGCCGACCAATATGTACTCGACGCGGGGTAGGAATATAACCAAACCACCTAGAGAAAACACGATCAAGGTGTTTTGTAGTATGTATTTCCTTATTTTAGGTACCGCTATGAAGTAGCCATATTGCTTGCCTAAGAAAAATAAGGCCATGCCGATGATTGACGTAATCTGGAAATCGCGCATCGCAATGTCATTCAGGATCGCATGCCTGATCAAATTTGCGAGAAGTGCTAACCCCATAAATAGAAAAAGGTGCGAGTAAATTAAGGAGTGCCCACTCATACTACTTTCATTTTTGCTCAGTAGGTAAAAGCTATCAAAATAGATCCACCAGATACTGCAAATCATGATAAATCCGGTGATTGCCGCCATCACATTATAACGATCCCATTGAATGTCAGATAACCCTCCAGAAAGGCTAATTACCGACTCGCCCAATAAGATAAGGGTGAGTAAACCTAGTCGTTCAACCAAGTGTTCTGTATGTGCGGGCAATGGCTTTAGCTTACCCCAAGAAAATAAAGGGAGCAGAATGTCAAGAAAAATCCCAATGTAAGCGACAAGGTAACGCATAGGTGGGTCAAAAAGAATGGATGAAAGACTAATCACTGCGCTAACTAACAGGGCGAAGCCAAGCCTGGAGGAGAATTCGCTACGGTGATCAAATTTATTTATGGACGAAATGTACATAATACTGATGATGGCACGTATACCAAAATAGCAAGCAATAACAAGCGCATAGTTTACTTCCAATTCTTCCCCAATCCGTGCAGACAGCACAATGAGCAGCAACATTAAAAATAATGTTGCCAAGCGGTGAAGGTTACTGTCTGTATCAAACCTATTTGAGTAAATCGTGTGGCTGGACCAGATCCACCATAATGGAACAAAAAGCAGTAAAAATGTCCATAATTGCTCCTGTTCAAAGTGGCCGTGATGAAGATGTCCGAGAGTATGCGTAACCTTGCCAATTGCAACAACAAAAATCAGGTCAAAAAACAACTCTAACCATGTGGCGTGTCGATTTTTTTCATAATACTTCAAAGATTTCATTCGCTGCTGGCTCCGTGTGCACCTCTTTAATGTAGAAGGAAACTAACGGATAAGCGAACGGGTGGACGGGTATAGGCGTCAACCTTGGGGGCGGTCGCAAAAACTGAGTGCAACACCTGACCTGTTCGGTCCCTACGAACTTCGACAGCAAACGGTCGGCGACCTGTATGAGGCCAAATGGCGAGTGCGGGACATGAGCGAGCAGGATTGCTGGCGAATATTGCAGGGCAGCGAGCCAATTGGATCGGGCAGATACTGCCGCACAAGGCGACTTCAACAGTCGTACATGCCCCGTTGTTTGCCAATCCTGTTGTCGCCGATGCCCCTCGAAATTCGCGTCACGGCGGGCATTCTACGGTCAAGTGCATACCAGCACGAAGCGCCGCTCCAATCCGGGGCTGTTATTAGTCCACCGCCACGTCTGTTAGTACGGTCAATACAGAATCCAGCGTGCCATCGGGCCGATAGCAACATTGCGCACGGGCGGACCTTAGCGTGCACTGGGCTGCTGTTCCGCCAACCATTCATTCAGCGCCTCGACCAGGACACGGGCTTCGACTATGGAATCTTCCGAACTGTCAAAAATTAACACCGCCATTTTTTTTGTCCTCGGTTCGCTGGGCTGATATTTTCGTGCCGCTGCTTTATGAGCGATGCCTATCACTGGCAGCACCGCGGGTTCTTCAATCTCCCGTATTGAAATAATGATCCGGATTCTGCGACGTAGCCTCTGGCTGGGAAAAGGTCTTTGTTGAGAAGAACGTTCAAGGCAGTCGACTGCGAATCTGGCTTGAAGCTCAAACTGCATGTTCCACACCTTCGAGGAGCTGAATGCCTGGCTCGGCCAACGCTGTCGTGCTTGCGCTCTGGAGCGAGCTGCTACACCCGCAGTACAACGGGCTGACGGTGGCGGACGTTTTGGAGCTGGAGCGGGTCGAAATGGATGCCGACCGCCTTTGATCGCTACGTCGAGCACACCGTAAGGGTCTCCAGAACCTGCCTGATCTGCGTGGCACGAAATCGCTATTCGGTGCGTGTGAGCGAGTCGGCCAGTGGGTCAGCAGCCGTCTATCCTCCCCGGATCGTGGTCATCGTCGATGACACGATGATTGCCAGCCACGAGCGCCTCTTTGATCGAGATCAGGTCAGTTTTGACTGGCAGCATTACATCCCACTCATCGAATGCAAAACCGGTGCGCTACGCAATGGGGCGCCGTTTGCTGATCTGCCTACTCCGTTGCGGATTCTCAAGCAGGGCCTGAGACATCACAGCAACGGTGACCGAATTATGACGCAGGTACCGGCTGCTGTGCCCATCGCCGGTCTCGACCTGGTGCTGATAGCGGTATAGATGGTGCTTGAGTCGGGAAGCCTGAGGGCCGATCACATCCTAAATGGTCTCGCCCGACTCACCGCCACTGCACCGCTGCCCTCCGTAGAAACCAGCCTGCAACTCAAGGTGGCGCCCGTTGCCAACACCGCCCGATATGACCAACTCCGTACAACAGGTGAGGAGAGCCGCCTGCCGGAATTGGAAATTTCTATATGCTGCCCGATGCCGCAAATGCATTCCATTGCTAATTGTTTTGCATTCGCCCCCCACAAGCGCTTTTGTATGCCCCTAAACAAACGGGACAAGGAACATGGCATGCGACAGACAGAAACCGGCCAGATTGAACGCTGCTATTTTCAAGCCCTCTCGTTCGCCCTCGGCTACGGTGTGGGTGATGCCAAGCGATTTCGCTATCTAGCGATGTCAACTCACTAACGAAAGCTCAATCATCTGACTCATTTCGGTGAACTCTGGAGCCCCGTCATAGCGAAGCCCGTCAATGTAAAACGCTGGGGTGCCATTCACGCTGCTGCGTACGCCGCCATTAAAATCGGATTTTATTTTGGGTACGTAGGTACCACCCAATAAAGACGATCATCAAAGAAACCTCTAGCGCATAAAGTTGGACACCTCCAGTGGGATGCCAACGGGACCTGTGTTCTCAACCGCTGCCCTTGGGGGTAAAAAGTTGTACACGCTCTGTACTTACGGCGCAAAAACTATACATTGAGCTAATCTTGTATAGAATTTTAAAAAAGGCCGAGACGTTGATGAACGTGGCTGAGTCCAGACGCTTTCTCGTACATCGCCTGTCGATATGCTGGCTATTCGCGATGTTACTCGCCGTACCTGCCTGGGCGGATTGGCATCCCGCGCTGCCCGATAGGCGTTTGGTGGGCAGCGGCGACTTTACCTGGTTCGGCGTGAGTCTATACACCGCGCGGTTGTGGAGCTCTGGGTTGCCGCTGACCTGGGATCAGCCCTTTGCCCTCGAACTGACTTATCACCGTGTCTTTTCCCGGGACACGCTGGTGGAGGCCAGCCTCACTGAAATGGCGCGCATGGCAGAGGCTCGTCTAGAGGAGTCCACCCTCCAGCGCTGGTCCAATGAAATGCGTGAAGCCTTCGTCGATGTTCGGCCCGGAATGCGCATCACCGGGGTCTACCATCCCGGCAAAGGCTGCACGTTCTTCGTCGACGGCCAGTTGCACCATCGGGTCGACGACCCTGCATTCGCCCGCGCCTTCTTCAATATCTGGCTTGATCCGCGCACTCGGGACAAGCAACTGCGTCAACGACTGCTGGGGATGGCCGGGCCGGCGGAGTGAGGAGGTTGGGATGCGTCAAATACTGGTAGTGCTCGTTAGCCTGTTGCTGGTCAGCTGTAACAACGTTGGCGTGGAGCACTACGCAAAGGAGCGACCCACGCTGGATCTCGTGGCGTTCTTCTCTCGGCCGGTACAGGCTTGGGGCCTGTTCCAGAATCGCTCGGGCGAGGTGGTCAAGCGTTTCCATGTCCAGATTGAAAGCCGCGTCGAGGGCCAGCAATTGATCCTCGACGAGCGATTTCTCTACAGCGATGGCACGCGTCAGCGGCGCGTCTGGACGCTGCAACCGGTCGGCGCCGGGCGTTGGCGTGGTCGTGCGGACGATGTAGTCGGTGAGGCTAGCGGCGAGGTCGCTGGCAACGCGCTGCGCTGGCGCTATCGCCTTGACCTGCCGGTTGACGGCAGGCATTGGGAAGTGGATCTGGACGACTGGATGTACCTGATGGACGAAGACACGATGATAAATCGCTCGAGTATGAGCAAGCTTGGAGTCGAGTTGGGAGAAGTGATCCTGTTCTTCCGCCGTCAGCCGGAGTCGCTTCCGTAAACCCACAAAACCGGCAAAGCAGGCGATATTCACGCAGGCCGTTGCTTATCAGCGGGACGCAGCCAGTCGCAGGATGATTGGCATCCATACAGCCCACAGCGCCGCAAGTAGCAGGGCCGTGCAAAGGGTGCCCAAGGGCAGGCCTACACCGGCCTGCGTTGCGCCGGCGATGTAAGCCAGAGGTCCACCGCACAGACCCAGTAGCGCCCCGTACCAGATGGGACGTCGAGCCCACGCCAGGCTGTGGCGAAGCCCACTGGCCAGTACCAGCCACAGCATGGCAAGCCACAGGGGAAGGGGTTGCTGGGCAAAATCGAAGACTCCCAGTGCACCCAGGCTGGCGTCCAGTAAACAGCCTGCCATCCCCACACAGGCCAGAGTGATTGCTTCGTCGCCTGGTCGTGGGCAAGCAGCCACATGCACCAACAGGCCTGCCGCCACGGGGAGTAGCAGCCAAGGATGCCGCTCGCTCAGTACGCAAGCCCACCAGGCGGCCTGCATCCATAGCGCGTTGCCGATCAACCAGGCCCGGCTCAAATCAGGCGCTCGGCAGCGCTGCGCGGCGTGCGGCCGGAGCTGCCCAGAGCAGTTGCGCGACGCCGATAGTACGCTCCTCGAAACCACCCTGGCAGTAACAAAGGTAGAACTCCCAGAGGCGTTGAAAGGTGTCGTCATAACCCAGCTCGGTCAAGGCGGTGCGCGACTGACGCAAGTTGTCCCGCCAGTGCTGCAGAGTCCGCGCATAGTCCAGGCCGAAGTCCTCCATGTGCACCAGGTTCAACGCGGTATGGCTACTGGCGGTCTGCAGCATGACGCTCAGGGAGGGCAGGGCGCCACCGGGAAAGATATAGCGCTGAATGAAATCTACCGACTGCCGGGCCTGTTCATAACGCTGGTCACGGATGGTGATGGCCTGCAGCAGCATCAAGCCGTCATCCTTGAGCAGCGACGCGCAGCGCTGAAAGTAAACAGGTAGATAGCGGTGCCCGACCGCCTCGATCATCTCGATAGAGACCAGCTTGTCAAAGCGTCCGCCAAGATCACGGTAGTCCTCGCGCAGGACGGTAATGCGGTGTTGCAGACCAAGATCCTGGACGCGCTGCAGGGTATGGGCGTACTGCGCCTCGGACAACGTGGTGGTGGTCACCCGGCACCCGTGGTGGGTAGCGGCATGGATCGCCAGGCTACCCCATCCGCTACCGATCTCGAGCAGGTGGTCATCGGGGCGCAGCGCGAGTTTGGCGCAGATACGCTCGAGCTTGTTCAGTTGGGCCTGCTCCAGACTCTGCTCCAGACTGTCGAACATGGCTGCCGAGTACATCATGGTCGGATCCAGCAGCCGCTCGAACAAGGCATTGCCCAGATCGTAATGGGCGAGAATGTTGCGTCGCGCGCCGCGCCGGCTGTTGCGGTTTACCCAGTGCAGCAGGCGTAGGATCGGACGGCCCAGGCGCGCCAACCCGCCTTCAAGGGCGTCGAGCACTTCCAGATTGGCGACGAAGAGGCGAGTGACCGCGGCCAGGTCCGGACTGCGCCAGTAGCCATGGATGTAAGCTTCGCCGGCACCGATAGAGCCGTTGGCAGCCACCATCCCCCAAGCTGCCTCGTCGAAGATCTCGACCTCAGCGTGCAGCGCGCTGCCGACGTCGCCAAACAGCCACTGCCGGTCTTGGTAGATCAGGCGCAGCCGGCCTTGGCGCAAGTTGCGAAGCTGAGCGAGCACGGCGCTCCTGGCCAGGCCGCCGAATAACGGCGCCAGGCCCCACGATTTGCTAACGCTCAGAGTTGGATCGGACATGCTTGGGCTCCTCGTGGATGTGATGGCGAAGGTTTTGGCTGCTCTGACTGGTCTTGTGGGCATAGAGCGGGGTGCGTTTGAGTAACAGGCGCATGGCTTGCCAATAAATCGCACCGAGGGTGCGCAGGCTCATCCAGGGGAAGGCCAGTACGTGACGCTGTAGTGCGGCGGCATCCAGCGGCTGTCGGTGCAGGGACAGGTCGGCCTCGAACACTTTTTGTCCTTCGCGGCGGTTTTCCATGTGGATGCGCATGTGCGCCTCATCAATGGAAAAGCGCATGTGGTACTGCATATCCATTGGCAGGAATGGCGAGACATGGAATGCCTTCGTGACCGAGAACTGACGGGGCTGCCCGGGCAGCACAGGCAACACGTAATGAAAACGTTCTCGCCAAGGGGTGTTGCGTACCTCCAGCACAATCGCCGCCAGGAGACCGTCGCTGTCGTGGCAAAAATAGAAACTGACCGGATTGAATGAAATCCCCCAACTGCGCGGCTGGGTCAGCAAATGAATGGTGCCGCAGGGCGCCTGGCCCAAGGCCTTGGCCACCACTTCGCGCACCGCTTCCTTCAAGGGGATACCGCGACGAGTCCAGGCTGGCAGGTAATCGGTTTCTCGCCAACACAACGGCGCCAGGCGAGAAGCACCGAGTAACGGAGACAGGCCCAGCAGCAGATCCTGTTCGTCCAGATCCAGATAAAGCATGCCAATGCGATAACGGAACCCATGGAACCGCGGCGCCAGACGCCGGTGGATGACCCAACCGTAGCAAAGGCTGCTGTTCACAGGCGCTCCCCGAATCTTTGGGCGACGTCCAGTGCGCTGACCACGCCATCCTCATGGAAGCCGTTTGCCCAATAAGCGCCGCAGAAGTAGCTGTGCTGGTTTCCCTGTAGCTCGCCCTGGCGCGCTTGGGCCGCCATGGCGGCAAGGCTGTATTGAGGATGTGCATATTCGAAGCGAGCCAGCACCTGCGACGGGTCCACGCAATCGCCCTGATTGAGGCTTATGCAGAAGGTTACCGGGGCGTCGAGGCCTTGCAGTATGTTCATGTTGTAGGTCACGGCCGCCGGGGCGTGCGCGGGTCCACCGAGGCGATAGTTCCAGCTGGCCCAAGCCTTGCGCCGGCTGGGCAGCAGGCGGGTGTCGGTGTGAAGCAATACTTCGTTGGCGGCATAGTCGAGGGCGCCTAGCACCTCGTGCTCGGTGGCCGTCGGTTTCTCCAGCAGCGCCAAAGCCTGGTCGCTATGGCAGGCGAACACGACCTTGTCGAAACGCTCCTGGCCTGCCGCACTTGTGATCACCACGCCGTTGTCGTCCCGGCGGACGCTCATCACCGGGCAGTTGAGCCGAATGCGTTCGCTGAAGGTCTTGCACAACGGCTTCACATAGCTGCGCGAGCCACCCTCGATCACTCGCCATTGTGGCCGCTGGCTGATCGAGAGCAATCCATGGTTACGGAAAAAGCGGATGAAGAAGTGCAACGGGAAGCGCAGCATATCGGCCCGTGATACCGACCAGATGGCCGAGCCCATGGGGACGATGTAGTGATGGATGAAACGCTGCCCGTAGCGTCGCGTGTGCAGGTAATCGCCAAGACTCATGCCCGGCTCAATGCGGTGGCCGTCAAGGTCGGCCACCGCCTGGCGGTTGAAGCGCACGATATCGCGCAACATACCCCAGAAGCCCGGCGACAGCAGATTGCCGCGCTGGGCGAAGAGGGTGTCCAGGTTATTGCCGTTGTATTCCAGGCCGCTCTCCGGATCGTTCACGGAAAAGCTCATCTCGGTGGGGCGTGAGACGACTCCAAGGCGATCCATCAAGCGGATGAAGTTGGGATAGGTCCAGTCGTTGAATACGATGAAACCGGTGTCTACTGCATAACGCTGGCCCTGCCATTCTATGTCGACAGTATGGGTATGACCGCCGATCCAGTCAGCCGCTTCGAACACGGTCACCTCATTGCGACGTGACAACAGATAGGCACAGGTCAGCCCAGAGATCCCGCTGCCGATAATGGCGATACGCATATGACGCTATTCCTGTTCGGTTCGCGCCAGTCGACGGCCCAGGGCCAGGCGCCAACGCGCTGGCAGGGCGCCAAGCAAGCGCAGAATGAGAATGAAGAAGCGTGGAAAGTTGATCTCCAACGGTCGTCGCGTCAGGCGCGCGACGACATGCCGCGCGGCGCGGTCGGCCGTCCAGAGTTGGGGCATGGCAAAGGTGTTGCGCTGAGTCAGGGGGGTGTCGATGAAGCCGGGGCTGACCAGCGTTACATCGATGCCTTCGGCATGTAGATCCAGGCGCAGGGATTCGATCAGATAACGCAGAGCCGCCTTGGACGCGCCATAGGCTCCAGCCCGGGGTAGCGCCAGCCAGGTTACCGAGCTGCCGATCACTACCAGATGTGGTCTATGCCCCCGGCGCAGCAGTGGAAGGGCCGCCTGCAGGCAGTAGCTGACCCCCAGCAGGTTGGTGCGCATCATCCGCTCGACGGTCTCGGCTTCGAACCTGCCCGGCACAAGGTATTCGCAGGTACCGGCGTTCAGGATCACCAGGTCGAGTGCGCCCCAGGCATGCTCGATGTTTTCGCAGATAGCCGAGACGTGTCGTGGGTCAGTCACGTCGCCGGTAGTGAGCAGGGCCCCAGGGTAGCGCAGCACCAGCGGCATCAGTGCCTCCGCCCGCCGGCCACCCAAGGCCACCTCATGGCCTTGCTCCAGCAGCCGTTCAGCCAGGGCAGCACCGAGGCCGCTGCTGGCGCCTGTCAGCCAGCAGCGGCTCATGCGAGCCTGCCCTTGATCCAGCCAATCACTCCGCCCAGTACGGGAACGTGCTCGTAGAGGAGGGCGCCGGCATCGAAGTAGTCGTGGTGCAGGTAGACATGTGTCGTCCAGCGCAGGTGGCTGCAGCCATGCAGACTGATTGGCTGACCGCGGGACAGGCGCGGATGACGGAAATGCAGGATCCAGCGCAGATAACCCTGGCCGGGGGCGGTTTCATCCGCGTCAAGGAGGTCGTAGCGGATATCCTGGACGTTGGTGTACAGCTTTTCAAAGTACGTGCGCAGTGCGGGCAAGCCATCCAGCTGATGCAACGGGTCACGAAACTGAACGTCGTTGCGGTATAGCTCGCCCAGGCGGTCCAGGCAATCAGCGTTCAGCGTTGCGAACGTATCCGCGAAATGGTGGAGATATGCAGACATGGCAGGCTCCAGGTAAAGTTGTACAATTCGAGAAAACTGTACAGATTTATTTGAAGCCTACGGGGAAAATTGTACAAGTCAATATTCTTGTACACTTTTTGTGTAGGTTTTAGTGCTACTCGTCGTTAGCCACCAAGCCTTGCCAGTTTACTGCGAAGCTCGGCCACTTCGGTCTCAAGTGACTGTATCCTTTCCAGAGCGGCAATCTTGTCGCTGACGTCGTGCTGTATGCCAATGTAGTAGGTCAACTGGTCGGCATCATTGTGCACGGGAGTGATAGACAGCTCGTTCCAGAACGGGCTGCCATCCTTGCGATAGTTGCGCAGCACCTGACGGCAGGGCTGACCGAGGCGGATGGCGTCACGGATTGCCTCCAGCCCGGCCTGGGCATGATCGTCTGCCTGCAGGAAGCGGCAATCCTGGTAGAGAATTTCGTCTGAACTGTAGCCGGTCAGGCGCTCGAAGGCAGGGTTGGCATAGATGAGGATGCTGTCATTGCCTTCCTGCTCGGCCACGACGATGCCGTCATTGGAGGCTTCGACCATAAGTTGCAGGAGTTTGGCGTCAATCATGATCTGGGCTCATTGTGATTCATGGGGTTGCCCCACAGCGTAGTCGCCAGCGACAGCCATGCCTAGATGGCAGGACGCAGGACCGTCGGACATCGATTGGTGCTGGTTAAAAAGCGTCATGCCTGGTTTAGAATGCCGACACACTCAGGATGCAACGACTTTCAATGACCGAGCCCATCGAATCCACCTCCGACGACGCATTGCTCCCCATGCGGGAAGTCGCCAGCCTGACTGGCGTCAACCCGATCACCTTGCGGGCATGGGAGCGCCGCCACGGGCTGATCCGACCCGTACGCACTGTGGGAGGGCATCGCCTGTATTCGCAACAGGACATCGAACATATTCGTAGCATCATGCTCTGGACCAGCCGGGGCCTGCCCATCAGCAAGATAGGCGCTTTGCTCGTCCGGCAGCAGGACACACCCGATGTCACTGTATCTGGCTCGGCGGAAGCTCCCCTGGTCCAGTGGCAAGAGGCCGTTTATCGTGCCACGCAGGCTTTTGACGGCGCTGAGCTGGAGCGCCTGCACGGGCAACTATTTACGATCTATCCGAAAGCAACTGCACTGGAGGCTATTCTGCTGCCGGTTTGGCGCAGCCTGGCATCCGGTAATAATTTCGGTCGACGCAGCCAGTGGTTGTTCCTTGACGCCTTCTTGCGTGCGCGGATGTTATTGCGACTGCAGATGAACCAGAGCAACGGTGCTTGCGTGCTGCTGGCAGACGGCTCGGGCCATGCGCGCGAATTGGAGCTGTTGTGTGCTGGTTTGTTGATGAGCAGCGACCAGCTTCGCATCGAGGTGTTGGGCACGGGCCAGCCTCTGGAAGAACTGCCGTTGCTATGTGAAGCAATTCAGCCCGCCGCGCTGGTGCTATTGGTCCAGGCGCCACTGCAGGAAGATGCGCTCAAGCGACTGCGTGCCCTTCAAATGGGCGTTACGTGCCCAGTAGCCTTGGCCGGCGACGCAGCTGCCGCTTCGTCGGCAGGGTTGCGGGGTTCTTCGATTGCCATTTTGGGCAATGACGAAGCGAGTATTTTGCCCAGGCTGGAAGCCTTGGTAAGGGGAACACTGCAAATTTGAATCCAGTCATTCCAGCTAAGGAGGGTTATCTCAAACTGCATTGCAAACTTCATCCAGATCCTGCCAAGAGTTGATACAGAGCCTGACCAGGAACACTGGGATATGGGCTGAGAGAGTCGCCTTCCTGCCAGTTAATCCCACATCAGCTTTTTCTGGCTTTCGGTGTAATTAGATCCGAGGTCTGCTTAGTTCAGCCCTTTCATACGTACATTCGCCCTTTGCACCGCGGCCATTTTTTCAGGTCGCTTCATGCGTTTCCACTTTCTAATGTCTTCCTTGCTCCGCCCACAACTCACACACAGATCCCCCCTAAGTTGGCACACCGAGACGCAGGGATTTTCGATTTCTTTAGCCATCGTCAATAACCTTTAGCCAGGCGCTTCTGCCAATCACCACCCTGGATACGCTGGCATTCTTCTTCAGAGTCAAGGCAGACATTGCGATCTGAAAGGTTCAGATCGATGCCGACCTCATTCAACGCGATGGCCGTCAGCTCAAAGATGTGAGCCTTCGCGTCAACTTGGGCGAGCTTTCTGTCAGCCAGGGTTTCGAACACCCAGATTACCTTCAGGGTTTCAGCCAACGCGTTCAGGTCAGCAATGTGGGTGAGCCAGATAAAGCCTTTGATTTTACCTTTTGCTGTTTCGCACGCTTCGGTCAGCGCGGTTATCAACCGGCGTTCAATTCGCGCCAGTTCACGTTTCCCTGGAGGCATCGCAATTTCCTTTGGAGTTAATGGGGGAGGTCCTGATCAGGCAGGTCGAAATTCGACCGTCAGATGGCTGACCTCGTGAACCGGCTTGAGACGTTCACGAATGCTGTCGGCGTTCGCAGTGGCTTCACCAAGGACGCTGACGATGGCGGCATGGGCTTGCGGTCCAACCCGCCAGACGTGCAAGTCCGTGATGGTGGCATCCCCCGGTTTTTCAACCAGTTCGCGGATTTCCTCGGCAACGTGGGCGTCTGTTTGATCCAGCAATACACCTGCGGTGGCCCCCATCAAGGTCCATGCCCACCGCGCGATAACGATGGCGCCGACGATGCCCATGACCGGGTCCAGCCATACCCAACCCAGATACCGACCGGCGAGCAGTGCAGCGATGGCCAGTACCGAAGTCAGCGCGTCTGCGATGACGTGGGCATAGGCCGATTTCAGGTTGTTGTCGTTTCCATGATGAGCATGGGTATGGCCATGATCATCATGATCGTGCCCATGACTGTGCCCGCGGCCCAGCAGCAGGGCACTGACGATGTTGACGATCAAACCGGCAATTGCGATGAGCGTAGCGATGCCGAACTGAACGTCCGTTGGCTGCAAGAGGCGCATGACGGACTCAACGCCAATGCCCAGGGAAACCATACCGAGAATCAACGCCGAAGCGAACCCGCCCAAATCTCCAACCTTGCCGGTACCGAAACTGTAACGCTGGCTGGAGGCGTGGCGTTTAGCATATCCGTACGCGGCTGCCGCGATGCCCAATGCGCCGGCATGAGTTGCCATGTGAAACCCATCGGCCAATAACGCCATCGAGCCTGTGATATACCCGGTGGTGATTTCACCAACCATCATCACAACAGTTAGAGCCACTACCCAAAGCGTACGCTTTGCGTTTTCGTCATGCGCTGAGCCAAGGAACACGTGGTCGTGCGTGTAGTTGATGTTCGTACTGTTCATGAGTGTGTGCCGGGATGTGTTCACTTGGAGTAACGGCGAATGGCTTCAAGAAGCTCTTCGACGCCCGTATTGCGTTCTTCTTCACTGAGCCCAGGGTTCGCAACATGCTCACGCGCGTGATCCTCGATGATTTCCTCCATTAAGCCGTTGATGGCTCCGCGAGTGGCAGCAACAAGGTGCAGTGTCTTTGCGCAATCGAGGTCCGACTCCAGTGCCCGTTCAACGGCCTGAATTTGTCCGGCGATGCGTTTAACACGCTTGAGAAGATCGTCTTTGTTTGCAGCGATATGGCCCATTGGATACCCCCCCACCTATGTTGCGCAAATGATAGGTATACCCCCTATGCCTATGCAAGGGGCGGCGGACAAAGGGATCATCTACGGCCGTTTAGGGGAAAGAGAGGACTTCATTGGGAACTCAGGTAGAGAGGTGAGGGAAGGGGAATGCCGCCTCTGCGGCCTTTTCCTTCAAAGGCGCTCATGATCAGATCACTTTAATGGCCCGGCCAATGAACTGCACCGGACCCGTGGGTTTGCCGGTCTGCGATCCATTTGGACTTTCCAGAGTCAATTCGAAGAGCTGGTTGGGTTCCAGCGGGGGTAATTTATCCAGAGGGACTGAAAGCGTTTGCCCTGGTTTGACCAATCCAAGGGATACCGGTCCTTGCCAGCCGTCCGCTTTGGTCCAGAACTCAAGTGCTTTATCGGTTGGGACTTGCGCTACCACCAAGGGTATCAGTTGGATTTCCCTTGGGTTGCTCGCCTGAATGACCCAGCCGGGCGCCTGGCTTTGTGGAGCCACCAGAACGACCAGGTAGGTGGTCGGATTTACCGGAGCTGTTCGTGTCAGTAGTACTGATCCGAGCAAGAGCGTTGCGACAAGACCTGATCCCGCGAGCCCACGCCATAGGGGAAGAAGGTTCCACCATGAAGTTGGCTTCGCGGCGGCTGCCACTGCTGATGCTCGCCGGTCATTGCTATTCAAGCTACGCTCAATCCGCCTCCAGAGCAGCGGGGTAGGATTCTGCGGTTCAGCCAATTCGGTCAACGTAAGCAAGCGCTGTTCCCACGCATCTACAGCAGATCGCAAATCGAATTCCTGAGCGAGACGCTTTTGTATCTCGATGCGTTGCTCAGCCGGCAACGTGCCTAATACATACTCACTCGCCAGTTCGTCAATGTTCTCGGGATGGTCATCCTCCGGGCTTATGGTCATCCCATGCACTCCCGCAATACAACCAGACTGCGTCTGATCCAGGCTTTGACGGTCCCCAGCGGTGCGTCCAGTTTCTGCGATATTTCAGAATGCGAATAGCCGTCTACATATGCATGAAGGATGCAGTTGCGACGTACCGGCTCCAGTTGTTCAAGGCATAAATAAATACGTCCTGAACGGGTTCGAAAATCGAAGGCCTCCACACTCTCTGACGATGTCTCCATGGATGACAAAGCTTGCAGTGCCATTTCACTTTGCTCGCTGACTTGTACCTCTCTGGCGTTATCTCGCATGAAATTGAGCGCCAGATGTCGCGTCACGCTGAAGATCCAGCCACGGGCAGAGTCTCGTGCCGGATCAAAACTGGCGGCACGGGTCCATATTTTGATGAAGGCATCGTGCACAATGTCTTCCGCCAAGGAGTTATTGCGAGCGATTCGCTTGGCAACCCCCAAAAGTCGAGCACTTTCCTGCTCATACAAGTCTCGCAGTGCCTGCTGCTCGCCCCGGGAGCAAGCAGCCAGACAGGCTTCATAGTCAAAACAGGGCTCAGGTAGGGACAAAGTTTTCAGCCGCCAGCTGGTAGTAAATTTCCCAGCCATTGGGCTGGAGTTCCATCGGAGCAGAGTAGACGACTTTGTGCGCTAACAACCTGTTCCAGGTAGTTGGCTTAATTGGCTGCCCAAAAAATATAGTCAGCCTGATATTTCACTACCTCACGTTTGCCTTTGTCAGCGGTGGAGCATTCAGTCGTGGGCGCAACGCCGCCTTTTACGGCCACCCGCTGGATAAAACTGACACCGCTCATCGCGCCATTGCCTTCCGCAGGGGTAGCCTTGACCAACTGATAAGGGAGGTCGCCAGTACCTGAGGGTGCAACTGCCAGTTGGGTCCCGGTAATTTTAGACCCGTCATTAGCTTGCCAGGTGGCAGGCGGTCCGAAGTAGGTGCCGACCTGTTTGCCGCTGCGATCATTTAGTACTGCTTTGGGCCCGACGAAAGCCCATTCAGTCTGGCCGGTGGCGTTTGTTTTGGAGCGACACTCATACGTGATTTCGCCTACGCCCACGGTTTCCAGCGCGACCTTATGACCGTCAGGAACCTTGATGCTGTCGGGCAGATCTGACTGGGCGTAGGCAGCTGGCAATGTGACTAACAAGCAGGAGGCAGCAAGCGTAGTACTGACAATGCCCAGAAATCGTTTAGCGTTCATACAAGTCTCTCCAGAAAGGTAATCAGTTCAGCAGCGTTGGCTACTACCTGTACTACCCATTGGAGGACAAACTGGATGCAGTTCTTGAAAAATATCAGTAATGGAAAGTTTGTAGCGATTGCTTAATCGCTGTCGATCTAGTGGCCTTGAAATGGGTAAGGGCGGGATTTTTACCCGCCCTCCATTGTTTAGCTCCGAACGAAAGCGAGCAGATCGGCGTTAATCGTATCGGCGTTGGTTGTAGGCATTCCATGCGGGAAGCCGGGGTAAATTTTCAGCGTACTGTTTTGCAGAAGCTTGGCTGACAGAACCCCGGAATTTTCATAAGGCACGATCTGGTCATCATCACCATGCATCACCAGAACGGGGATCTTGATGCTCTTCAAATCTTCGGTGAAGTCGGTCTGAGAAAAAGCCACGATCCCGTCATAGTGTGCCTTTGCACAGCCCATCATGCCTTGCCGCCACCAGTTCCGGATGATGCCCTCAGAGGATTTTGCACCTGGGCGGTTGTAGCCGTAAAAAGGTCCCGCTGGAACGTCGTGGTAGAACTGTGCGCGGTTGGCCTTCAGTTGTGCCTGCAAGTCGTCGAAAACTGACTTAGGCAGGCCGCCAGAATTACTCGGGGTCTGGACCATCAGCGGTGGGACGGCACTGATGATGGCGGCCTTCGACACTCGGTCTTCGCCGTGGCGCGCGATGTAATGAACGACTTCACCCCCGCCGGTGGAGTGGCCGACATGGACTGCTCCTTGTACGCCGAGGTGATCAACCACGGCCGCGACGTCGTCAGCATAGTGATCCATGTCGTGTCCGTCCCACACCTGACTGGAGCGCCCGTGACCACGTCGGTCGTGTGCAACAACCCGGTAACCGTTGGCCAGGAAAAAGAGCATTTGCGCGTCCCAATCGTCCGCGCTCAGTGGCCATCCATGATGGAAAAAGATTACCTGGGCATCGTGCGGCCCCCAGTCTTTGTAAAAGATCTCAACACCGTCTCGCGTAGTGACATACCCCATGTTCGCATCTCCTGAATGAAGTGAAGGCCTAAACCGAATCGTGTTTCGATCAAGGCCCTGAATGAACAAAGTGCAGCTCATCCAATAGGCGGTTCAGAGGGCGCGTGTTTCTGGATCTGTCTGCCCCATGATTTCCATGACGGCTGAGCAACACGTGGCACTCGAGCCGCTTGGCCACCCGAAGACTTTAGGTTTAAAGTCAACTTTAAGGTCAATAGACTTTTTGAGGTGGAATATGAGAATAGGCGAACTGGCGAAAATCAGCGGGTTGGCGCCTTCACGCATTCGCTTCTACGAAGCGAGCGGCCTGATCAAGTCGGTCGAGCGTAAAGCCAATGGTTATCGAGATTACGCACCTGACATCCAGTGGGTTCTGGAGATCATCACCGGCGCGCAGGCGGCGGGCTTTTCATTGGAAGAAATTCGGCAATTGATGCCGATGAATGCGAGTGGTTGGCAGCACGAAGAGTTGCTCAGTGGCCTCAAGCAAAAGGTTGAGGAAATCGAAGTCCTGCAGCAGCGGTTGGTCCAGAACAAAGCGCAACTTCTGCTGGTCATCAAAGGCATCGAGGGTAAGCCCGAGGGCATGGCGTGTGCAGACAATGCGCAATTGCTGTTGCATCGTCTGCGCGATGAGGGTGTGGCAGGCACTTCAGGCCGCCGTGATGCAGCGTCTTCCAGGAAAAAAACAGCCCGTCAGGCTTCCGAGGCCTGACAGGCGCAACAGGTTTCAGCGCTCGCCAACCAGGGTGGCAAGTGGTTTTGGCGCATAGAGCGCGCTCTGGAACTCAGGCACATATTCGTACTTCATCATTTTCCCCAGCTTCAGGGAGCGGATGTAGTTCGACAGACTGCCGTCGCCCAGCGTGAGGGTGGCCGAATCCGCGTCCCGGCTAGAGCTATGGCTGAGCTGGCGGGAAACAGCGTACCCATAGGCCAGTTGGCCCTGGTGATCGAGATTGGTGAAACTGCTGGTGACGATATCGACATCGCGGGACAGGTCGTCGAGTTTCTTCGCTCTGAAGGACACGTCCAGTTTGCCGGTCTGGCTGTCGGTAATGTCATACACCACCGATTGCGCATCCTCTTCGCGGTCAATGCCGGTCAGCCATTTCGGCAGGTTGTAACCGACGACACCACGCACCCTCGCCAGCTCGGTATTAACCGGCAGCTTGAGCACATAACCCCAGAAGTCTCCAGACATCGACTGGCCAATCAGCGTGAACGGACCCAGATTGGCTTTGCCAGGTTTGTTGGTGATGATCGATACGGCCACCTCGTTGTAGGCATCGTTATCGCAGTGCTCATAGGTGTACGCGGTGAACGCGATCAAGCCGCGACCTGGCCAGACTTGCAGCGGCTGCACGGTTGCCAGTACTTCGGGCGGCATCAGTGCCCGGAGCCGGTCCAGGTCCGCCGTATAAACTGCCGTTACGCGACTGTTCTGGTAGTAAAAATTTGGGGAGTACGACTCAAAGCCAATGTCGACCTTATTCTTCTCCAACCCCTTGAACCAGCTCAAATCAACGCCCGGTACTTCTGCTGCAACCACCGACAACGGAGGGTTGGAGCGAAAACGGTCATACAGGCCGCCCTTGACGACGGGCACCTGGTGGCCTGCGATATCGATTGTGGTTGTGTCGGTCGGGCTGGGCATCTCAGGCGTCCCCGCCAACGCAGCGTTGGCAAAAGTGTTGAACAGTAATCCTGTTAAAACGGCGCTTGCGAGTTTCAATCGGTCTTTCTCCAGGTGATGGGATGTACTTGATGGATCAGCGAGCTACGTTGTCGGCGGAGAGCACGGCCATCACGGCTTCAGCCACGGCCTTGGGCGATTGAGGGTTCTGACCGGTCACCAGCCGCCCATCGGTGATGGCAAATGACGTGAACGGCAGCCAGCCCTTGCGGTAACGCGCACCCTGACTCACCAACCTGTCCTCAAGGAAGAAGGGCACCTGACTCTTCATGCCCGAGAACAGCTCTTCGCGGTCAGAGAATCCGGTGACGTTTCTGCCCTTGATGATCAACTGGCCTTGTTCATCCTTCAGATCCAGGAGTCCCGCCACACCGTGGCAGACGGCCGATACGATGCCGCCCTGGTTTTAGATGGTTTCGGCGACACGTCGCAGGTCGGGGTTATTGGGGAAATCCCACATCACACCGTGGCCTCCGGTGAAGTAGATGACGCTGAACCGGGACGGATCGACTTCGGCGATGGGTATCGTGTTTTGCAGGCGAGCGCGAAAGGCAGGGGACTGCAAATGCTTACGGGCAGCCTTGTCCATGTAAAGCCAACCGAGGCTTCGCTCGTCCAGAGGCACAGCGCCGCCCCTGGGGCTGGCAAATACTGTCGTGTAGCCGGCCGCTTCTACCACATCGGTGAAATGCGTCAGCTCGGTCAGCCACAAGCCCGTGCTATCGGTCCGTGAGGGATAGCTGGCGTGATTGGTCATGATCACCAGTATCTGGCGATCTTGCGCAACAACCGTGGAAGGGGTCGGCCCAGCATTTGCAAAAGTCATGAATGCACCGCCTATCAATACCAACGCACAGGAAATAAAGGTTTTCAACATCATCCGGGGTCCGACAGTCATGCAGGTCCGGTGCATGCTCACCTTAAACCTCACTTTAAGGTCAACCCCGCTGCTGCAAAAAATCGTGGTGCCCACTCGCACACTTTTGCTTGACCCTCAACCTGACTTTAGCGCTAGCGTCTGACGTTGATTGAGCAAGGCACAACGCTCGCCATCAATCCTGTGAGGAGCAACGCATGAGTCAGCAAGACAACCCGGATACGCAGATGAAATGGATGATTTACGGCGCCAACGGTTATACCGGCGAGTTGATCGCTCGAGATGCCGTCAAACGTGGACTCAGGCCGGTATTGGTAGGACGTAGCCGCGACAAGGTCGAAGTCCTGGCCCGTGAACTGGGACTTGAAGCCCGAGTGTTCGGACTGGATGACGAGGCGCGGTTACTTGCCCAGATCAAGGGCCATGGCTTGGTCCTGCATTGCGCAGGACCATTTTCAGCGACCGCCGCACCGATGATGGAGGCCTGCTTGTGTGCCAATGCGCACTATCTGGACATCACCGGCGAGATTGCCGTATTCGAACATGCCCAATCCTTGAATGAGCGTGCGCGTGCGGCGGGCGTGGTGATTTGCCCCGGCGTCGGCTTCGATGTAGTCCCAACCGACTGTGTCGCCGCTGCACTGAAAAACGCGCTGCCGGATGCAACGCATCTGGCGCTGGGGTTTGATTCGCGCTCCAGCTTTTCGCCCGGCACTGCCAAGACTTCAATCGAAGGCATGGCTCAGGGCGGCAAGGTACGCCGCGACGGGAAAATCGTGTCGGTACCGCTGGCATATCGGGTCCGGCGTATCGACTTTGGCGCCGGAGAGAAACTGGCCATGACAATTCCCTGGGGCGACGTTTGCACGGCTTATCACACCACCGGCATTGCCAATGTTGAAGTGTTCATACCGGGTTCTGCCGGCATGATTCGCGGTGCCAGATTTGCCAATTTGATTCGTCCGCTGCTGGGTTTGTCGTTCGTGCAGAGACTGCTCAAGGCGCGCATCGGCAACACAGTGGTCGGTCCGGATGAGGAAAAACGTGCAGATCAAGGCACCTATGTATGGGGCGAAGCACGTAACGCTCGTGGAGATCGCAAGGTTGCGCGTGTGCACACTGCAAACGTCTATAGCTTGACGATCTACGCTGCGTTGGCCGTGGTCGACAGCTTGTTACAGATGCGCCCGACTGGTGGTGCCTACACGCCTGCACGGTTGTTGGGCGCCGATCTGGTGACGCACCTGCCAGGGTCAGGTGACTTGAAAGTCGAACAACACTCGGGAGCCAACATGGAGCTTAATAGCAGTGGATCGAGTTCTTCATAAACCTTCAAGTTCAAACCTCCGCTAATGGTTGAACGTCCGTTTTTGGCCGATTGCTGCCTGTCATGACCGACCGAAATCGACCCTTTGCAGGCAGTCAGACCAAAAATGCTACCGCCTTTTGTGAGGACTTTTTCCATTAATCATTGATGCAGATCATAACGGCGGCCTTGTTGATCTGGCTGCCTATACGATGAGGCAAAATGGGTTCGGCAGGATTGTCGTACCTCACAAACGCAAACTGCAATGCAATTATTCGGTATCCCCAGCAACTGAACCCGTCCAGAGAGGCCGTGTGGAACCGCATCTGAAGACTTCGAAGGCAGCTCGCTCCGACACCGCTCCACTTCGCCTCGACATAGTATCGGGGCTCACGGCTGCCGCGGTCGTACTGCCCAAAGCAATGGCCTACGCGACTGTCGCGGGTCTACCTGTTGCCGTCGGTCTGTATACGGCCTTCGTCCCGATGTTGATCTATGCATTTCTGGGAACATCGCGAGTACTCAGTGTCAGTTCCAGTGCCACGCTGGCGATTCTGGCCGGTGCGCAGATCGGCATGGCTGTACCGGACGGCGCCCCAGGGAAACTGATCACGGCAACTGCAACGCTCACGGTGTTGGTTGGTGCGATGCTGATCCTGGCGCGACTGATGCGCCTGGGATTTTTCGCGAACTTCATTTCCTCCCCGGTGTTGAGCGGCTTCAAAGCGGGGGTCGGTCTTGTCATCGTGCTGGACCAGCTGCCAAAACTCCTGGGCATCCACATCGCAAAACAAAGTTTTTTTGTCGACTTCCTCAACATCGTGCATCACGTACCGGAGAGCTCCCTGATCACGCTCGCGGTAGCGGCCGCGGCGTTTCTGATACTCATCGCAATGGAGCGCCTGTGGGCACATTCGCCTGCGCCATTGATTGTGGCCGGTGGCAGCATCGCCGCCTCATGGTATTTCGGGCTGCAGGCTCTGGGAGTTTCGACGGTCGGCGTGATTCCACAAGGGTTACCATCAGTTACGTTGCCTGATCTCGCGTTGATCAAGCAGATGGTGCCGGGTGCGCTCGGGATCGCGCTGATGAGTTTTACCGAAACGATTGCGGCGGGGCGCGCTTTTGCCCGGCCAGGCGATCCCCCCATCGATGCGAACCGCGAGTTGATCGCCACCGGTCTCGGTAACCTCGGGGGGGCTCTGCTCGGCGCGATGCCGGCCGGTGGCGGTACCTCACAGACGGCCGTTGTACGCGCCACCGGAGGGCAGTCTCAAGTGGTCTCGATCGTCACTGCTGGCGCGGCTTTTGCCACTATGTTGCTGCTCTCCGGACTACTCGAGCTTCTACCTCACGCCACGCTGGCCGCTATCGTCATCTACTACTCGGTCGGGCTGATTCAGCCGCGAGAGTTCCTGGCTATTCGGAAGGTGCGTCCAATGGAGTTCCACTGGGCGCTCGTAGCCATGTTGGGTGTCCTTTTGTTTGGCACGCTTCAGGGGATCACTGTGGCGATCGTCGTATCGTTGCTCAGTCTGGCCTACCAGACTGCCCGTCCGCACGTGTACGTCCTTGGTCGCAAGCGTGGCACCGACGTGCTCCGCCCCTTGTCAGAGGAACACCCTAATGACGAGACTTTTGAGGGATTGATGATTGTGCGACCGGAGGGACGCCTGTTTTTTCTCAACGCTGACTATGTGAAGGAACAGATCATCACGCTGGAGAGACAGTATCAGCCGCGTGTGGTTGTCTGGGACATGAGTGCGGTGTTCGACATCGAATACTCGGCACTGCAGGCGCTCATAGAGGGCGAGAAAAGCTTGGCCGAGTTAGGCACCAGTCTCTGGCTGGCGGGGTTGAATCCCGGCGTACTTGAGATGGTGCGACGTGCCGGGTTCGACGAGAAGCTTGGTAGCGAACGTATGCTGTTCAATACCCAAACAGCGATCGAGCGCTATCTATCGCAGAACCCAACCAGGGTGAGCGCCGCGCAGTAGCTTTTGTGTTGGACGCGCATTTCCCGTTAGAAGCGAGCCTCGGGTAGACGCTCTAGGACTGGTGGTCATCGTTACTCAAGTGGAAAAACTGATAAATATGATTGACCACAGCGACGAAGACACCCGTGGATAAGCCGCACATGAGGATGCCGGTCAAGCCTTCCATCAACCCGAACTGACGCCAGGGTTTCGCCAGCACCACGTCACCGTAACCAATCGTCGCATAGGTCACTCCAGAGAAGTAAAACGCCGTTTCGAGATCGGGCAGACATCCCTGCCACACATAGAATGCCCCCCAGATCGAGATCGCCAACAAATGCAGCAGAATCATATAGCAGGCAACCCACACCAACCGCATGCTAATGGCCCCTACATGCTTCATCAGAACATTTCCCCTGTAGTCCAGAAACCTGAGCATCAAGGCCAAACCGACTGCATGCAAGACCACGGTAACGGCCGCCAGCCCCCATGCGAAAAAGATGCTTGAATACATCAAGTGCTCCTCTAGGATGTCACCCCGACAGGCCGAGATCCCTCCTTAAACACTCTGGCAGCAAGGTGACTTGAGTTCGAGCCTCACCCTCAATGAATTGCTTCATGATTGTCACGGTTCCTTCATAGCGCAGTTGAGCCTGGCAAACGCACTCAACCTCTCAAACCCGCCAGACCTGCAAGCATGAACATAAGCGGACCATTGAGCAGGCGTGACTCGAAACGCCCCGCAAATATGCTGTAGGTAAGGAGGAAGGCGGCAAGCAGGGCTAAGTTCTGATACATCGATGACCTGCTTGTTCAGGGTGGCTTATTCCAGATGCTCTGGTTTGACCGTGTCCCCAGACTTCATATCCAGCTGCACCCGCACGTCTTCGAACATCGCATCGTAGTCCTCGTGCATCGAACCGATGCTACTCAGCGCCTTAGGGATGCCGTACTTCTCCGCGATTTTCGTGACGTTGCTGGCGAAGTTGTAAGCCTGATCCTTTGGCAGGAAGAATGTTTCTTTTAGCTCCTTGCCCTGAATGCTGCCGTGCATCGTAAACAGCATGCCTTTACCTTCCTTGGGATCCTGGCTGACTTCATAGTCGATGCACACGTTGTAACTGACATCATCTTTGTTCAGCGCGTGGCGCTCGAAGTGCATGTGACCGGGCTTGAACGTAGCCATTGTTGTCTCTCCTTCAAAAGGGCATTGAATCAGGACAGACTTCACGCCTGCCCCCGTAGTTTATTCTATCGCCAGCTAATACAAGGCATCGCCATACCGATACGGGTGCCGGCCCTGCCCTGGACCGTCGCGTCGATGTCCGAAAGTGAACCAACCTCTCGCCGCGACCTTGCCAGTATGGCGGGCGAACTCACAGGCGGCCTGGACCTTTGGTCCCATTTTATTTGGCCGACGGGAATGCACCACGATGGCAAGTCCATTTGTTTACAGTGTTCGACTTGTGGCGAGGGTAAGGCGGGGCGTGAAGGAAAAATAATTGGGTCAGCGGTCGCATTCTAGTACCAGGGTGAAAAGTGAAGGTCTGCTTCTGGCCGACTGCTGCCTGTCATGAAGGGCTGAAAACGACCCATTGCTGCCCTTCATGAAAGGCAGAGATTGGCTGATTACAGCCGATCACTCCTAGCCAGAGTCGACCTGAAACAAGCGCTCCGCGAGCGCTACAAAACTTTAAGTGATTCGGTATTAAAGAAGCTGACCTATGAAGGCAGCAGGGGGACAGGGGCGTACTCTGGTAAAGACACAATCGACTCGGCCGGAGGATGCTCATAGGTCGAGGACAGCACGGCACTGAGTCGATCGCCCAGCAGTATATCGAAACGGGCCGCCCGACCATTCACCCGTCCCCGATTCACTTGAGTTTGCGCGGCGGGTGCAATGTGACCCTGTCGTTTTTCGAAAGCCTGCGTGCATCCGGTAACAACCAGATGGCTTTGAATTTCCAGCACGGCGAACGCGATGCCGTACAGGAGGTGGATGAAATTGGCCGAGAAATTGCCGCGAGTCGAGAAAGCGAAGTCAGCCAAACGACGGCAATCTGATACTGTTTTTTATGTTGGATCTGAGCCTTTTTTTAGTTGGTCTGTGCTCTATAGAGTGCGCGTCCGACGCACTAGTGGACAGTGATCGGCCGCCTACTATTCCAGGCTCTCTGAAGACCGGACGACCTCGAGAGTCTTCAGGAACCACCATGAATAATCGTCCTGGTTTTCACAGCAAGACATTCCCTGAGTCGCAACGTGACATTCTCGGTATGATCGCGACCGATCATCATCTAGTCGACATACTCTGCGCCATCTGCCAGATGCTTGACGATCAGGCTCCCGAAACCTTCTGCTCGATACTGCTCACTGATGCCGAGGGCAAACGCTTGCTGAGCGGCGCGGCGCCCAGCCTGCCGGTCGAATACAGTGACGCGATTCATGGAATGCCCATTGGACCACATGAAGGAGCCTGTGGCACCGCAGCGTTCCGGCGCGAGCTTGTGGTCACCGAAGACATCGCCCGAGACCCAAACTGGGAGCGTTTTCGAGGCCTGGCGCTGGGGCATAACCTGCGCTCCTGTTGGTCAGTGCCTTTGCTCTCCCATCTGGGAAGCGTGTTGGGTACATTTGCCCTTTACCAGAACCGCACGAATGCGCCGAATGAGGCGCAGATTCAACGACTGGCCTGCGCGGCCCAGCTGGCAGTCATTGCGATCCGCCATGAACGTGACGGCCAACGTCTGGAGGAAAGCGAACAACGTTTTCGTTCATTGTTTACCTACAACCCCAACCCGGTGTTCGCCCTCGATCTGGCCGGCAACATCCAGAGTGTGAATCCAGCAGGCCTGAAGCTAAAACCGCACACTGCAACGGATTTCATTGGTCATCACTTTTCCCATCTGGTGCTCGAAGAGGACCTGGAACGGGTCAGTCAGCATTTTTCCGCAGCCCGCGCCGGAGAGCCTCAGCGCTTCGAGGCACGGGTTCTCGACGAGAGTGACAGTCTGCTGACCATGGACATCTCTAATCTGCCGATCATGGTCAACGGAGAAATCGTCGGGGTATTTGGTATTGCCCGAGACATCAGCGAGCAGAAGCATTACGAGCGCCAGTTGAGCTTCAACGCCAGCCATGACCGGCTGACCGGCTTGCTTAACCGTGTTTCGCTTGAAGACCGGCTTGTTCTGGGTTGTCACATCAGTCGTCGGCGCAAGCGTCGTCTGGCGGTGATGTGCATTGATCTGGATGGATTCAAATCCATCAACGATTCGATCGGGCACTACTTCGGCGATCAGGTGCTGATTGAGGTGGCGCAGCGTATGATCCGGCAGGTTCGTCCCGGCGATACCATCGTGCGCATGGGCGGTGACGAATTTATCGTGCTGCTGCCGGACCTGCTTCGTGATGAGGACGTTGTACCGGTGGTCGAGCGCTTGATGGCCAGCATTGCCAGAGCCTACTGCATCCAGGGCATTGACCTGCACGTGAGTGCAAGTATCGGCATCACCCTGAGCGATGGTCACATCGAGCAGCCGATGCAACTGATCCAGCAGGCTGACATGGCCATGTACAAAGCCAAGCAGCAAGGGCGCAACAATTTTCAGTGGTACACCAGCGATCTTAATCAGCGCGTTTGCGAGCACGCGAGCCTGCGCAATGACCTGCAAAAGGCTATCGAAACTCAGTCGTTCAAGCTGCATTATCAACCGCAGATAGACGCGCGCACGGGGCGGGTGGTCGGGATCGAAGCGTTGCTGCGCTGGGAGCATCCGGAAAAAGGATTCATCTCACCAGCGGTGTTTGTGCCAGTGGCAGAGGACAGTGGTCAGATCATCCCGCTGAGCCTTTGGGTTCTCGATACGGCCTGCGCGCACTTGCGCCAGCTAGGCGAGCAGGGCGTAACCGGCATCTCGATGGCGGTGAATATTTCGCCAATGCATTTTCAGCGTGGCCATTTCGTCCAGTGTGTCCAGGCCACCCTGGAGAAACACGGTCTGCGTGGTGAGCAGCTGGATCTGGAGATCACCGAGTCGCTTCTGTTGCATAACGCTGAACAGGCGATCGACACGTTGTGCCGGCTCAAGGCGTTGGGTGTGCGCATTGCGCTCGATGATTTCGGCACCGGTTTTTCCAGCCTCAGCTACCTCAAGCGTTTGCCCATCGACAAGATCAAGATCGACCGCTCGTTCATCCAGGAAATCGCCACCGACCATCACGATGCAGCGATCACCCAAGGCATTATTTCCATGGCCCATCACCTCAGCCTTACGGTGGTCGCCGAAGGCGTGGAAACAGCGTTTCAGGTGGATTTCCTGAAGGGCAGTTGCTGCGATATTTTTCAGGGGTATTTCTTTGCCAAACCGATGCCCTATGCAGAAGTCGAAGCTTTCCTGAGGCTTCCCGCGTCCCATCCCTGACCGGCAATTCTGTCGGGTCCCAGACCTGAAAATCAGACGCTAAGGCAAATTTTCAGACCCCAGCGCAGAACTCCCTCTCCCCAGGCAAGGCGCTCCCTGCGCCTTTCTCACACACTCGGCTCTAACGCTATCGCGCTGCAAAACAACAAGAGCCGCGAAAAAAATGACTAGTTTCCAACCTGCTACCGAAAGCCAGACCGGCCACATCGGCGCCCGTCAGACCCGTGTCGAGGACGCCGCATTGTTGCGCGGCCTCGGCTGCTATGCCGATGACGCTGCGATCCCTCCGGGTACGCTACACGCGGCGATCATCCGTTCACCCCACGCTCATGCGCGGATCACCTCGGTGGATTTTTCCAAAGCGCTGCTGATGAAAGGCGTGCACGGCGTGCTGGTTGGCGAAGACGTCAAACGCTGGGCGCTGCCGTTTCCGGTGGGTGTGCGGCAGCCGATGGAGCACTGGTGCGTCGCCGTCGACAAGGTGCGTTACGTCGGAGAGCCGGTGGCCGTGGTGATCGCTGAGAGCCGCTATCTGGCCGAGGACGCCATCGAAGGTGTGCGCGTTGATTACGAGCCGCTGCCCCCGATCATCGATCCCGAACTGGCCACCGCCGAACAGGCGCCGATCCTGCACGAAGCAGTCGGCAGCAACGTGGTCAACGAACGGCACTTTCGTTATGGCGAGCCGGAGCAGGCGTTCGAGCAGGCGCCGCACAAGGTCTCGCTCAAAGTGAAGTTTCCGCGCAGTTCCTGCACACCCATCGAATGCTATGTGGTGCTGGCTCAGTACGAGCGCGCCACCGGCATTTATGACGTGCTGGCCAATTTTCAGGGCCCCTACGCGTTGCACACGGTCATGGCCCGGGCACTGAATGTGCCCGGCAACCGCTTGCGTTTGCGCACACCGAAAGATTCCGGCGGCAGCTTTGGCATCAAGCAAGGGGTTTTCCCTTACGTGGTGATGATGGGCCTGGCGTCACGCAAGGTCGGTGCCCCAGTGAAGTGGGTCGAGGACCGTCTGGAACATCTTCAGGGGGCTTCTTCGGCGACCAATCGGGTGACCGAAATTGAAGCGGCGGTAGAAGCGGATGGCCGCATCACCGCTTTGCGTTATGACCAGATCGACGATTGTGGTGCCTACCTGAGAGCGCCTGAACCGGCGACGTTCTACCGCATGCACGGCAACCTGACGGGGGCCTACGCGATCCGCAATTTGCAAGTGCGCAACCGAGTGGTGCTGACCAACAAAACCCCTTCCGGCCTGAACCGTGGTTTTGGTGGCCCGCAGGTGTATTTCGCCCTTGAGCGGCTGTTGCAACACATCGCCGTGCAGTTGAAGCTTGATCCGTTGGACGTGATCCGCCGCAACCTGGTGCCGGCCGATGCCTTTCCTTATCAAGCGGCCGCCGGTGCGTTGCTCGATTCCGGCAATTACCAGGCAGGCATTGCCCTGGCGGCGGCTGACGGTGGACTCGACGAGTTGCTCCAACGTCGTGATCAGGCGCGTGCCGAAGGCCGGATCTACGGCATCGGTTATGCCGCCGTCATCGAGCCTTCGATTTCCAACATGGGCTACATCACCACCGCGATGACACCCGAAGAGCGGCGCAAGGCCGGTCCGAAAAACGGTGCTGTCGCAACCGCAACCATCAACGTCGGCCCGTTGGGTGACGTCAGTGTGCATGTGTCCTCGGCACCGCAAGGGCAGGGCCATCAAACCACTGTGGCTCAGGTCGTCGCCGAAGTGCTTGGAGTTGCGCTGGAGTCCATCGTGGTCAACGTCGAACTGGATACCCAGAAGGACGCTTGGTCGATTGCCTCGGGCAACTATTCCAGCCGCTTCGCCGGTGCTGTGGCCGGTGCCGTCTACAAGGCGGCGCTGAAGATCCGCGATCGCCTCGCCACGATTGCCGCCGAGCAACTGCAGGCCAGCCCCGAAGATATTCGTTTCGCGGGCGACAAGATTTTTGTGGTCAATGGCGGGGCGGTGGCGCCATTCCATCGGATTGCTGGTGCGACCCACTGGTCGCCAGGCCTGCTGCCGGAAGGTGAAAGTGGCGGTCTGCGCGAAACCGCGTTCTGGAGCCCGCCGCAATTGGTGGCTCCGGACGACCAGGATCAGGTCAACAGCTCGCTGTGCTACGGCTTTGTCTTCGACATCTGTGGTCTGGAAATCGACCGCATGACCGGCGAGATCCACATCGATCGCTACGTCACCTGCCATGACGCCGGCCGCCTGCTCAACCCGGCGCTGGTCGATGGCCAGATTCGTGGTGGCTTCACCCAAGGCCTCGGCGCGGCGCTGATGGAAGAGTTCGCCTATGGCGAGGACGGCAGTTTCCTCTCAGGGACCTTCGCCGATTATCTGGTGCCGACCGCACCGGAAGTGATCGAACCGGTGATCCTGCACATGGAAACGCCATCGCCATTCACCCCACTGGGCGCCAAGGGTGTGGGCGAGGGAAACAATATGAGCACGCCGGTGTGCATCGCCAACGCGGTGGCTGACGCCCTTGGCCGCTCGGACATCCGTCTGCCACTGACGCCATCGAAAGTACGCACGCTCATCGGGATCGACGAGCCGCCACGGCCCGCCGGTATGGAGCCCGATGAAAACCTGGACGCGGCCGCTGCCGGTGGACCGGCACTGCGGGCCAACGACTCGGTGGTGATTCCTGCTGCGCCGCAACAGGTCTTCGATACCTTGCTCGACCCGCAGACGCTGGCGGCAATCATTCCCGGTTGCCACGACCTCGTGCTTGAAGGCGAAAACCGTTACCGCGCAGACGTCACCGTCGGCGTCGGCATGATCCGTGCGCGCTTCGAGGCCAAGGTTGCCCTGAGTGATCTGGACCCGCCGCATTCATTGCGTCTGTCCGGTTCCGGCAGCAGCTCGATGGGTTCGGCCCAGGGTCAGGCCAAGGTGCGTTTCGTCCAACTGGAAAATGGCCACACACGTCTGGAATACCAATACCAAGTGGCGGTCAGCGGCAAAGTCGCCGCGGTCGGCGGCCGAATGTTGCAAGGGGCCTCGAAAGTGATCATCGGACAAATCTTTACTCGCCTGTCGCAACGGGTCAGCGGCCAAGCCATCTCCACCGGCTGGTGGGCGCGACTGCGGGCCTCGCTTGGCGCGCTGTTTGGCAAGGGAGGTGCGCAATGAAACCGGCTGCTTTCGATTACGTTCGGGCTGACACCCGTCGTCAGGTGGTTGAGTTGCTCGCCGAGTACGGCCAGGAAGCTCGCATCATCGCCGGTGGCCAATCGCTGATGGCGGTGCTGAACATGCGCCTGGCTCAACCCAAGTTACTGATCGATATCAATCATGTGGCTGAACTGGCCTATATCGAACTGCGCAAGGATTGCCTGGCGGTAGGTGCCGGGGTACGACAGGCGCAGTTGCTGGCGCGTTCGACCCTGATGGACGAGGTGCCTTTATTGGCACTGGCGATGCCCTGGATCGGTCACTTCCAGACGCGTAATCGCGGCACCGTCTGCGGATCGGTGGCTCACGCCGACCCCAGCGCCGAGTTGCCACTGTGCCTGGTGACGCTGGGCGGCGAGATCGTTCTCGAGTCGAAAAAAGGCAAGCGCATCGTCAAGGCTGCCGACTTCTTCCAAGGCATTCTCACCACCGACAAGCGTGCGGATGAACTGGTCGTCGAGGTGCGTTTTCCGCTCAAGCGCGAAGGCATCACCTATCGCTTCCGCGAAATCGCCATGCGCCACGGCGACTTTGCCATTGTCTCCCTGGCCGCGGCCATCGGCGCGGATCAGGTCGAGCTTGGCATCGGCGGGGTCGCCGACCGTCCACAACGTCGTAGCCTGCCTCGTGGTGCCGCGCTGCCAGACGCGCTCAATCAAACCGCCTGGTCGCTCGACGCACAAGACGATGTGCAGGCCAGCGCTGCCTATCGCCGCCAACTAATTCGCGAGCTGGGTCATCAGCTGATCGAAGGAGTCTGAACATGCGTGTAACTGCCGACCAAACCTTTCCGATTCGCCTGGAACTCAATGGCCGCTCCCGCGAAGCCCTGGCTGAACCGCGAACCCAACTCTGCGACTTCCTGCGCCACGACCTCGGTGCCACCGGTGTCCATGTCGGATGCGAACACGGTGTCTGCGGTGCCTGCACGGTGCTGGTGGACGGAGTCGCGATGCGTTCCTGCCTGATGCTCGCGGTACAGGGGCACGAGCGGCGTATCGAGACCGTCGAGTCCTTGGCCGACGACGACACACTGAGCGACCTGCAACAAGCCTTTCGCCGTCATCACGCCTTGCAGTGCGGCTTTTGCACTGCGGGCATTCTCATGTCCTGCGTGGATTTCCTGGAACGGGTACCCAACCCGGACGAGACCCAGGTACGCGACATGCTTTCGGGGCATCTATGTCGCTGCACGGGCTACACCGGCATCGTCCAAGCCGTGCTCGAAGTCGCTGCCCAGCGCCAAACGAACGAAGGGGTATAACAACAATGTTCGATCTCGGACGCAGTTTCCTCGCTGCCGTTGAACGCCGGCCGCACGCCGTGGCGGTCAGTGACGGTGCGTTGAAGAAAACCTATGAAGACTGGTTCGTCGATATCCAGAGTGCCGCTTGGGGCTTGCAATGCCTTGGGCTGCAACGCGGTGATCGACTGCTGGTAGCGATGCAAAACCGCTGGCAGATGGCAACCCTGCATTGGGCCTGTCAGTTTGCGGGCATCGTCATGACCCCGTTGAACTGGCGTTCGACCGCCGATGAACTGGGCTACTGCATCGAAGATGCGCAAATCCGTGCAGTGGCTTACGACGATGCTACCGTGACCGCCGTGGCCGGTTGCAGTGCCGCCACAAGGCTGCCACGGATCGCCACCGGTCTGCGTGCTGCCAACACCGACCTGAGTTTCGAGGAACTGTGTTCGCAGACCCCCTCCGGCATCATTTTGCAGGCCGACGCCGAAGATTTTTCACTGCTGCTGTACACCTCCGGAACCACCAGCAAGCCCAAGGGCGTGCCCCGTCGGCACCGTTGCGAACGTGCCGCGGCGGTGGCCCACGTCGCGCAAAACCTCTACCGCCAGAGCGAATGTACGCTGGGGGTCATGCCGCTTTACCACACCATGGGCGTGCGTTCGTTGCTCTCCATGGCGCTGATCGACGGACATTTCGTCTGTGTGCCGAAGTTCGACGTGGAAGCCACGCTGCAGGCCATCGAACGGGAAAAGGTCAGCAACCTGTACCTGGTGCCGACGCTCTACCACATGCTTATCGAGCACCCGGCCTTTGCCCGCGAGCGAGTCGCCAGTGTGGAGAAAATCGGCTTTGCGGGTGCGCCGATGAGCGACGGCTTGATGCGTCGCGTCGAGCAGGCGTTCCAGCCGCAGTTATTCGTCAATCATTACGGCAGCTCGGAGATCTACACCTTCACCATCGACCAGCAAGCCAGCCGCAAACCCGGTTCGTCAGGGCGCAGTGCAATGAACCAGCGCGTGCGCGTGGTGCCGATCGATGCTGAAACGCCGGACGTGCAGGTCAACCCAATGGAGGAGGGCCAGATCATCGCCGACCTGGCGAGTGACGAGGCGTTCGAAGGCTACCTGAACCGCCCCGAAGCGACCGCCAAGGCCTTGCGTGATGGATGGTATTTCACCGGTGACATCGGCTACTTCGATCTGGAGGGTGATCTGTTCGTCACGGGGCGTGTCGATGACTTGATCATCACCGGCGGCGAAAACGTCAGCCCGGCGGAAATCGAAAACATGCTCTCTCTGCACCCGGCAGTGGAAGAAGTGGTGGTGGTCGGTCTGCCCGACGAGCAGTGGGGCAAGATCATTGCCGCGTTTATCAAGCTGCGCGCCGAGGTCTCGGAAGACGACCTCGATGCCCATTGCATCGCTTCGGGCCTGGCCAAATTCAAGCGGCCACGGCGTTACCAGTTCATCGATCAGATTCCAAAATCTCCAGTCGGCAAGGTTCTGCGGCGCGTGCTGCTGGCCCAATTCCAGGAACAGGCCTTGAAGGCCATCAGCTAATCATCCAGAGGACACTCTCATGCAACAACAAGCGATCCAGCAATTTCTCGACACTCAGTTCGATGGCTTCCAGGTTGAAGTCGATGTGTCCCGCGAGCGCGCCGACATCATCCTCAACAGGGCACCGTTGAACGTCATTTCCATGGGGCAGCGCGATCAATTGCGCCTGGTCTTCGAAGCCCTCGATGCACACAAAGACGTGCGCGTCATCGTGCTGCGCTCGGTGGGTGAACACTTCTCCAGCGGCGGCGACATCAAGGGCTTTCTCGAAGCATCGCCGGAGCACGTTTCGAAGCTGGCCTGGAATGTCGCGGCACCGGCACGTTGCGAAAAACCGGTGATCGTTGCCAACCGTGGCTACACCTTCGGCGTCGGTTTCGAACTGTCCCTGGCCTGCGATTTCCGCATTGCTTCACAAACCACTCGCTACGCCTTGCCTGAGCAGAACCTGGGTCAGATCCCGGGCTCGGGTGGCTCCGCACGCCTGCAGAAAATCATCGGCATCACCCGCACCAAGCACATGGTGATGCGCGCCAAACGCATTACCGGCGACCAGGCCTACGCCTGGGGTATCGCGACCGAGGTCGTGCCGGATACCGAACTGGAAAGCACCGTCGACGCGTTGGTCGATGAACTGCGGCGCTTCTCGCCGTTGGCTCAGCGCACGGCGAAAAAACTGATCAACGATAACGAAGATGCGCCGCTGACCGTCGCGATCGAAATGGAAGGTCACTGCTATAGCCGTCTGCGTAGCTCCAAGGACTTCAAGGAAGGCGTTGAAGCGTTTCACAGCAAGCGTACGGCCGTGTTTATCGGCGAGTAAATCGTACTGGCGAGCGGGCCCGGGAGTATGTTGGTAACAGCGTACGCCTTACGGAGCAGGGCCTGCCGCCCCTTCAATGCAACTGAAAGGGCACATCAAGGTTTCACCGCTGACCTGCTGATTACTCGCAACCCGTGCACCGGGATGCAGAACGTTCGATCACCGTTTGTGTGAGGCAACCATGACTACGACAACAACAATAACTGCATCACCCTCCAGCGCCGCTTGCGATACACCACAGATTCCACCGGGCAAGGCCTTGCTCGCGGCATTTGCCTCGACATTCGGCTGGGCGCTGGATTTGTTCGACCTGTTTATTCTGCTCTACGTGGCGCCCATCATCGGCCGCCTGTTCTTCCCCTCGGACACCCCGACCCTGTCGCTGGCCGCGGTATATGCCTCGTTCGCCGTGGCCTTGCTGGTGCGTCCGCTGGGCTCGGCGATCTTCGGCGCGTATGCCGATAAACACGGCCGCAAGCGTGCGTTGATGGTGTCGATGGTCGGCGTCGGTATTTCCACGGCACTGTTTGGCGCGTTGCCGACCATTCATCAGGTCGGCATATTGGCCCCGATACTGTTTTTGGTCTTGCGGGTGATACAGGGCATTTTCGTGGGCGGCATCGTTGCCTCCACTCACACCATCGGCACCGAATCCATCTCGCCGCGCTATCGCGGCTTGATGTCCGGGTTGATCGGTGGTGCCGGCGCCGGTATGGGCGCGCTGTTGGCGTCATTCACTTATCTGGTGTTGTCGGAGATCTTTCCCGGGGAAGAATTTGACGTCTGGGGCTGGCGCTTCATGTTCTTCTGCGGCCTGCTAAGCACGTTTTTCGGTCTGGTGATGTTCCGTTACCTGGAAGAGACCCCGGTCTGGCAGCAACTGCAACAAGCGCGCAAAACCAAGGGGCCGGCGGTAGTTGTCGTGTCGCCGCTCAAGCGTCTGTTCGGTCGCGAGTACCGCGGCGTGATGCTGGTCAACCTGCTGATTACGTTCGGAGGCGGTGCCACGTATTACCTGGCCTGCGGTTATCTGCCGACGTTGCTCAACGTGGTCGCCAAAGTGCCTCATGCGCAGACTTCGCAGATGCTCATGTACGGGTCGGTGGCAACCATTGTCGGAGCACTGGCCTTCGGTTACCTGAGCGACCTGATCGGTCGCAAGAAGACCTTCATGCTGCTGGGTGTGATCAACCTGGTGAGCCTGCCGATGATGTTTCTGGGTGTCGCCGAATCGGGTTCGCTGACCCGTACTGCGCTGTATTGCGTGGGTATAGGCTTCATAGGTGGGGCGATCATCGCGCCGATTCTGATCTTCCTCAACGAACGCTTTGCCACCGAGCTGCGAGCCAGCGGCACCGGATTGTCCTGGAACATCGGTTTCGCCCTCGGCGGAACCATGCCGACCTTTGTGTCCCTGGTCAGCGGCAGCCCGGCGCAGATCCCCATGGTGTTGGCGATGTTCGCCGTCGGTCTGTCGGTGATCTACCTGATCGGCAGCGTGGTGATTCCAGAAACCCAAGGCAATTTCAAGTAAAGGCGGGGAGGCGCTTCAGGAATTCGCAGATCAGCTGCAAGGTCTGCTCGGTCGCTTCGGTCTGGGGAAAGTGCCGACAGTTATCCAGCAACACACAGCGGCACGGTCCAGCGACCTGTCGCTGGATGACCACCAGTTGCTCGGGCGTGGCGTAGTGGTCTTCGCGACCCTGAATGACCAGCAACGGCTTTTCGATATAAGCCAACTGCGCTTCGAGATCATCCAAGGAAAAGTCCGGGTGCAACCAACTGTCGCTCCAACCGTGAAAAGCGCCATCGACATTTGTCCCATGGTGGCGTGCCAGGCGCTCGCGCAACTCGCCCTGATGCCAGGCCTCGGTGGTGTGGCGAATGCCATCGAGGCTCTCGGCCTCGACAATCACGTGAGGCGCCAGTGCGATGCTGCCCAACACGCGTGGATCGTTGGTGGCGGCATAGGCAAGGACAATGGAGGCGCCGTCACTGTGACCGAGCAAGACCACTTGCGGCAGTTGCAAGGCATCGAGCAATTGCCGCAGTTCCCGAGGGCCGTCGCTGCTCAGGTAGTTCAGCGGACGCGGCAGGGTTACCGGGCTCGATTGCCCATAACCCTGACGGCTGTAAGTGACCACACCGTAACCGCTGGCCTGTGCCAGGCGCGCGGGGAAGTCTTTCCATTGGTCGGCGCTGCCGAGGCCTTCGTGCAACAGCACAAGCGTCGGTCGCGATGGGTCAGCCGCAGGGATTTGGCGATATTCCAGGCGCAGCGGCCCAAGTTGCAAAAATTGTTGTAGCGACATGTTGAATCAACGATTGAACAAGGTTGCTCGCAGGTTACCGTAAACGTAACCCAGCATGCAGGACCACGCTTTGCTTGAGGTATAGAAAACATGCGCCATCTCGATGTTCAGGTGATCGACCAGGCACTGCAATGGGCTCGCGCCGGGCAGGCCCAGTGGCTGTGCACGGTGCTCTCCACCTATGGCTCGGCACCGCGTGCGCCGGGTGCGATGCTGGTGACCAATGGCACGGGCGAACACGTCGGCTCGCTGTCGGGTGGCTGCGTCGAGGAGGAGTTTCTCGAAAGCCTGACGCGCGGTGAATTACGCGAACCGGCGCAGATCGTCAGTTATGGCGACAGCGTCGAGCAACGCCACCGTCTACGATTGCCCTGTGGTGGTGTGCTGATCGTGCTGGTCGAGCACCGCGCTGCCGGTCTCGAATGGATCGCGCACCTGGAGAGTCTGCAAGCGGCGTTACTCGGCCAGCGCCGTCTGCTGCGTCACGTCGAACTGAGCAGCGGTGCCTTGCGCCTGGACCCGGACACCGGACACGGCAGCGAGCGGGTGCAAGTCGTCGACGAAAGGGTGCGCATCAGCGTCGGCCCAGCCTTGCGATTGATTCTGGCAGGGCTCTCGCCGGTCGCTGAAGTCTGCGCCGGTTTTGCCCGCGCCATCGGCTGCGAAGTCATCGCCTGCGACCCCCGGGAAGAGATGCTCCACGTCCAGCTCGAAGGCGTGGAGATGCAACGCGTGCTGCCCTCGATGTTCATCGCCGCCGGTGGTTGCCATGCGGCGACCGCGGTGGTGGCGCTGACTCACGATCCGCGAATCGATGATCTGGCGCTGATGGAAGCGGTGCACACCCCTGCGTTTTACATCGGTGCCATGGGCTCTCAGGCAACCTCGGCCAAGCGCGCCGAGCGGCTCAAACGCATCGGTGGTCTGACGGATGAACAGATTGCCCGATTGCGCATGCCCATCGGCCTCGATCTGGGCAGCAAGGCTCCGGCGGAAATCGCTCTGGCGGTGGTGGCCGATATCCTGCGTGTTTATCACGGGAAGGAACGCCATGCCTTGTAAGGCGGTTTTTCCGACGAGCGTGAGGGCTGCGAAAGTCGAGGTAGACGCTCGGTCATTCGCGCGCGATAGTGGCCTACCAAGTGTTGCTGAACCATAGAGCGATCGCCGGGATTGAGAAATAGATAGACGCCCCGATGATATGCATTGTGGTCGGTAATAATATCGCTTCAAGCGAGCGGAGGAATCTGATGTCGATTGCCCAACGGGTATTCCACGGCAGGTTTGGCCGGGTCGCCTTGCTGAATATGGATCGTTCGCTGGTCACCCACACCCATTCCGAATGCCATGTGCTGGTCAAAGTGTCCGGCGAAGACACGTACTTCAACGTCAACGGTCGGCGGGTTCCGCTCAGCGATCGCACGGCGGTGTTGGTCAACGCCTGGGAGCCGCATTTCTACGATCCGCAGCCGGGTGCCGGTGCCACCCTTATCCTCGCTCTCTACATCGAGCCCGCCTGGTTGGCCACTGCCCAGCAGTCGCTGGCGCTCAGCGGTCGGCCGGACTTTTTTGCCCAGTCCTGCATCGAGCTGTCGAGTCGTAATCGCACCTTGGCTGACATCCTGGTTGCCGAAGCGCATGGCTGCGGGATTGTTCCCAAAGAGCGCATGGAATTCATGCTGTTTGATTTCCTGATCGAGCTGATCGAGGACTTTTCCAGCTGGCGGCATTTGTCGCTACTGGGTGCGCCGAACTCAGGTGAGTTCCGGGACGCGCGCGTGCGCCGTGGCACCGCCTGGTTACTTGAGCACCTCGATGATCCGAACCCGATCGACAACGCCGCGCGAGCTTGTGGTCTGTCGCGGGCGCACTTTTTTGCGCTGTTCAAGAAAGATACCGGCATGACGCCAACCCTGCTACTGAACGATGCGCGCATGCGCCGGGCTTTTGCCTGGCTGGAGCGTGAGCGCAGTGGAACATTGGGCCTGTTGTCGGAGAACCTCGGGTTCTCCGAGCAAGGTCATTTCACACGGTTTTTCCGTCAGCACATCGGAGCTTCACCCAGCCAGTATCGGCGTGTAGTGGATTGTTATTCGACGGTTTGAACCGAGAGGAGGGCGGGGGTATTGGGCAATACTCCCGCCGATGAAGTTAGTCTTTTATCTTGAGAGTTGGCGGCGAGTATAGACCACGAAAGTTGTAGGGTGTACTAATCGTCCAGAAAGTCATAAATCTCTTTCATGCGTTCTTCGCGCATCAACTCAAGTTCTTCCTTGGTTTCGGATATCCACTGCAGGATGAAGTCCCAGTAATCGCAGCCGTGAGCGTCCGCTTCTGCTTCAAATGCTTCTTTCAGGAATTTAAGGCGATATTCTTCTGGCGATAGCCCGCAGTTTTCAGCGAGGCTGTAGTTAAGTTCGGTGAGTTCGAGTTGGATCCATAAGTTGGCGTCCAGGAATTTCTTCAGGGCAAGTTCGGCTCTAAGTTCTTTTGCGATCATGAATGCTCACTGGTGTCATATAATAAGTAGCCATTTGTTCGAGGGTCAGTGCAGCGCTAAACAGGAGTATGTCAATTCCCCGCCATCATCCATCCTCTAACGCCATGACTTTCGCTCAACTCTTTCACGACTCGAGCCGCGTCCTGTTTCTGTTTGTACGGGCCGATGACGACAAAGTTGTTTTCTTTACGCGCTACCGGCAACTCCAGCTGCTGAATGGCTTTTATTGCGCGATGGCGGCTGGGTCTGTTTAATGCAATTTCGACCACCCATAGGCCGGATGAAGGCGTGATTGAAGCTTCTTTTTTAGCGTGGAAAATATAGCCTCCGCACGTCAAACACGGGCGTTCCAGCGTGATTAGCGAGCCTCGTATGGTCCGAAAGACATGCCATTGCGGATCACTGGTTTTTTTGCGGGCGAAGCCTGCCAAGAGCAGGCCGGTAAAAGCAATCAGACCGCTGAGAATAATTGTCCATTTGTGTGCCTGCGTGGGCAATGAAGGCAGCGTAAGTACTGGTGTTTCGTCTGGCTTTTCGATCAAAAACTGTACGGCGTCAGCCTCCGTTGAGTCGGGTATGCGGGATTCGTTTTTCGCAAGGTGCGCGAGCCCGTCAGAACGTATTGTACTGAGCTCTGTCGCAACTTTATTAGCGGTGTCATCGAGCAGTTGATCGAACTTTGTCACTTTTTGCTGGATGTATGAATTGTCGACGTTATTTTGACAAGTTGTTCCTGAGGACGTGTAGGTCCATAGTAGTGCTGATAGTTGCCCCAAGACGCCAGTTACCAGGAAGCTCAAGCCTAGCTTTCGCACGGCACCATCTCCAAATCAAGTGAATAGTTATTTGTCCCATTTCTTTCTGATAAACAGGGTTCTATTGTTGATCCTGGGATGGTCTAAATTTTTTTGAGCGCGTCAGTGTGCCCAAGAGCCAAAACTAGTTGGCTGCTTTTTGTTGTTTGAAAGAACATCGGGCTTGCACTTTATAGATTGTTGGTCGACGAAAAAGGCTCAGGTGATCGAAAAAAAACCGTATCAGATGGCTTTGAGAGTGATCCATTAAAACACGTGTATTTAAGATGAATGTCGTGGCTAAAGTGTCTTGCTGTCGGAAAACCGCGACGGATTAGCATCCGCGACTTATTTGATGAGCGTACCAAGTTAAGAAGTTACGAAACACTCGAGGTGCTCACCCGTTACATGGCCGTAGAACTGGGTCCGCGCCAAATTCGGGTGAATGCGATTGCTCCAGGCGCCATCGCAACCGATTTTGGCGGTGGTGCGGTGCGCGATAACAAGGATGTGAACGCCTATGTGGCACAGGCATCGCGCTGGGCCGTGTCGGTCTACCGGACGATATAGGCGGTGCGGTTGCCGCGATCCTGTCTGATGACATGGCCTGGGCTAACGGGACGACTTTTGATGTCTCTGGCGGGCAGTTGCTGTAGCCACAGCCGCATTCATTCCATCCCGTCGTTGCCCTATCGAGAAGGGGGCTGGACCTGGCCGAACATTATGAGCGTGTCTACAACCATTAAGATCTGGTGCGGACAACAAAACGCCGGCATGAGCCGGCGTTTTGCTTACTGGGTTTTATCGCAAAGCCTGACGGGCGAGCTTAGCGAAACGCCGGCACCACCTGCTTGATGAACAGCTCCAGGGATTTTTTCTTCTCGGCGTGAGGCAAGCTGTTATCGCACCAGAAGCTGAACTCATCGACGCCCAGTTCCTGGTAGTACTTGATGCGCGGGATGATTTCCTCTGCCGTGCCGATCATGGCGGTTTTGTGCAGGCTTTCGAGTTCGAACTCCGGGCGAGCGGCGAATTTCTCTTCCGGGCTCGGCGCCAGGAAGCCGTTGACCGGCACTTCCTTGTTGCCGAACCAGGCATCGAAGGTGCGGTAGAACTTCGAGATCGCCTTGGCACCGACTTTCCAGCCCTCTGGGTCATCGGCCGCATGCACGTGGGTGTGACGCAGCACCATCAATTGCGGACGCGGTACGTCCGGGTTGTTGTCGAGGGCGGCCTGGAACTTGTTCTTCAGGTCGAGGACTTCTTCGTCGCCCTTCATCAGCGGCGTGACCATCACGTTGCAGCCGTTGGCCACGGCGAAGTTGTGCGAGTCCGGGTCGCGGGCGGCGATCCACATCGGCGGGTTGGGCTTCTGGATCGGTTTGGGCACGCTGGTGGAGGTAGGGAATTTCCAGATATCACCGTCGTGGGCATAGTCGCCTTGCCACAGGGCGCGCACCACCGGAACCATTTCCCGCAGGGCTTGACCGCCTGAGGAAGCGGGCATGCCGCCGGCCATACGGTCGAATTCCACCTGGTAGGCGCCACGGGCCAGGCCGACTTCCATGCGACCGTTACTGATCACGTCCAGCAACGCGCACTCGCCAGCGACCCGCAACGGATGCCAGAACGGCGCGATGATGGTGCCGGCGCCAAGGTGAATGGTGGTGGTCTTGGCGGCCAGATAGGCCAGCAATGGCATCGGGCTTGGCGAGATGGTGTATTCCATGGCGTGGTGTTCGCCGATCCAGACGGTGCTGAAACCACCGGCTTCGGCCATCAGGGTCAGTTCGGTCAGGTCTTCGAACAACTGGCGGTGGCTGACACTTTCGTCCCAACGTTCCATGTGCACGAACAGGGAAAACTTCATGACGCTTACCTCGGATCTTTGTTATTGACTGTCGGTTCAGGCGAGGACGGGCAGGGCGCCCATTTTGCCGTGGCAGTACACCAGCGGACCGGCGGTGTGCTGCGGCACAATCAGGTTCTTCACGGCGCCAACCATGATCGCGTGGTCGCCACCTTCATATTCACGCCATAGCTCACATTCGATGACGGCCGTGGCGTTGGCCAGAATCGGATTGCCCAACTCGCTCAACGTCCATTCGATTCCTTGAGCTTTGTCTTTGCCTTTGCGGGCGAAGGCATAGGCTTCGCTTTGCTGGCCGCCAGAAAGCACGTGAATGGCAAAGCGTTTGTTCTTGATCAGTACCGGATAGGAATCGGAGCTGTAGTTGGGGCAGAACAGCACCAGGGCCGGGTCCATGGACAGCGAGCTGAACGCGCTGGCGGTGAGGCCGACAATTTGACCCTCATCATCCAGCGTGGTGATCACCGTCACCCCGGACGGGAACGAGCCCATGACTTGTTTGTAGATGGCGGCATCGATCATTGGAGGGTCCTCGGGCGCTGCGGCATGGTTTTTATGAATTTATAGGTCTGATGGTATACCGTAATACATAGTTTGCAAGGGCTTTTTATCTTTGCCGATAAACGCATCCTGCCGCGATAAGGCTCAATATTTACGGGTCTTGTAGCGCAAAGTTGAGAACCAGGAAGCCCTGGATAAGCGGATCAGTTTGCCTTTCAAGCAACGGATCAGTCTTGTGAAAATGTTGGAATACCATAATATGGTGCGCTTCTGAGGGGTTACCAAAGAGCGCCCCCGGTTTGGCTTCATACAAATATAAGATCAGACAAACTCGAGTTCATGCACATGTCCCAGATGTCCCGGCAAGACCCGTTGATCGAGAATCACACGGTCGATTACGTCCCACTCGCGGAACGCCATGGGAAGGCCCGCGATCTGTTCACTCTATGGTTCAGCACCAATATTGCGCCGTTGCCGATCGTCACCGGCGCGATGGTGGTTCAGGTATTTCACCTTGACCTGTTCTGGGGGCTGCTGGCGATTGTCCTCGGGCATATGGTCGGCGGTTTGGTGATTGCCCTCGCATCGGCCCAGGGGCCGCGCATGGGAATTCCGCAAATGGTGCAGAGCCGTGGTCAGTTCGGCCGTTATGGTGCGCTGCTGATCGTGTTCTTCGCTGCGCTGATCTACATCGGTTTTTTCATCTCCAACATCGTGCTGGCCGGCAAATCGATTGTCGGCATCGTGCCTTCGGTTCCGGTGCCGGCGAGCATCATCATCGGCGCCCTCAGTGCTACCGCGATCGGAGTGATCGGTTACCGCTTCATTCATACCCTCAATCGCATCGGCACCTGGGTCATGGGCAGCGCCTTGCTCGCCGGTTTTTTTTACATCTTCGCCCATGAATTGCCGGCGGACTTTTACAGTCGCGGCGGTTTTAACCTGTCGGGCTGGCTGGCCACGGTGTCGCTGGGGGTCATCTGGCAGATCAGTTTCTCGCCATATGTCTCGGATTACTCCCGTTACCTGCCGGCGGATATCGGCATTGCCAAGCCGTTCTGGGCCACTTATCTGGGCGCGACCCTGGGCACCATTCTGTCGTTCACCTTCGGTGCGGTGGCGGTACTGGCGACGCCGGAAGGCACTGAAGCGATGGATGCAGTGAAACAGTCCACCGGTTGGCTGGGGCCGATTCTGATGGTGCTGTTTTTGCTCAATATCATCAGTCACAACGCCTTGAATCTGTATGGCGCGGTGCTGTCGATCGTCACCTCAATCCAAACCTTCGCCAGCCAATGGACGCCGAGCATCAAGCTGCGGGTGGTGTTGTCCAGCGTGGTGTTGGTGGGCTGCTGCCTGGTGGCGTTGGGGGCTTCGGCAGATTTCATCACGCAGTTCATCGGCTTGATCCTGGCGCTGTTGCTGGTACTGGTGCCATGGGCTTCGATCAACCTGATCGACTTTTATGTGATCAAGCGCGGCAGCTACGACATCGCATCGATCTTTCGGGCGGATGGCGGGATTTATGGGCGTTTCAATCCGCATGCAATCGTTGCGTACTTCATCGGCATCCTTGTGCAGTTGCCGTTTGCCAATACTTCGTTGTATGTCGGGCCATACGCCAACTTGGTCGAGGGTGCGGATCTTTCGTGGCTGGTGGGGCTGGTGGTGACGTGTCCGTTGTATTACTGCCTGGCTACACGCGGGCAAACCCGGCAGAGCAGAGCTGCGCGGTGGGGATATACGGACTGACCCTACAGGGATCGCATTCGATCTTCCTTGGGGGGCAAGATAAGGCTCAACAGCACCGAAGTCAGAATGATCCCGCCGACAATCGCCAGCGACCATTCAACAGGCAGGTGAAACCACGGCATCAGCGTCATCTTGGTGCCGATGAACACCAGTACGATCGCCAAGCCGTATTTGAGCAAGTGAAAGCGGTCAGCCATGTCGGCCAGCAGGAAGTACAGCGCCCGCAGGCCCATGATCGCGAAGATGTTCGATGTGAACACAATGAACGGATCGGTGGTGATAGCGAAGATCGCCGGGATGCTGTCGATCGCGAACATCAGGTCGCTGGCTTCGATCAGCACCAGTACCAGAAACAATGGCGTCGCCCAGAGTCGACCGTCTTGCACCACAAAAAAACGTTCGCCATGAAACTCACCAGTGACACGCAGATGGCCGCGTATCCAGCGCAATATAGGGTTTTTTTCGAGATCTGGCCGCTGATGCGCGAATGCCAACATCTTGATCCCGGTGATGATCAATAACACACCGAACACATACAGCAACCACGCGAACTGCGACACCAGCCACACGCCGGCGAAAATCATCGCCCCCCGCATCACGATTGCCCCGAGCACACCGTACAGCAACATCCGGCGCTGCAACTCCGGCGGCGCGGCGAAGTAGCCGAAAATCATCACGAAGACGAACATGTTGTCGATCGACAGCGACTGTTCGATCAGGTAACCGGTGAGGAACTCCAGCATTTTGCGCTGGGCGATTTCGGGACCGAGCTCGTCATTCAAGTACCAGCGCAGCAATCCTGCAAAGACCAGCGCCAGCGCGCACCAGGCAATTACCCAGCATGTCGCCTCGCGCGACGATACCCGATGCGCCTTGCGCCCGCCGAAGACAAACAGATCCAAAGCCAGCATGGCGACGACGAAGACGATGAAGGCGACCCACATCCAGGGTTCGCCGATGCTTATGGGCTGCATGTCGTTATCCTTGGCTGGACGTATTCTGGAGCCGACAGGGCCATGCTAGCGAGAGGATGAGGGTTTAGAAAAATCGATTATTCCTTATCAATGATTCGTTATTTACGAAGTGTCGCCGGGGAATTTTAGGTGAGCTTCCTTTGATCCAAAATGCTCGGCAAAAAAAAGGTCACCACAGCCCGACGCTGTGGTGACCCGAGGGTGATACGCAAATCCGGACCCACCGGGGTGGGCTTTTGCATTAATGCGCGCCAGCGGCCTTGTTCAGATCGCTTTCCGCCCATTCGGTGTACACGCACGCATCCGCCGTCGCCCAGCGCACTCGCACCGGGTCGCCAGCCTTGAGCGGCATACCGGCGGCAGAGAGGGCCTTGACGGTCATCGATGTGCCGCCCGAGGTCACCACACTGCAAGTCTGGCTTTCGCCAAGAAACAGCACTTCAACGACCGTGGCCGACACTTCATTCCAGCCCGCCGCCAAGGGTTCCTGGGCGGCTTGCTCGACGCTCAAGGCCAACGCTTTCTCCGGCCGCACCATCAGCAAAACATCCTGATCGGTCTGCAACCCTGCGGTCAGGCGAATCGACAGAGGCTGACCTTCAAACGAAGCCACCGCATTACCTTGTGCCTTGAGCTTGAGGAAGTTGGAGTTGCCAAGAAACGAAGCAACGAAAGCATTCGGCGGATTCTGATAAAGGTCAAAACCGCTGCCCAATCCAACGATCTTGCCGTGGCTGAAAATCGCGATGCGCTGAGACAGACGCATGGCTTCTTCCTGGTCGTGGGTCACGTAGATGATGGTGATGCCCAGGCGCCGATGCAACTGACGCAGTTCATCCTGCAAATCTTCGCGCAGCTTTTTGTCCAAGGCACCGAGGGGTTCGTCCATCAACAGAATGCGTGGCTCATAAACCAGCGCCCGAGCGATCGCCACCCGTTGCTGCTGACCACCGGAAAGTTGTGAAGGGCGGCGATGCGCAAATTGCTCAAGCTGTACCAGTTTGAGCATGGCGTCGACCCGGCGCTCACGCTCGCTGGCGGCCAGTTTGCGGATGGCCAGGGGGAACGCGATGTTCTCGCGCACCGACAAATGTGGGAACAGCGAATAACGCTGGAACACCATGCCGATGTCACGCTTGTGCGGCGGTACGTTGACCAGTGATTGGCCATTGACCTGGATCTCGCCGCTGCTCGGGGTTTCGAACCCGGCGAGCATCGACAGGGTGGTGCTTTTGCCAGAACCGCTGGAGCCGAGGAAGGTCAGGAATTCACCGTCCTTGATGTCCAGCGAGATGTCGTCCACGGCAGCGAAGTCGCCGTAGTACTTGTTCAGGTTGCGCAGGCTGACCAGCGGTTTGTCGTTCTGCTGCGCGGAATCTTTGATGACGGCACTCATGTCGTACTCCTGTGCGCTCAGGCGCTGATTTGATTGCGCCGGCGAACGGCGGCGGCGATGACCATGACCAATACCGAGAGGCCGATCAGCAACGTCGAGGCGACGGCGATCACGGGCGTCAGGTCCTGGCGCAAGGTGGTCCACATTTTCACGGGAAGGGTTTGCAGGGTCGGGCTGGCCATCATCACGCTCAGTACCACTTCATCCCACGACACCAGGAACGCGAACAGCGCACCGGCGACCATGCCCGGGCGAATCGCCGGGAAGGTCACCTTGAACACCGCTTGCAGTCGCGAAGCGCCGCAGATCACCGCGGCATCCTCGATCGACTGATCGAACAGCTTCAGCGAGTTGATGATCGAGATGATGGTGAACGGCAGCGCCACGATGACGTGGCTGACCACGAAAGCGAACACCGTCCCGGTGTAGCCGAGTTTGAGAAACAGCGCGTACACCGCCACGGCGATGATCACCAGCGGCACGATCATCGGCAGGGTGAACAGACCGTAGAGCATTTCCCGTCCCGGAAAGCGCCCGCGCACCAAGGCAAAAGCAGTTGGCAAACCCAGGGCGACAGCGCAGATCGTGGTCAGCACCGCTACCTTGAGGCTGGCCATGGCGGCGTTCATCCAATCGGGATTGGAGAAGAACTGGCCGTACCATTTCAGCGTCCAGCCCGGCGGTGGAAACACCAGCCACTGGGAGGAGCCGAAGGACAGCAGCACGATGAACACGATCGGCAACAGCAGGAACAGTGCGATCAAACCAGTCGTGAAATACAGGCCGAAACGCATGCGCCGGCTCATGGCATTGGGGGTCAGGAGCATGACGGTTTACCTCGCGTTGCTGGCACCAACCGGGGATTCCGGCTGGAGCTTCAGGTAGAAGTAGAACAACACCAGCGTGATCACGATCAGCAAGGCTGCGCCGGCGCTGGCCAGTCCCCAATTGAGGAACGACTGCACCTGCTGAATGATGAATTCGGGCAGCATCATGTTCTGCGCGCCGCCCAGCAGCGCCGGGGTCACGTAGTAACCGAGGGACATCACGAACACCATCAAGCCACCGGAGAACAGCCCCGGCCGGCACAGCGGCAGGAACACCCGGAAGAAGTTGGTCCAGGGGCTGGCGCCGCAAATCGAACCGGCCTGCAGAATCATCGGGTCGATGGCCTGCATGGTTGCCTGCAACGGCAGCACGATGAACGGGATCATGATGTAACTCATGCCGATCACCACGCCGGTCAGGTTGTGCACCATTTCCAGTGGTTGATCGATGATGCCCATGGCCATCAACGCTTTGTTGATTACACCGGACGCCTGCAACAGCACCAGCCAGGAGTAGGTCCGCGCCAGCAGGCTGGTCCACATCGACAGCAGCACAATATTGAGGACCCACCGGCCCCAGCCACGAGGCACCAGCGTGATTGCCCACGCCAGCGGAAAGCCCAGCAGCAGACTGAACAGCGTCACCAACCCGGCCACCGAGAAGGTGTTGAGCAAGACCCGCGCGTAAGCCGAGTTGGCGAACAGTTGTTCGTAGTTACCCAGGCCCGGAACCGGCTCCAGTACGCCCCGCAGCAGCAGACCAATCAGCGGCGCCAGAAAGAACAGGCCGAGAAACAGCAGGGCGGGGATCAGGTTGCTTGAACCGCGCCAGCGCTGTGCCAGGGAAGGGGATTGGTTCATCACAGCCGCCTTGCCGGTAACCGACCCGGTAGCGCCAGCGGCGCTCCCGGTCGGAGTAGGTTGACGGGACGCTGTTGCCGTCATTTTCATTTGACCAGCCATTCGTTCCACCGTGTCGCGATGGCCGGACCGTTTTTGGCCCAGTACGCGAAATCAAGAGTGATTTGATCCTTTGCGTAGGCAGTCGGCAGGTTGGGGGCGAGCACCTTATCCAGGCGCGCTACGCTGTCGACGTTGACCGGCGCATAGGCGGTCAGGTTGGAGAAGTCAGCTTGTCCTTTGGCGCTGCTGGCATGGGCCAAAAACTTCATGGCTGCGGCCTTGTTTTTCGAGCCTTTTGGGATGACCAGAATGTCGGCCATGACCAGGTTCTGTTTCCAGCTCACGCCCACCGGCGCGCCATCCTGTTGCAGGGCGTAGATGCGGCCGTTCCAGAACTGCCCCAGGCTCGCTTCACCCGAGGCCAGCAACTGCTGGGACTGCGCGCCGCCGCCCCACCAGACGATGTCTTTCTTGATGGTGTCGAGTTTCTTGAAGGCGCGATCCAGGTCCAGCGGATACAGCTTGTCGGCGGCAACGCCGTCGGCCAGCAAAGCCAGTTCGAGTACGCCGGGGCTTGGCCATTTGTAGAGGGCGCGTTTGCCGGGATAGGTCTTGGTGTCGAACAGCGCGGACCAATCCTGAGGTTTGCCGGCACCGAGCTTGCCTTCGTTGTAACCGAGGACGAAGGAGAAGTAGAACGAGCCGACGCCATGGTCAGAGACGAAACGCGGGTCGATTTTGTCGCGCTGGATCACCGAAAAATCGAGGGGTTCGAGCAAGCCTTCAGCCGCCGCGCGCAGGGCGAAATCAGCTTCGACGTCGACCACGTCCCATTGCACGTTGCCGCTTTCGACCATGGCTTTGAGTTTGCCGTAGTCGGTAGGACCATCCTGGACCACGGTGATGCCGCTGGCCTTGCTGAACGGATCGGCCCAGGCCTGCTTCTGTGCATCCTGGGTGCTGCCGCCCCAGCTGACGAAGTTGACGCTTTCAGCCGCCATGAGCGCCTGACTGGTCATGCTCAACAAACCCGCAAAAAGCATTGCGGTTACACCTTTGTTCAACACCATTTTTACGCCCTCATTTGTTGTGTTTGTGAGCGGGCTGTTGATGCCCGCCTATCGGGAGCAGTAGGTCCATCTGGTCGATTATGATCGTCCGGTCTATGGAATATCATATTATGGTATTCCAAACTTTGTGCAAGCACTTTGCCTTACCGGCTATCAGCCAAAAGCGGTTTTTTGTGGTGGAGGGGCTTGCCCTGTGGCGAGGGACCTTGCTCCCGCTGGGCTGCGAAGCGGCCCCAAAAAATAGGACTGCTGCGCAGCTCCAACGGAAACAAGCTCCCTCGCCACAAAAGCCCTCCGAAAGCTCCAGATTCATCCGGTGAACGGGATGCTCTCGACCACTTCCAGGTCGTAACCGGTCAAGCCTGCGTATTTCAGCGGTGGGCCGAGATGACGCAACTTGCCCACGCCCAGATCCTGCAGAATCTGCGCACCGGTCCCTACTTCAGAATAGATGCGCGATTGCGATCGGTTGAATTGCCGTGGCGGCTGTGTGAGTTGGGGTACGCGTTCCAGTAGCGCTTGTGACGACTCATGATTGGCCAGTACGACCACCACGCCGCAGCCTTCTTCAGCGACTCGTTGCAGCGCCGCCCACAATGTCCAGTTGGAAGGGCCGTTGTATTCGGCGCCCACCAGGTCCCGCAGCGGGTCGATCACGTGCACCCGCACCAAGGTCGGTTCTTCCCGACGAATGTCCCCCATGACCATCGCCATGTGCACGCCACCTTCAATGCGATCCTCAAAGGTGATCAGCCGGAACGTCCCGTGCACCGTGGGCAATTCGCGTTCACCGATGCGCACCACGGTGTGCTCGGTGCTCAGGCGATAGTGGATCAGGTCGGCGATAGTGCCGATCTTGATTCCGTGCTTGCGCGCGAAGACTTCCAGGTCAGGGCGGCGGGCCATGGTGCCGTCGTCGTTCATTACCTCGACGATCACCGAGGCGGGAGTGAAGCCGGCCAGGCGCGCGAGGTCGCAACCGGCTTCGGTGTGTCCGGCGCGGGTCAGCACGCCGCCTTCCTTGGCGCGAAGCGGGAAGATATGGCCGGGCTGCACTATGTCCGTGGGACCAGCATCGGCAGCGACGGCGGCGGCCACCGTACGCGCCCGATCGGCGGCGGAAATGCCGGTTGTCACGCCCACGGCGGCCTCGATGGACACGGTGAACGCAGTGCTGAACACACTGCCATTGCTCGGCACCATCTGCTCCAGACCGAGGCGCTGGCAGTGCGCGTCGGTCAGGGTCAGGCAGATCAGGCCCCGGGCTTCGCGGGCCATGAAGCTGATGGCCTCGGCGGTGCAGCGGTCGGCGGCGAGCAGCAGATCGCCTTCGTTTTCCCGGTCCTCGTCATCGACCAGAAGCACCATCTTGCCCTGTCGGTAATCTTCGATGATTTCTTCGATGCTGTTGAAGGCCATGCTGGAACTCTCAGTGTTGGGTGGGTATATTTATTGGTATACCATAATACAAACAGAGCCAAGAGGTCACTATGAAGGCGTACTGGATTGCTCACGTGGATGTCACCGACCCCGATCAATACAGCCAATACACCCAACGCGCCCCGGCGGCGTTCGCTTTATATGGCGGGAAGCTGTTGGCACGCGGCGGGCGCAGCGAAGCGATGGAAGGTCGGCCGACCCCACAACGCAGCGTGGTCATCGAGTTCGATTCTTACGAGCAGGCGCTGGCCTGTTATCACAGTGAGCAATATCAAGAGGCGAAACGGCACCGCGAGGGCGTGGCCCGGGCCGAGGTGATCATTGTCGAGGGCGTGGCGCCCTAGGAGATGTCAGCGGATGAAGTGGATCTTGCCGGTATCGTCATTGCCGATGTAGATGCCGTAAACCCCGGCCTGGCGTTCCTCGATATAGCGTTCGAGGATCTGCCGGATCGCCGGGTAATAGATGCTGTCCCAAGGAATGTCCTCGGGCGCGAAGAATTTGTAGTCCAGGGTTTCCGGGCCGTATTGGCCGGTGATCTCCAGCGCGATGGCGCGGAAGATGATGTACACCTCGCTGATCTTCGGCACGCTGAAGATCGAGTAGGGCGAGAGAATTTCCGCGCGCACGCCGCTCTCTTCCCAGACTTCGCGCAGCGCCGCCTGCTCGGTGGTCTCGCCGCCTTCCATGAAACCCGCCGGCAGCGTCCAGGTACCGGGACGCGGCGGGATCGCGCGTTGGCACAGCAGGTACTTGCCGTCTTGCTCGATGATGCAGCCGGCGATGATTTTCGGATTGACGTAATGGATATAGCCACAGCCACGGCACATCAGGCGCTCGTGCGTATCGCCCGGTGGCAGCTGGTGACCGAGGTCACCGCCACCGCACTTTGGACAAAAGCTCGGGCTGAACATGGTTAGCGACCTATGCGAGGTTCTTTGAGCGCGATGGGCAGCGTGATCTCGGGGATTTTCCCGGTCTCTTCCTGTTTGCGCTTGAGGTAATCGAGTGCAACGGTTGCGGCGGCGCGGACGTGGTCGACGCAAGCCTGGTGGGCGGCCAGCGGGTCGCCGCTCTTGATCGCCTCGACCATGCGTTCCATTTCCTGATTGCTCGCGCCACGGCGGTTTTCCTGGGACACCGAAGTCGCCCGCAGGTAGCTGATCCGTGCCTGCAACTGACGCAGCTGAGTGGCCGCCACATGATTGCCGGAGCCTTCGAGCAGGACGTCGTAGAAACCCTGAACCGAATCGATCACCTGTTGCAGTTCACCTTCCTTGAGGGCCTTGCGGTTTTCCTCGAGGGCTTTTTCCAGGGCCTTGATGTCCTTGGCCTTGGCCCGCAGGGTGAACAACTGGACGATCAGGCCTTCGAGCACACAACGCAGCTCATAGATATCCACGGCATCGGCCAGGGTAATGATCGCGACACTGGGCCCTTTGGCGTCGGCGAATTCCACCAGGCCTTCGGATTCCAGGTGACGCAAGGCTTCGCGTACGGACGTGCGGCTGACGCCCAGGCGATCGCACAGATCGCGTTCGACCAGACGATCTCCCGGCAAGAGCTGGAAATTCATGATGGCGCTTCGCAGTTTATCCAGCACGATTTCGCGCAGGGTAACGGGGTTGCGATTGACCTTGAAGCTGTCGTCGAGTGGCAGGCGTTTCATGGGGTCCGCTCTGAGTGTGGCTGTCCATGCAAAAAGAGCGCTTCGATCCAGGATCATCGTGCTCAGGTCATCAAAACAGCCAAGGGTTAACTGGAGGCCTCGGCATCGGCTTCGGCGAAGGCTTCACGGGCAAGCCGGAAACTGTCTACGGCAGCGGGGACACCGCAATAAATACCGACTTGAAGCAAAATTTCGCGTATTTGTTCACGACTCAGCCCGTTACGCAAGGCACCGCGTACATGCAGCTTGAGTTCGTGAGGCCGGTTGAGGGCCGAAATCATTGCCAAGTTTATCATGCTGCGTTCTTTAAGCGACAAACCCTCACGGCCCCAGACGTGGCCCCAGCAGTACTCGGTGACCATCTCCTGAAGAGGCCGGGTGAAGTCGTCGGCGTTTTCGATGGCGCGGTTCACGTAGGCTTCGCCCAGCACCTGGGTGCGGATTTTCAGGCCTTTTTCGTACGTTTCATTGCTCATCGCGGTGTGCTCCCAAAATCGTCAAGCCCGCCCATCAAGGTGTATTTGAGCTCCAGATAATCTTCGATGCCGTACTTGGATCCTTCACGACCGAGACCCGAGGATTTGATCCCGCCAAAGGGCGCGACTTCAGTGGAAATCAGCCCTTCGTTGATCCCGACCATGCCGTATTCCAGCGCTTCACTCATGCGCCAGGCGCGCCCCAGATCGCGGGTGTAGCAGTAAGCCGCAAGGCCGAACTCGGTGTCGTTGGCCAACTGCACTGCCTCGGCTTCGCTCTCGAAGCGGAACACCGCGGCCAGCGGGCCAAAGGTTTCCTCTTGAGCGACTTTCATGTCACCGGTCACGCCGGCCAGCACGGTTGGCTGGAAGAATCCGTGTCCCAGCGCATGGCGTTCGCCGCCGCAAAGCAGTCGGGCGCCTTGGAAGAGGGCGTCCTGAACGTGGTCTTCGACTTTGGCCACCGCGCGTTCGTTAATCAGCGGACCTTGGGTGACGCCTGCCTCGAAACCACTGCCAACGTTCAGTTGCGCCACGCGCTCGGCCAGTCGCGTGGCAAAAGCATCATGAATGCCGCTCTGCACCAGGAAGCGATTGGCACAGACACAGGTTTGCCCGGCATTGCGGAACTTGGCGATCAGCGCACCTTCTACGGCACGCTCCAGATCAGCATCGTCGAACACGATGAAGGGCGCGTTGCCTCCCAGTTCCAGTGAGACTTTTTTCAGCGTTGGTGCGCACTGCGCCATCAGCAACTTGCCTATGGCGGTGGAACCGGTGAACGACAGTTTGCGCACCAGCGGGCTGGCGGTCAGCTCGCCACCGATGGCCACGGCGTCGCCGGTGATCACATTGAAAATGCCCGGTGGAATCCCGGCCTGTTCCGCCAACGCGGCCATGGCCAGCGCCGAAAACGGGGTTTCCGGTGCCGGTTTGACGATGCACGGGCAACCGGCCGCCAGCGCCGGGCCGGCCTTGCGGGTGATCATCGCCGCCGGAAAATTCCACGGGGTGATGGCCGCAACCACGCCGATCGGTTCCTTGCTGACCACAATGCGTGCATCGCCTTTGTGGCTGGGAATGGTGTCGCCGTAGATGCGCTTGGCTTCTTCGGCGAACCACTCGATGAAACTCTCCGCGTAGAGGATTTCGCCCTTGGCTTCGGCCAGTGGCTTACCTTGTTCGAGGGTGAGGATTTCTGCCAGCGCATCGGCATTTTCAATCATCAGCGCGTGCCAGCGTTTCAGCGTCTGGCTGCGTTCCTTGGCGGTCAGAGCACGCCAGGTCGGCCAGGCTTTGTTGGCGGCGGCGATGGCTTGACGAGCTTCTGCGGCGCCAAGGTTCGGCACTTGGCCGATCTTTTCGCCGGTGGCCGGGTTGAAAATGTCCTGACAGGCGCCATCGGGCGCATCCAGCCATTGGCCGTCGATGTAGGCTTGCTGGCGGAACAGTTGCGAGGTTGCTGGGTTCATGCCGGCTCCCAAGAAAGTGGAGGCGCTCTATGTGGGAGTGAGCCTGCTCGCGATAGCGGTGTGTCACTCACATTGATGTTGAATGTGCTGCCGTCATCGCGAGCAGGCTCGCTCCCACATGGACCTGCGCACTGAAGATAAACATCAGGCCAGGGTGGGCAGCGGGCCCAGCTTACCTTTGTGATAGATCATCGGCGTGACCGGTTGCTCGGGCAGAATCAGGTTCTTCACCGCGCCGACAATGATCGCGTGATCGCCGCCGTCGTATTCACGCCACAGTTCGCACTCGATGATCGCCGTGGCTTTGCGCAACAGCGGGTTGCCCAGCTCGCTGAGGTGCCAGTCGATGCCTTTGGCCTTGTCCTTGCCTTTGCCCGCAAACGCATAGGCTTCGGCAGTCTGGTCGGCCGATAGCAGGTGAATCGCGAACTGCTTGCTGTCACGCAGGATCGGGTACGTGTCCGAGGCATAGTGGGGGCAGAACAGCACCAGTGCCGGATCGATCGACAGCGCGCTGAAGGCGCTGGCGGTGATGCCGACGATGCCACCGTCCGGGTCCAGGGTGGTGACCACCGTGACCCCGGATGGGAACGAGCTCATGACGTCTTTGTAAATGCCGGGTTCGATCATGTCGGCGGTCTCCTAGCGCATCACGAAGGGGTCAGGCATGGGTGCCTGAGAGAGGTTGATCCACACCGTTTTCAGTTCGGTATAGGCCAGCACCGAATCGATGCCGCTCTCGCGTCCATAGCCGCTGTTCTTGAAGCCGCCGATCGGCGCCATGGCCGAGACGGCTCGGTAGGTATTGACCCAGATAATCCCCGAGCGCACGTCCCGGGCCAGGCGATGGGCACGGCCCAAATCACGAGTCCAGATACCGGCGGCGAGGCCGAACTGCGAGTCGTTGGCAATCGCCAGGGCTTCGGCTTCATCTTTGAAACGGATGACCGAGGCCACCGGACCGAAGACTTCTTCCTGCATGATCTTCATGGAGTTGCGGTCGCATTCGAACAGGGTCGGCTCGTAGAACCAGCCATCGCCCAGATTTTGCGGACGCTTGCCGCCCAGGCGCAGGCGCGCACCTTCGGCGATGGCATCGGCGACCAGGCCTTCGACCACAGCCAGTTGCTGTGCGGTGGCCATGGGGCCCATTTCGCTGCTGTCTTCCTGCGGGTTACCGATGCGGATGCGCTTGGCACGTTCGACCAGACGATCGACGAACTCATCGTAGATTTCGTCCTGCACCAACAACCGCGAGCCGGAAACGCAGCTCTGGCCTGATGCTGCATAGATCCCGGCAATCGCACCGTTGATCGCGCTGTCGAGGTCGGCATCGGCAAAGATAATGTTGGGTGATTTGCCGCCCAGTTCCAGCGACAACTTGGCGAAGTTTTCAGCGCTGCTACGCACCACATGCCGGGCCGTGGCAGCGCCGCCGGTGAAGGCGATTTTGCGCACCAGCGGATGGCGGGTGAGGGCGGCGCCGGTGCTTGGGCCGTAGCCGGTAACGACGTTGACCACGCCCGGCGGGATGCCGGCTTCCAGCGCCAGACGGGCCAGTTCGAGAATGGTGGCGGAGGCGTGCTCCGATGGTTTGATCACGATGGTGTTGCCCGCCGCCAGGGCCGGGGCGAGCTTGATCGCGGTCAGGTACAGCGGACTGTTCCAGGGAATGATCGCGGCAACCACGCCCATGGCTTCGTGCACGGTGTAGGCAAACAGGTCCGGCTTGTCGAGGGGCAGGGTGCCGCCTTCGAGTTTGTCCGCCAGGCCTGCGGTGTAGTGGAAGAACTCCGGCAAGTAGCTGACCTGACCACGGGTTTCGCGAATCAGCTTGCCGTTGTCGCGGCTTTCCAGCTGCGCAAGATGCTCCTTGTTTTCAGCGATCAGGTCACCGAGGCGGCGCAACAGTTTGCCGCGAGCGGTGGCGGTCAGACCGCGCCAGGCCGGGCTGTCGAAAGCCGTCTGCGCAGCCTGCACGGCGCGCTCGACATCGGCTTCGTCGGCATCGGGTAATTCAGCCCAGGCTTGAGCCAGGGCGGGGTTCAAACTTTCAAAAGTCTTGCCGGAGAGGGCATCGACCCATTCACCGCCGATGCACATCTGGAAGCGTGCGAGTGTCATGCAACGATCCCCTTTATTTGATTTTGTCGGGAGTGCACCGTGTCGAGAAACTCCAGCAGCAGCTGGTTGACCAGGCGCGGTGATTCTACGGGCATCATATGCCGCTGCTCGGCGAGCACGGCAACTGTCGCGCCGGGAATGCGTGCGGCCAATTGCTCGGCCATTTCCGGTGTGGAACCCGGGTCCAGCTCACCGGTGGCGATCAGCGTCGGCACTTGGATGCAGCCCAGATCGTCAGCGCGGTACATGTCCTGGGTCGCGAACAGCTCATAGGTGGTCAGGTATCCCTGCGGGTCATTGTTTGCCAGGGTTTGGCGCAAGGCCGCAATCTGCGCCGGGTTGGCCGCCTGATATTCACGGCTGAACCAGCGCGACAGAGCGGCTTCGGCGTTGGCGTCCGGTCCGTGCTCGGCGGCTTGAGCAGTGCGGGCGATAACGCCGGCACGCTGTTCGGGGCTGCGATTGAACACGCTGTTGAGCACCACCAGGCCTTGCAGGCGTTGCGGGTAATGCAAGGCAAAAGCCCGTGCCACCAGCCCGCCCATGGAAAAGCCGATCACCGTCGCCTGAGGCAGTTGCAGGTGGTCGAGCAGTTCAAGCAACTGGTCGGCATAGCCGAGCAGGGGCGTGCCGCTTTCCGGGCGCGGGCTGGCGCCATGACCCAGCATGTCGTAGGCAATCACACGGTACTTCGTGGCCAGGCCAACGACCTGGCCGCCCCACATTTCTTTGTTCAGGCCCACGCCGTGGATCAAAACCACGGGCTGGCCTTGGCCGGTCGCCAGGTAACTGGTGCCAGCCGGGGTGCGTTCAGCGGTGAGCCGAATCATGGAGCGCTCCTGCATGCCTTTTTGTTGTTCTTACCGACCTTGATTACTGGGCGTTTTCAGCGGCCAGCTCTTCGAGATCGATGTAACGGTTGCCGATACGTGGGTGCAGGCGGCCGCCATCGGCGCAACCCAGAACCACGACGATTTCATCGGCGCGCGGCGCGTCTTCGATCTGCATTTCTAGGGTGATGTAGTGCGAACGCAGGCCTTCGTCGTCCTTGTGCATCATCGGGATCTGAATCGAGGTGCCCGGGCCGCCGCGCTTGTTGGTGAAGCTCAGGTAACTCTTGGCTTTCACCGCTTCGCGGTAATGGTTGCCGAAGCGCAGGGTATGGATCACGGCGGAGGCGTGCTCGATTTCACCGTCGGCGCCCACTACGGCGGCCTTGCCATAAGCCTCGATCTTCTCGGCGCCGCCGATGATGCCCACCAGGCGCTCGACCATCAGCGCACCGAGGTCAGAGCAGTTGGCGCGAATTTCCGGCTTCAGGTCTTCGACAAAGCCGCGACCCAACCAAGGGTTTTTCATCACCACGGCCAGCCCGACCATGGTCACAGGCTTGTCGGCAGCCTTGCCGCCTTCGATAAAGGTTTCTTCGACGTAGCTGACGATCTTGCGGATTTCGAAACTCATGAGCTGCTCCGTGTAGGGTAAGAGTGTCTGTGCGTCTGATGGTATACCATAATACCGGAAGCACAAGTCCTTGAAATGAGTTTCTGGTTCAAAGGCGATAAAAGGGAGGGAGGTATTGCCCGTTGCTCGGAATACTGCCGGTCACACTGCCTGACATTAACCTGCGAGATGCTCGCGCTTTGCGTGATGTTGCTTGGGCGCCATACCCGGTGGCCTTTCGGGTTATGGGCGCGGAGCGGACAGGGTTGCGCGATATTGCCGCACAGATGCGCGAGGTCTTGGCGGCTAGTCCCATGATGAGAACCCCGCCAGCGATGTACTCCCTCTGGTTCAAGATCAGAGCTGAGTCTGCAAGTGATGTGGATGCGCGTACTCAATCCGCATGAGCAATGCCAGCCTGGGCCATTGGAGTGTCGCGTGAAGGCCGTCGATAACAATCACATCCCGCCATCCCTGCGCAAAGGCCCATTCAACTCAAGCTGAACGCTGAGCGATTGTCAGTAATATTGCGAAGCTCACGAGTAGGCCGCCAAAAATCCGGTCAATCCATTGTCGTGCGGCCATCAATTTCTCGCGCACCCTCCCGGCTGAGAAGCACAGCGCGATGAGGCTGAACCACACCGCGTGCGCCCCAGCGATGAACAGTCCATATGCAGTTTGCACTGTCAAGGCGGTGTCCGGCCGTACTACACCAATGAACACACTAACGATGAAGATCGATGTTTTAGGGTTCAACGCGTTCGTGAGAAATCCCGTACGCAGAGCTGCCAGATCTGACATGGCGGGTGGCGGTGCGTCTAGCTGTTCAATAGCCGGCTTGGAACGAAGCATTTTGATGCCTAGGTAGACGAGATACGCCGCTCCAGCCAGCTTCAGCGCATTGAACAACCAAGGCGTTTGTTGAAGCACTAACCCTAGTCCGAGCAGCGTATAGCACACGTGGACAAGCACCCCCATACCAATTCCCACAGATGTGAGGACGCCTGCTCGTCGAGACAATAGCAATCCGTTGCGGCAAACCATGGCGAAATCCGGTCCTGGACTGATGCATGCGAGTATTGTGATGGTGATTACGGCTATCCATTCGCTCATGCTGTACCTTTCGAGTTGTGGTGGTAAAGAGCGATATTTACAGATCATTTACCTTGGTACTAACGATGATTTCTGAAGGAAATAGTGACTACGACTCACTAATTTCTAAGGCTCGCATGCCTTCTCTACTTGCGTTGCGTTGCTTCGAATCAGCCGCACGGTTCGAAAACTTCGCCCGAGCGGCAGACGAACTGCATCTGACCCCGGGTGCCATTAGCCGCGCAGTGCGCTTGCTTGAAGAGGATTTGGGCGTTGACCTGTTCGAGCGGCGTAGCCGAAGGGTTTTTTTGACGGATGCCGGAAGACACCTGGCGAAAGCGGTTAGTGAAGGGCTTGGGTTGATGAACCAGGCAGTTGGCGAGATACGCACCGATGCCCGTCGTGCTCGTCAGCTTGTCCTGTCCTGTGAGCCAACGCTTTTAATGCGATGGTTGATCCCTCGTTGGAGCGACTTCCAAACACATCATCGAGGGTTAGAAATCCATTTAGTGGCTGGCGGCGGCATCTTTTCATTCGACCATGGCATAGATTTGGCCATTCGACGGGACGATTTTCCTCGCCCCCCCGGATATCATGCCGAGACTCTATTCACAGAGAAGGTCGGCCCTGTATGCAGGCCAGAAAAGGCAGATCAGTGGTTCGGCAAAAGCAGGAAAGGTCTGCGCTCCTCGGCCCCATTGCTTCAGACAACTAGCCGGCCTACCGCTTGGCAGGAGTGGGCTGGCGCAAAAGGACTGCCCATTCCTGAGATGGACATGCAATCTTTTGAGCACTTTTATTTCAGCATCCAGGCGGCTGTCGCAGGCCTCGGAGTAGCCATTGGCCCGTGGCACTTGGTGCGCGACGATATCCAGAGCGGTGTGTTGGCCGCGCCATTAGGATTTGTTGAAGACGGCTCCCGCTACTGCCTGTTATCTCCCACAGCTCCTAAGCCAGGCAGCCTGGAAATGGATTTACTTAAATGGCTGCAGGCAATGGGCTGAGGCTTGTCGATCTTCAGTTGCATCCACTGCGGACCAGTAGTTCCTGTGGGCAACAACTGCTATTGCTCGTCAATCGGCCAGCATCGATGAATGCAGCGCATCGATGCTGGCCTCGACACTACTTGACCACCTCGACCTCATAATTCGCATAGCCAAACTCGTTGCTGCGAGCCGCCACGTATTTGCCGTTTTGCTCGAACACCGTGGCCTCGAAGGGCGTGCCGCCGAGTGTTGTCAGCAGATGGCCGTCCTTGATTTCATACTTGGCCGGAACGCCAAACTGGCCGGCATGCAGCATGTTCAGGTATTCCCCTTGTGCAGGCGGCTTGCCGTCGACGCTGGTGACCAGACGTTGGCCGTCGGTGCCATAGACGATCTCAAACGTCTGGCCGGTGACGGTATTGCGCACCTTGATGGTTTTGCCCACCACATAGGTTTGCAGTTGCTCGTTGGTGAGTGCTTTGGCCCCTTCGGTTTTCAGTTGATCGATGGTTTTACCGCCGGCGATGGACTTGCTGTCCTCAGCATTCGGCGTGTACCAGATCGGTGAGGTCCAGGCGCGTTCCTGGACGGTGGCCGAGACATCCGCCGGCGGCGGTACTTGCAGCTTGGCCGCGTCATAGGTGCTCCAGCGCGGTGTCGGGATCTGTAGCACGCGGGCGTAGTAGAACGCGTGCTGCGCCGGATCGAAATCCGGATCGACCCAGACTTTTTTCAGCTCGGTGGCACCAATGGTGTTGGTGTAAGTCGCCTTGGAAACGTCAACTGTCGAGCCCACCGACGGCACGTTGCCGGTCGCCTGGTCCGGTTGGCGATCCCCGGACCAGACGACGTCATAGATCTTCTCAAAGGTCTGGCCGTTTTTGGTCCAACCCTTGATGATCTGGATGCGGTCGAGGTTGCCGTCGTCTGCATCCTTGACCGCCCACACTACAAAGGACGGCGCCGCTTTACCTGGTTTTGCCGGCAAGTCGCCGCCCATGGGCACGCCCTTGGCGTAAGCAGTTTGAACCCAGTCTTTTTCGTTCCAGACACTGCTGTCGAAACCCCAGCCACCAAACAGGCGCACGGGGATGCGCACGCCGCTGGTGCCATAGACTTCCTTGCGTTTCATGGCATCGAAGATCGATTCACGGGTGTTTTCTTCCGCCCAGACACCGGCCAATCCCGACGTGCTGGTTTGCAAGGCCACCATGCCGGAGTTTTCCTTGCCGGAAATACGCGCCGCCGGGGTGCTGTCGGTAAACCCGTGGGAGCCGAAGTTGTTGCTCTGCGAATAGGGAATCACCCCGTTGTGCGAGTCGCTGGCACCGACCACGCCCATTTTGTAGGGGTTGTATCCGCGGGCTTCCTGCAAGGCCATGCCGTTCTGCCAGGCTTGCCTGATGTAACTGCCATTGAGTTTCGACGTGCTGTTGTCGATACCAAGCAGGAAACTCATGATTTCATAATTGGCAAATTCGTCGGTCGGCGACAGTTCGGGGTGGGTTTCGGAGGTGCCTTTGACCTGATGAATTTCGGTGAGGGATTCATTGCGCATCCGCGTTTCGGCCCAGGCGGCATCGATGGGGCGACCACGATCATCAACATCCACCGGGAACATCAGGCCGTTGCTGAGGTTGCCGTTGTGGGAGATCGCCAGCACCTCATTGCCCTTTTTGCGTTGATCGTCCATCCAGCCCCACAAATCCTCCGGTTTGTCCGAGTCGAGGGCCGTGAAGGGCAGGTCCGGCACCTTCTTCGAATCGCGGAAAAATATATTGCGGTGCATGTTTTGATTGTTCGGTGCCGAGGTCCATTCATAGGCGACGAACGTGGTGAACTTGCCGGGCTTGTAGTACTTGTCGGCGATGGCGATGTTCTGCTGCCAGATGTTGCCGGCCACCTTCGGATCAATCAGCTCCTTGATCGGGTGGCTCAAGCTGCCGGCGATCCATTTGAACACTCGGTTGAAATCTTCCGGGGTCTTGGCAATCAGCTTTTGCGCGATGGGCTGCTTGCTGAAGTCCGACTTCGGATCATTGGCCAGGGCGATCACGCCCACGTATTCCGAGTGGTCGGTCACGCCATGGAAATCCAGCGGTCTGCCTTTGAGCTGCACTTCAACCCCCATCGGATGCTTGACCGGCATCCCAAGTGAGTATTGATACGTCTGCTCGGGATCGACCTGATGGTTGCCGATCAGGTAGGCATCAATCGACCAGGAGGTGTGCGAGTGCGTCTGGCCAAAGTAAACCTCGCGATCAGGGATTCCCTCTGCCAAGGCTAGTGTGCTGAAAGCAAGCACGGCGCTACTTAACAGTGACGGCACGATGATGGGTGTATGGGGTTTCATATTCCACCTCTTGGGAATACGGCAGTGATAGGGGGCAACTCAGGTCCAGAAACTCCAAACTCTCTCGAAAAACCAGAAGGCAGCCAGCGTGCCCAACCCGTAGGACGCAACCGGTTGGGCATACAGAAGCGCGGACCGTGGCAATCGACAATGCAGCAACAGTGTGCGAATGCTCAGCGCGGCGGCGACAAACATCAGTTGGCCGATTTCGACGCCGACATTGAAGGTGAACAAAGCCAGAGGCAGGTCGCGCTGGGGCAAGCCGATTTGCGCCAGCGCCCCCGCAAAACCAAAGCCGTGCAACAAGCCAAAACAGAACGCCACGACCCAGGGCCATTGAATGGTAAAGCTGGTTTCACCACGATTCTTGCGGGCGATTTCCACCGCTAGCAACAGAATGCTCAGTGCAATCGTCGCTTCCACAGGCGGGCCGGGAAGCCGCACTGCGTCCAGTGCAGCAAGCACCAGGGTGATGGAGTGGGCGAGGGTAAACGCGGTGATGGTCTTCACCAGCATCCAGCCGTTACTCACCAGCAGCAGAAGGCCGAAGACGAACAACAGGTGATCGACCCCCCCGAGGATGTGCTGGATGCCATGGACCAGAAACGCACCGGCCACCGAGAGCATTCCCGGCGTGCCAGCGATGTCTATCCAGGGTTGTGCGGGGTGGACGAGAGTGGTCGTCAGGCTGCCGTCCAGGCGCGAGACACGCACCAGCACATCGGTGATGCTCGCTTGCAGGCCGATAAATTCAATGCGTTGCCCAACCAGTCCCGTGGGACCCGCATCAATGATTCGGCGCTCGATCAGTGAATCGTTCAGTTCGCTTTCAACCGGCTCAACGACAGAGCGCACACCGTCGGCAAACTTCAGCGCAATCGGCAAGCGCATGCCTGAAAGCACCGGGGTGCGCCACATGACGTCATAGCGCCCGGTGGCTGTTTCGTTGATTTCCAGGTAAGCAGGGCGGGACTCATGGGCCATGGCCGTCAGCCCCATGAACCAGAGCAACAACAGCCAGACCATGTGTTTCATCACGGCCGCTCCGTTTGAGCAGCGACAATCCCGCTGGTAGACGTCGGCATCATCACCACGACGTCATAGCGTGCTTTCAGTGCATCGAAACTCGCGCGTTTCGATGCGCTGCGTTGCTCGGACAACCAATCGGACTTGAGCTGCCGGGCCACGGTTTCGAAGGGCGGTGGTGGTGGTTTGGCCAGCGAATCAATCCACACCAGGTGCCAGCCAAAACCGGACTCCACAGGGCCTACCCAACTTCCGGGCGTTTGCTTGAACAATGAAATGGCAAACTTTGAACCAAAGACCCGCGCCACCTGATCCTGGGATTGTTCGAAGTAGGTGTTTTTAAACATGAAGGCATCGCCTTCTCCACTGTTCTGATCAGTCAGGCCACTTAGCGCAGCTTGAGCCTGCGTTTGTGCATCAGCACCGCGTTTGTCCGGGGCGAAAAATAAATGACGGAAAGTCGCCAATGGTGGCAGGGCATACGCGTCCTGACGCTGGTTATACCAAGCCTCAAGTTCACCGGGTGCAGGCTCGCGAAGTGACGCGACATCTTCGGCGAGGAAATCCATCTTTTGCGCCAGTCGGCGGCGAATGATGGTGTCGTCTTTATCCAGGCCAAGTTTCAGCGCTTCGCGATAGAGGATTTCCTCTTTCACATAGTCATCGATCAGGCCCTGCAACTGTTGCTCCGATGCCGGTCTTTGCCATCGCGCCAGCCACGAGATCGCGATACGTTGGACAACTTCAGGCGTGATTTCGATGCGTTGGGGATTTTGATCGACGGTGGAACGGTGCAAACCTTCGTACAACACAAAGAGTGCAAAACCGGCGATTAAAAAGTGCAGTAATGGCTGGCGAAGGCATCGTTTGAATGACGAAAGTCGAGATGCTTTAAGTTCGGAGACGGTTAAGTTCATGACTTATTGCCCCACGCTATACTCGGATAGTTTCTAAGCAGAGTGGAGTATTGCTGCTGGATTGGAACTTTCCACCAAGGTTAATCACGATAGGCACTAAGCGTTAGTCGCAATCGGCTTAACCTGTTCACCGGGTAGTGCAGTTACGTGGCTGCGCAGCCCGGACTGGAGCGTCCGTATGATGAAAGGACTGCTGGTTTTTGCCGCGATTATCGAGGCCGCCACTGGCGTGGGGCTGCTGTTTGTCCCGTCTCTGGTCGGGCATCTGCTGCTTGGCATCGAACTGACCGGTGTCATCGTCCGCGTGGCCGGCATTGCCCTCATTGCCCTGGCAGTCACCTGCTGGCCAGGCCCTCCCATGCTCGGCATGTTGATCTATAACGCAGCCGTTGCGTTGTATCTCACCTACGTTGGCTTCTCCGGTGACGCGAGCGGGATTCTCTTGTGGCCAGTGGTTATCTTGCATGCAGTGATGACGGTACTTTTGATACGAGCAATGACGAGGCAGGTCACGCATTGAGCTCCGTCATTATCGACGCCATCGTTTTCGCCTGCCTGTTCGCTGCCGCGCTGATAAGAATGCTGCTGCACATGCGATTGCCGATTCATCCCCTGGATGTCGAGTCCAAAGAGCGCGTGCAGAGGCTAAAGCCACGTATTCACCACTCGTCTATCCAGCTCCTCCCAATCCGCCATGCCCAATACACGTGTGGTGTTCAACCCGCGCAAATAGCCGCGTAACTGATTGGCGGTGGCCTGTACAAGCTCCCGGTCGGGCGCTTTTTCGCACAACAGTACGGTTTCGTATTGGGTCAGGTACTCGGCCACCCGGTCTCGGAAGTCGGGCAAAACGGCGTCGCGTATCAGGTCAAATGTTCTCAAGGAGAGATCCTCATCAATCTTTCTGGTTGTGATTGAGTGTGCATCCGTCGGCACGGCGCGCAACTATTGCTAGAAGTAATAGTGAACATTACGAAACGCAAGTTCTGCTTTCTCGGCAGCAGGCGGAAAATCGCCTCCATGACGACGTTCGTGACGAAGTCCCGTTGCTTGTTGTACCGAACCTTTTATTTTCAGGATGAGACCGATGCGCCCTTTATTCGCGCCCGCCATGGTATTTGCCGCTTTGCTCGCCGGTTGTGCCTCCACGCCGAACGATCCGACCCTGACCTTGCAGACCAGCAAGACCCCGGCCCAATACGCCGACTGCGTCGTGCCGAAATTGCAGGGCAGTGCGTTGAACCCGACTGTCTCGCAGACCCAGCGCAGCTACCGGATCGTCGTGCCGAGCAAAGTCTCGGCGGATAACGTGCTGGAAGCCTACAAGACCGGGAACGGCGGCAAGGTGTTCATCTACGAACGGCATTTGCTGGCCTCGAACTTCCTGCCTTCGAGTTTTGAACGCGCCGCGCAGGATTGCATCTGACCTGGACCGTAAACGCTTTTCACCGTGCTCCTTTGGTTGGCCGCAACCAACCAGTTTTTTGCCCGCGCTCTTTAGTTTAAATACATGAGGACACTGAATAATTCACCACCCGCCGTTTTTTTGTTAAATCACCGCTGTACTGGGGTAGCTGAAATGATCGCTACCCAGCGAATCGCGTTGCATTGAGTGCAGGTTTTTCTCGATGGTTTCGCAGAGGGCTTCCATCTGGATCTGGTGTTCGCTGTCGCGGAATGGGCTTTGCAGATCAGTGCCGATGCGTTCGATGGCCAGCAGCATGAAGCCCACCACTGTCGAGGCCAGCGGGGTATACCAGCCCAGGGACTCGACCAGCCCCACCGGCACAATCAGGCAAAACAGCGAAATAAACAGCCGCGGAAAATAGACATAAGGGTAGGGCAGCGGCGTATTGGCAATCCGCTCCATGCCGCCCTGGCTGTTGGACAGATCAACCAGAGTCGACTCCAGCCGCGCCAGGCGAATGCTGTCAAGGTGCCCGGCCTTGTATTCCTGGGCCAGCAGCGCCGCGGAACCGTTGAGGATATCGTTGGCAAAGTTATTGGTGGTGCCGCTGCGTGCGAACTCCCCGGCGGGAATAAACGCCTGTACTTCGAGCGGGCACGGCTGGCCCCGGAGATGCGCCGCCAGGCAATTCACGTACGCCACGTGGCGGCGTAGCAGGGTTGACTTCATCGGATTGACCTCATTACCCGGGTCATCCAGCAACGTCAGTACTTGCCGCGCAAAGCTACGGGAGTTATTGACCATCGCCCCCCACAACGTGCGCGCTTCCCACCAGCGATTGTAGGCACTGCTGTTGCGAAAACTGATCAGCACCACCAGCGCCGAGCCGAGCAAGGTCAGCGGCATCAGCGGCAGATTGATCTTGCTGTTGAGAAACAGCATGAAGTCCACGGTGACGGCTATATCCCAGAGCAGCAGCCAGAACAGGGCCCAGCCCACGTAGCCCATGGTCTTGATGATCAGGCGGTATTTTTTGATGATGACGGCTTTCAAACAGCGACCTCGCGGTGAATAGTTAACATTGATGCCCTAACTCGGACGGTGGTTGCCGGGTAAAGGTTCGGTGGGAGCTGCGATCAATGATCCGAGCGGTGTAACCTTGCTCGCTCGCATACCAAGATAAGAAAAATAATCAGGAGTCTTTGATGCAACCGATCCGTCTCGGTCTGGTGGGCTACGGCAAGATTGCTCAGGATCAACACGTCCCCGCTATTAACGCCAACCCCTCGTTCCAGTTGGTGGCTGTCGCCACGCAAGGGCAGCCCTGCGCCGGGGTCGAGAACTTTCAGTCCCTGAGCGAGCTGCTCGAAAACGGCCCGTACGTCGACGCGATTGCGTTTTGCACACCACCGCAAGGACGATTCGCTCTGGTGCAACAAGCCCTGGCCGCTGGCAAACACGTACTGGTAGAAAAACCGCCGTGCGCCACGTTGGGTGAAGCGATGGCGTTGGTGAATCAGGCTGGGGAGCAAGGCGTCAGCGGTTTGTTCGCCTGGCATTCACGCTACGCGCCCGGCATCGAAGCGGCCCGTAACTGGCTGGTCAGCCGCACCTTGCACAGCGTACAGATCGACTGGAAGGAAGACGTGCGCAAGTGGCACCCCGGCCAGGCATGGATCTGGCAGCCCGGAGGCCTGGGCGTCTTCGATCCCGGCATCAATGCCTTGTCGATAGTCACTCATCTGCTGCCGCTGCCGCTGTTTGTCGAGTCTGCCGAACTGCGGGTCCCCAGCAACTGCCAGTCGCCGATTGCCGCGTCCATCAAGCTGTCTGACGCGCACCACCTCGATGTCCGCGCGGAGTTCGATTTCGATCACGGTCATGAGGAACTCTGGAGCATCGAGATTCGTTGCACTGAAGGCATCCTGCGACTGGACAACGGTGGCGCACTGTTGAGTATCGACGGCGTGCGCCAAGTCGTATCGGAGGAGGGCGAATACACGGCGGTGTATCGGCATTTTCAACAGCTGATTGGCAACAAGGCCAGCGACCTGGACCTCCAGCCGCTGCGACTGGTCGCCGACAGCTTTTTCGTCGGCAGTCGGGCGTCGGTTGCGCCGTTCTACGATTAGCGGCTACGGCTCGAGCCCATTTCGCTCTAATGACGACAGACGCTGGAAAAACCCCGCTCGGCAAATAACCGGGCGGGGGTTTCTGTTGGTGCGCATGAAAATACTGCATAGGACCGAGGCGTTATCCCTTGTCCGCCTTGCCGGCGGCCGCCGCAAATTTCGCCAGACGCACATCCAGTCGACGAGGAGGGCGGTTGTGGTCTTCGGCCTGCTCCTTGCGCCGAATGGCATTACGCACCATCAATGAACCCAGGTAGCGGACCGGCTCCGGTGGGAAATGGCCAAGCGGACCTTGCAGCAGCGGCGAGCGTGTCCAAGGGTTATCCAGGCCCAGCACCAGCGACGACAGGATCTGTCCACCCATATGGCACGGACCGACGCCGCTGCCGGAATACCCGAAACCATAGAAGATATTGCCGCTTGCGCCCATGCGGCCGAAGAAAGGTACCCCGGTGACTGAGCGATCGGAAGGGCCATTCCAGGTGGCGGCGATACCGACATCGGCAAAGTCCGGAAAGAACTCCGTCAACGTGTTGCGCAGCAGCCCTGCGTAAGGTGATGGCTGGTCGAATACCGGCAGGATGCGCCCGCCATAGGCGAAGGTGTTGCCCCCTTTGCCGAGCATGATTCGGCCGTCCGGAGTGTTGTGGTAGTAGTGCACGAATATCCGCGAGTCGAGTACGGTGACTCCGCTGGTCAAACCGATCTGTTTGAGCAGATCAGGTCGCGGCTCGGTGATGATCATGTCGCTGGAGACGATGGCCACTGAACGCGAGAACTGTGGAAAGGCACGGGCCATCCAGGCGTTCATCGCCAGCACGACCCGGTTGCAGGTCACTTTCCCTTTGGGCGTATTGACGATGGCCGGCATTCCCTCTTCCAGACCGGTCATCGGCGTGCCCTCGAAAATACGCACGCCCAGTTCCAGTGCGACTCGGCGCAGCCCACGGACCAGCTTGCCCGGTTGCACACTGGCCGCCGCTGGCGAGAACCAACCCTCGATGTGCCGGGTTGAGCCGGCCATGCGTTGCACGTCAGGCAGCGCACATTTGGAGAAAGAGTTAATGCCATGGCGCTCCAGTGCCGCGATCACCCCGTCGGTCGAGCCGACCTGGGCGCGGTTGGTCGCCGTGTAGAGCGTGCCGTCGAGACGGTAGTCGGCATCCACCGCGTACTTTTCGCAAAAGGTGCCGATGGCGTAGATGCTCTTCTCCGATTCCTTGACCAGGCGTATCGCCTCTTTGACGCCGAACAAGCGCTCAAGGGTGAAGTACTTTGCCGACCAGGACAGCGCGCAGCCACCGTTGCGTCCACTGGCACCGGCACCGCAGATGTCGGATTCGACGATGACCACATCCAGCTCGGGATTCTGTTCCTTGAGCATGATGGCGGTCCATAAACCGGTATAGCCACCGCCGACGATGCAGACGTCGGCGCGGGTGTCCTGTTGCAGCGCAGGGCAGGGCGTAGCGGGTTGATTTTTCAGGGCCTGGTCCAGCCAGTAGGGGCGCATGGGGTCATCTCCGATGGATCGGTTAAAGGCAGGGTTCAGGACACAATCAGCCGCACGCGGCGACCACGATCATTTCCACACGCCAACCGGGGTCGATCAGCTGAGCCAGCGTGCAAGCGCGTGTGGGCGCATGGTCTTCAGGAAAAAACTCATCCCAGACCCTGTTCAGCCCTTCATAGTCCTCGCGATGGGCGAGCAGGATGCGCACCGACAGCACCCGCTCGCGGCTGCTGCCGGCACTGAGCAAAAGCTGCTCGATACCGGCGAGCACTTCGCGGGTCTGCGCCCCGATATCACCACTGAGGTCCGAGGCGACCTGGCCACCGATATAGAGATGGTTGTCGTACCGGACCATGTCCGAACGGCGTTTTGCTACAGCGAAACGTTCAATTTCCATAAAGCATTCCTGATGGGTACGAGGGGCGGCACTTGTGGAAATCATGCTTGCAGTTCATCGTCCATAAATAAAATCGATTTATCGTATGGCAAGATAAGTTGAACCTATAGCGAGGTGCGCCGATGACGATTTCCCATACCCAACTCAAGGCGTTTCACGCCGTTGCAATGAATGGCAGCTTCACCCGGGCGGCCGAGCAACTCTGCCTGTCACAACCCGCGGTATCCGACCAGGTGCGCAAGCTCGAGGATTATTACGGGGTGATGGTGTTCTACCGCGACAAGCGCCTGGTGCGCCTGACGGAAGTGGGCGAGCGGTTGTTCGGCCTGACCCAGCGCCTGTTCGATATCAGTATCGATGCCCACGACATGCTGACGGACTACCGCACCCTGTCGACGGGAACCCTGAACCTTGCCGTGGATGCGCCGGTGCACGTCTTGCCCTATGTCTCACGCTTCTGCAGCCGTTACCCCGGCGTTGAAGTGAAGATCGAAACCGCCAATACCGACGAGGTCCTGCAGCGGTTGTTCAGCCACCAGGCCGACATCGCCCTGCTGGGGCGCAACATCGAAGACGATCGCCTGATGACGCTGCACCTGCGCAGCGATCCCATGCTCGCCTTCGTCGCCCATGACCATCCCTGGGCGCAACGGGATTCCATCTGCCTTGCCGACCTGGACAACACACCCATGGTCTTGCGCGAGCAAGGTTCGGTCACACGGTTATCGCTGGAGGAGGAGATGGCTGGGGCGGGTTTGCACATTCGCAAGGCCATCGAAGTGGAAGGGCGTGAAGCGGCACGCGAGGCCGTGGCGATTGGCATGGGCGTCGGGGTCGTCTCGGCAGCCGAGCTGGGCTCGGACTCCCGGGTTCGCGGCTTGCCGATTGTTGACTCTCAGCGGCACTTCACCGAGACATTGGTCTGTCTGCGGGCACAGAGTTCGCGACGTATCCTGACGACCTTTTTTGACATGGTTCGAGAAGGGTTGGGCGAGTGAGATTCATTGTTCGATCGTGGCCGATAGCTGCCTGTCAGGAAGGGCAGATAGCGGCCGATTCTGTTGAGAAATTGGCTCAGGCCTGGTCAAAGGCAGTAATTATTGGCCGTTGTTGATGTGGTGTCTGACAGATCGCCATCGCGAGCAAGCCCGCTCCCACAGGTAATCTGCGCCCAGCACAAATCTTATTCTCACTGGAGATCAACTGTGGGAGCGGGCTTGCTCGCGAAGAGGCCCGAACTGCCACTGCAAAAACATCAGGCAACAAAAAAGCCCCGCCAGGCGCAATGCCGGGCAGGGCTTCGATGACTCAAGAACCGCGCTTACGCGACGTTCATGACCTTGTGCTCATCAATCAAATGCTGCACCACACCCGGATCCGCCAGGGTGGAGATATCCCCCAACCCATCGTATTCGGCCGTGGCAATCTTGCGCAGAATGCGGCGCATGATCTTGCCCGAACGGGTTTTCGGCAGGCCCGGCGCCCACTGGATCACATCCGGCGAGGCAATCGGACCGATCTCCTTGCGCACCCAGTTTTTCAGTTCCAGGCGTAGCTGTTCGCTTGGCTCCTCGCCACCGATCAACGTGACATAGACATAGATGCCCTGCCCCTTGATGTCGTGCGGCACACCGACCACGGCCGCTTCGGCGACTTTCGGGTGGGCGACCATCGCGCTCTCGATCTCGGCGGTGCCCATGCGGTGGCCGGACACGTTGAGCACGTCATCCACGCGACCGGTAATCCAGTAGTAACCGTCTTCATCACGACGCGCACCGTCACCGGTGAAGTACATGCCGCTGAACGTCTTGAAGTAGGTGTCGACGAAGCGGTCATGGTCGCCATACAGCGTGCGCGCCTGGCCTGGCCACGAATCCAGAATCACCAGGTTGCCCTCGGCCACGCCTTCGAGGATGTTGCCCAGGTTGTCCACCAACGCCGGCACTACACCGAAGAATGGACGTGCCGCCGAACCCGGCTTGAGCGCATGCGCACCCGGCAACGGACTCATCATGTTGCCGCCGGTTTCGGTCTGCCACCAGGTATCGACGATCGGGCAACGGGACTGGCCGACGTTCTTGTAGTACCAATCCCACGCTTCCGGGTTGATCGGCTCACCGACCGAACCCAACAGACGCAAGCTGCTGCCATCGGCACCTTCAACGGCGGCCTTGCCCGACGCCATCATCGCGCGGATCGCCGTTGGTGCCGTATAGAGGATGTTGACCTTATGCTTGTCGACGATTTTCGCCACCCGGGTGATGTCCGGGTAGTTCGGCACACCTTCGAACAGCAGCGTGGTCGCACCATTGGCCAGCGGGCCGTAGACGATGTAACTGTGGCCGGTGACCCAACCGACGTCGGCGGTGCACCAGTAGACTTCGCCCGGACGGTAGTCGAACACGCGTTCGTGAGTCATCGCCGCGTACAACAGGTAGCCGGCGGTGGTGTGCTGCACACCCTTCGGCTTGCCGGTCGAACCGGAGGTATAAAGGATGAACAGCGCTTCTTCCGCGCCCATTTCTTTAGGTGCGCAGACACTGCCTGCCACCTTCATCAGGTCTTCGTACCAGATGTCGCGATGCTGGTTCCACTTGATATCGCCACCGGTGCGCTTGCACACGATGACTTTCTGGATGCTGCTGGTTTCCGGGTTGGTCAGCGCATCGTCGACGTT